>CANOCU010000012.1 GCA_947564645.1 uncultured Lachnospiraceae bacterium
TGTCATTGCGGAAGTCACGGTATTTCCTGGCGCCCACCACCTGAAAGGCAGACTGATAACCGGTGGTGCCGCCGACCCTGATGCCTCCCATGTTGCCGCCCAGGTTACCGAAAGACGTCTTCCCCATGGTGCCGATCCAGTGGCTGCCGCCGTTATGCTCTTCGTTCTGATCCCGCAGTCTCTCCTTAAAGGTGTTCTCCACGTCTTCCTTGTCCACCTGGATCACTTCCTGGTTCATCTCGTGGCGAATCTCCTCGAAGACATCCTGCATCTCCGGCTTATCCAGCCAGCGCATCATATTCTTGCTGACCTCATTCTCCGACTGGATCCCTTTAAACACTTCGTCGAAGGCCATATCGAACTTGTCAAACTCCGTCTCCGATTTCACCAGGATCATCCGCGCCACATAATAGAATTCCGTCAGGCTGCTGTTGCACAGCCCCTGATTCAGCGCGTCCTGCAGTGTCAGCCACTCGCTTAAGGATACGTCAAGTCCCTTGTCTTTTAACGTATAGAAAAATTTACTGAACATCAATCTTTCCCTCTATATGGATATTGTTGGCTGTGCCTGCAATATCCCTGAATGCATAGTGGAAGTTTACTTCTAAAATTCCCGCCTGTTCCTCACCGTCTCCAGATCCTCGTCCTTCTTCACCACCACCCCGATAAAAGGCAGCTCCGAGCGCAGCTTATCCGTCGGGATCCCGCCGATCTGCAGGGCGTTGATCCAGTCGATCAGCTCCGATGTGCTGGGTTTCTTGCGGATATCCTTCATGGAACGGATCCAGTAAAACGCTTCCATGGCATCCTTTAACAATTTGTCCTCCACATCCGGATAATGGGTGCGCACGATCTCCTCCATCAGCGTCTGATCCGGGAAATCAATATAGTGGAAAATACACCTGCGTAAGAATGCGTCTGGCAGTTCTTTCTCCGCATTGGAAGTGATGATCACGATGGGCCTGTGTTTCGCCTTCACCGTTCTCTTCGTCTCATGAATATAGAATTCCATCTGGTCAAGCTCCCAGAGCAGGTCGTTGGGAAATTCCAGATCCGCCTTGTCGATCTCGTCGATCAGTAAGATCACCTGTTCCTCCGACTCAAATGCCTCTCCCAGCTTGCCCAGCTTAATATAGCGGGCAATGTCATTCACGCCTTCCTCACCGAACTGACCGTCATACAGTCTCTGGATCGTATCATACATATACAGGCCGTCCTGCGCCTTGGTGGTTGATTTTATATTCCAGATGATCAGCTTCTTTCCCAGAGAATTGGCGATCGCCTGCGCCAACATCGTCTTACCGGTTCCGGGTTCTCCCTTTACGAGAAGCGGCTTCTGCAGGGCAATGGCCACGTTAACGCTCGCCAGAAGCTGCTTGGATGCAACATAGTCGGATGTGCTGTCAAAATTCTTGTTCTGTTCGCTCATTCTGATTCCCTTACGCAACAGTTCCTGTCTTCCTCTTCCCTGTTACGCCCTTTCCAGTACATTATAATTTCGTTTCTTGCCTGTATCCTAAATTTATGTTACGATATTTTGAGTACAAAAGCAAGCAATATTCAAACTAGAGAAAGGAAAATGGTGCGGTGCGTTCCAACGAACAGTAACCACCATCCGATAGACCTATGACACAGACTACGACCGGAAATAAGACCGGACTCTCCTTCGAGGTGTTCCCGCCCAAGAAAGATGACGAATTTGACAACGTATACCCTATTCTGCGGCAGCTGGCGGCGCTGCGCCCTGATTTTATCAGCTGCACCTACGGTGCCGGCGGCTCCCGCGCGGGCAAGACCATCGAGATCACTTCCTATATCCAACAACAACTGCAGATCGACGCCATCGCCCACATCACCTGTGTCGGCTTCACGAAAGAAGACCTGCGCAGGAACTGTGAAGCGCTGAAAGCGGCCGGCGTAAACCATGTCCTCGCACTGCGCGGCGACAGACCCCTGTCCATGAGCGACGAACAATTTGACAGCCGTGAATTTCACTATGCCGCAGATCTGGTGCGCCATCTGAAGGAGCATACGGACCTGCAGATCTCCGGCGCCTGCTATCCGGAGAAGCATTTCGAGGCGCCCAGCCTGGAAGAAGACCTGCGCCATCTGCAAGAAAAGGTGGAAGCCGGCGTCACTTCCCTGGTTTCCCAGATGTTCTTTGATAACGCCTTCTTCTACCGTTTTCTTGACAGGGCCCGCGCGCTTGGTATCGATATCCCCATCCACGCCGGCATTATGCCCATCACCACTGCCAAACAGCTGGGTACCACCGTATCTCTCTCCGGCTCTTCCGTCCCGAAAGCGCTGGCTGACCTCATTGCCACTTACGGCGACGACAAGGATGATATGCGCAAGGCCGGCATAGACTATGCGGTACGCCAGATCCGCGACCTGAGGGAGCACGGTGTGGACGGTGTGCATATCTATTCCATGAATAAGGTTAAGACTACGACCGAAATTTGTCGGCAGTTATAACAATTCTTCTGTTAGATGTACTCTAAAGTATTGACTTTCCTCCTCTTTTCTTATATCCTAAATCTGTATTACAAGTATACAGATTTCAAGGAGGTCCTCATGAAACAGAAAAGTGCAAAAGAGCGTCTGTGGTGGGCCCAGTTCAACGCCCTGGAGATGGGCAGCGGCTGGGATGACACCGACATCGCAAAACCCCAGATCATGATCGAAGACGTATACGGCGATTCCCATCCGGGCAGCGTCCATCTCCATCAGCTTACGAAGCAGGCCGAAATCGGCGTCTTTGAGCAGGGTGGTTTCCCTGCCCACTACCATATCACCGATGTCTGCGACGGCTGTGCACAGGGACATGACGGCATGAATCTCGTGCTCGCATCCCGCGAAGCGATCGCCGACATGGTAGAGGTGCACGCCAGCGCCGTGCCCTGGGACGGCATGATCCTTTCCAGCAGCTGTGACAAGTCCATCCCGGCGCATCTGAAGGCAGCCGCCCGCATGGATATTCCGGCTATCTTCGTCCCCGGCGGCAGTATGCGGCCCGGACCACGGCAGACCACCAGTCTTGTGGCAGGCGATATCTCCCTGCGGCAGAAGCGTAAGGACGCCATCTCCGACCAGGAGATCCGGGACTATTATCTGACCGGCTGTCCCTCCGTAGGCGCCTGCACTTTCCTCGGCACGGCCAGCACCATGCAGTGTATGGCGGAAGCCCTCGGCATGACGCTTCCGGGAGCCGCGCTTGCGCCCGCCACCATGACCGACATCCTTCGCTATGCCCGTCAGGCCGGCCGCGCCATCATGCGGCTTGTGGAACGGGATATCAAGGTTTCCGATATCATGACACCTGCCGCTTTCCGCAACGCCCTGATCGTTCACAGCGCCATCGGCGGCAGCACCAACGCCACTCTGCACCTGCCGAGCATTGCCCGCGAACTTGGTTATGAGATGCCCATCGAACTTTTTGACGAAGTCAATCACCAGGTGCCCCACCTGGGCAATCTGAACCCCAGCGGCAAACATCTGACGGAAAGCTTCTGGTTTGCCGGCGGCGTGCCTTATGTACAGCTTCTGTTGAAAGACATGCTGGATCTTGACGTTATGACAGTGACCGGTAAGACGCTCGGCGAAAATCTGGAGGATCTGCAGCGCGACAATTTCTTCGAGCGCAACCTGGGCTATCTGGAAAACTATCGCCTGACCAGGGACGAGGTCATCTTCCCGGTGGAGAAAGCCACCGAAAAGGGCAGTGTCGCCATTCTGAAAGGAAACATCGCCCCGGAAGGCAGCGTCATCAAATATTCTGCCGTCGCCCTCTCCCAGCACAGCTTCACCGGGCCGGCCCGGGTGTTCAACGAAGAGGAAGACGCTTACCAGGCCGTTGTCGACAAGAAGATCAACCCGGGCGACGTGATCGTGATCCGGTATGAAGGCCCGCGGGGCTGCGGAATGCCGGAAATGCTCATGACCACCGAGGCCATTGTCTGCGACGAATCGCTAAACGGCCATGTGGCTCTGATCACCGACGGCCGTTTCTCCGGTGCCACCCGTGGGGCCGCCATCGGTCATATCAGCCCGGAAGCCGCTGCCGGAGGTCCCATCGCCTTTATCGAGGAAGGCGACCTGATCCACTACGATATCGAGGCGCGCCGCCTGGATCTGGTGGGCGCAGACGGCAAAGAACTGACCCCGGAAGAAGCCGCTGCCCTTCTCGCACAAAGAAGCAAAAGGGGCGTTCTCCCGAGACCGGCCAGAAAAGGTTTCTACAAACGATACACGGAACATGCCCTGAGCGCCATGCAGGGCGCAGGACTCGACTAAGGATTTTATGGAGGAAACAGTTATGAATGCAAAATGGATCTGCCCGGCAATCACCCCTTTTCATCAGGATGGTTCCATCGACTTTGAGAGCGCGGGACGCTTTTACGACTACCTGATCGCCAATGAGATAGACGGCGTTCTGATCGGCGGAAGTCTGGGAGAATTCTTCGGCCAGACATTACAACAGCGCGAAGAGATCGCGCGCTTTGCCGTCAGACACATCACCGGCCGTATGAAGGTCATCATCGGCACTGCCAATATGATCGCAGAACAGATCGCGCCCCTCTCCAACACCTGTCTGGAAGCAGGCGCGGACGCTGTCATGATCGTGCCGCCCTTCTACTTCTCGTTCGGTGACGAGGAAATGTACCGTTTTTACACCCGTATGGCGGAAGAGATTCACGGCCCTGTCTATATCTACAACTTCCCTGACCGTACCGGCTACACCATCAGTCCGTCCGTTGTACGGCGGCTGGCCGGAGAAAAGGAGAACATCATCGGCATCAAGGATACGATCGCCGGCATGGATCACACGAGAGAATTGATCAAGGCCGTAAAACCGATCCGCCCGGACTTCGAGATCTATTCCGGCTTCGACGATAACTTTGCCCACAACGTGCTTTCCGGCGGAAACGGCTCCATCTGCGGTATCTCCAATGTTGCGCCGAAGCTCTGCTCCGACTGGGTAAAGGCAGTGAACTCAGAAGATGTAGGGCAGATCGCCCTGCTGCAGCAGAAGATAAACCGCTGTATGGACATCTATGCCATCGGCGCGCCGTTCGTACCCTATGTCAAGGAAGCAGTCCGCCAGCTAGGTATCATCGAATGCGCGAAGTGCACTTTCCCGATGCCGGATCTGGATGAAAGCAATCGGGAAAAAGTACACGCTTTTCTGGTAAGAGAGGGGCTGCTTCCCGCATAGTGCCCTTGCCCATATACCATGTCACAGAACCGGCCCGGATACCCTCGGTGAGCAAAGGGCCATGCGCCCTTCTTTTGCCGAGGGTAACGATGCCGGGAACCATCATCATACAGGAGGTCAGACCAAAGCCATGGGATTACATCCGGTAACACGCAACAGCGTGAGCGATCAGGTGATCGCACAGATGAAAGAGAATATCGAACAGGGAATCTGGAAACCGGAGGAGCGCCTGCCGGGAGAGATGCAGCTGTGTGAGATCTTTGGCACCAGCCGTGTGACCATACGCAATGCACTGCAGAAACTGGCCGGTGAGGGACTGATCGAGACAAGAGTCGGCGACGGCAGCTATGTGCGCAGATATTCGCTCAGCGACGCCATGGCCCGCATAAACGTTCCGGGCAGCCTGACGGCGGAGGAATCAAAAGAACTTCTGGAATTCCGCTGTGTCATGGAAGGGCCTCTGTGTGAACTGGCAGTCCTGCGCATGACCGAAGAGGATCTGACACGGCTTTGCCAAATCTATGATGCCATGGCTGCCGCCAGGCAGGATGAAGAAGCCTTTGCTGCCGCCGATGTGGCTTTCCATGCCACTCTGGCCTCCTGCTGCGGCAACCAGATCCTTGCGTCTGCCTACCAGATGATCTGTGCAAACCTCTCCCGGGCGATGAAAGATATTGTCCACAGACGCGGCAGCGCTTCCGGCCTGAAATACCACAAAGCCATCCTGGACGCTGCAAAAGCGCACGACGCCAAAGGCGCGCGCGATGCCATGGAACAGCATATGCAGGAGATGGCCGCGGATTTGTTATGCCATCCACTTACCTATGACACTTCCGTGACTTACTAAAATGCTTCCCTTTCCAATGTCCTCTCTATCCCCTCTGCAAAAAACCATTCTTTTATGTCAATCCTCTTATCCACTTTCTCCAGTACTGAATATCTTTCTGCCGTATAGCTTTTGGAAAGGACCGCATAAACCTTCTGCATTGGCGATGCAATGATATCCCTGATATCCTTTTTCAGAAGTGTATTCGGCACATTCAGACTTGTATTTCGATCTTTAACAAAGCCAATGCAGCCACACACATTGCCTGCCGCCTTTTCTGTAAACAGTTTCGGTCCCCTGTCCGTAAAGTCTCCAATCATCGTCACATTACGCTTGATCCCCATCATGTTTTCCAGGATATCAAGTTTCTGGGCCGTGGAACCATCCTTCGCAAAGCTGAAGTCCTCCGGCATCAGACGCTTATCCAGACATTTTTCAAAAAAATGGATTGCAGATGATACTCTGGAACGATTCAACCTTACCCCAGTCAGATGAAGGAAATTATATCTATGAAATGCCACTTCATAACTTTTTATGGAAAGCAGTTTCCCACTTTCTGCCTGTAACTGCTTCCTAACCTCAGCAGCCACACCATAAAGAAAAATTACTTTTTGATCCTCCAGATTTACATGATATAATACTGCCGCCCTTGTCATGATCTGAATTGCTCTTCTTTTGTCCATATCCATATCCTTTAATCATATGATTTAGAAAAGGGAATGTCTCATGCCGCAGCACAAAGCATTCCCTTCTCATGATTGATTTTTCCGTTGTCTGCCAACCTCCGGCACCTGTGTCCGGAAAATAACAGGTTTTTCCGCTGCCTGCCAGCCTCCGACACCTGCGTTCGGAAAAGGTATCAGATTTTAGGTGTCAACCCACCGCTGATTCACAGCTTCTTTAACTACATTTTACACCAGACTCATGCAAAATGCAATTATATTTTCAGCATATGCGGATATGGCATATATTATTCTTCATGCTCTTATCTGGGATACCACATGCACCTTCTCCCCGGTCTTCCTAAAGTAACACGTCTCCCGCAGTTTCCCGGCATGATACAGCTTAACTGCGATCTCCTGCATCCGCTGATCCAGCCTGTGATAGCAGACCTTCTCCTCCCAGGGAAGCCCGGTTATATACTCCCGCTGGCGTTCATTCAAAACCGCAAGGACCGCCTCAAGCGCCTCCGGTTCCCTCCTAGACAATATGCCAAACCGACAGGAGATATATACTTCGCCGCCGTTCTCCCGGCACTTTCCATCCAGATACACCGCCAGATCCCTGCCGGATCCGCCGTCCTCGCCAAATCTCCGCTCTTTCCAACAGACCGCTCCGGTCTCCTCCCCGCCGTCCTTCGCCGCCAGGCGGAAACTGGTCCTGCCATATCTGTCCCGCTCCATCACGTACCCGGCTTTGCCGCCCCGCTTCTTCCCGCTGCCTGGTTCTTCCGTAAGGAGGACGCCCGTCTCAAGCAGCCTCTGCCAGACCGTCTTCTGCACCCTCGCAAAGGGCGTCGGGAAAGACAGCTGCCCGCTGATCTGCTTCACCGTATACCCTAAGTCCGCCAGATGACGGATCGCCCCGCCGCTGGCCGCCTCGTATGTAAAATCAGACAAGGCATTCCTGAAATATTCCTGCTCCGCCATAGTTACCTCTAACTTCCAAACATACACCCCTGCCCCGCTTCTACGCAGTCTCTAATCCGTATACCCTTTGCAGACATCCACCCACGCCTCATATCCGGAACATTTCTCCAGTTCCGGGATCGTCAGTTCGATCGCGCTGTTGGCGCTCCCGCAGGCAGGATAGACCGTCTCGAACCGTTTCAGAGACACGTCCAGATAGACGCTCACCCCTTCCTTCACGGCAAAAGGGCAGACGCCGCCCACCGCATGTCCCGTCATCTCTTCCACTTCCTCGAAAGTGAGCATCTTCGCCTTCATGCCAAACTGCTCCTTATATTTATGGTTGTCCACCTTCGCATCTCCCGCCGTGCACACAAGCACCGCCTTATCCCCCTGCAGGAAAGAAAGCGTCTTCGCGATCCGCTGCGGCTTGCAGGCAAGCGCTGCCGCCGCCAGTTCCACCGTAGCGCTGGATACGTCAAATTCCCGGATCCGTTCTTCCATATCATATTGTTTCAAATAAGCTTTCACTCTCTCGATCGACATCTTCTGTTTCCTCCTGTTGCTGTTTTGCCAGACTTGCCACTGCCAACTGCACTTCTCAATTATAGAGAAGCCCCTTAACTCTGTCAATCAATAACACGGACTTTACACGTCCCTAAAAAAGGTGCAAAGTCTGCCCAAGACTTTACACCTTTTATTATCTCCCGGGAAGAATCACCCCGGATCTTATCGCTTTACACGCTTCACAGCATGCTCTCAAACCGCAAGGCCACGGTACGGCCGCTCTACACGTTCGCTTCCCTGACCGCCTTCCTCACCCGCAGTACCATCGACGGCGCCACGGACAGCTCATCCAGGCCCATCCGCAGGAACTCTTCCGTCAGTTCCAGATCGGCTCCCAGTTCGCCGCAGATACCGGACCATTTGCCGTACTTGTGGGCATTGTCCGTCACCAGCCTGATCATCCGCAGTACCGCGGGATGATGCGGGTCATAGAAATCATCCAGCTTCGCGTTCTGCCTGTCAAGGGCCAGCGTATACTGTGTCAGGTCGTTGGTACCGATGCTGAAGAAGTCCACGATCTGCGCCAGTTCCTCACTGACCATCACCGCCGCGGGCGTCTCGATCATGATACCCTGCTCCGGCACCTTGTAAGGGATCTGCGCCTCGTCCAGCTCCGCCTTCACCTCATCCACGATCTCGTAGATCCGCTTCACTTCCTCCACGGAAATGATCATCGGATACATGATGGAAAGATTGCCATACATGGCCGCACGCAGAAGCGCACGCAGCTGGGTCTTGAAAATATCCGGCTGCTTTAAGCAGATACGGATCGCCCGATAACCAAGTGCCGGATTATCCTCTTTGCCCAGGTTAAAATAGTCCACCTGCTTATCCGCGCCGATATCCAGCGTGCGGATGATCACCTTCTTGCCCGCCATAGTCTGCACGACCTGCCTGTATGCCTGGAACTGCTCTTCCTCCGTGGGGAAATCGTCTCTTCCCAGATACAGGAACTCACTGCGGAACAGGCCGATGCCGCCCGCATCATTCTCCAACACATAGCCCACATCGGAAACACTGCCGATGTTGGCATAGATATTGATCTTCTGCCCGGAAGGGGTAACGTTCTCCTTACCCTTCAGGGTCTGCAAAAGCTTCAGCTTCTCCTTCTCCTCCCGGATCTTCTCTTCCACCTCGGCACAGATCTCCTCGGAAGGCTCGAAGATCACTTCTCCCTTAAAGCCATCCACCACGGCCTTCATGCCCGTGTGTATCTCGTCCAGATCCATGGGGACGCCGATCAGCGCCGGGATGTTCATCATCCTGGCAAGGATCGCCGTGTGGGAATTGGTGGAACCATGTACCGTCACGAACGCAAGGATCTTCGACTTATCCATCTGTACCGTCTCACTGGGACTTAGATCATCCGCCACGATGATGGACGGCTCCATGGATGCCAAGTCCACATCCTCCTGCCCCATGAGATTCCGCACCAGACGGTTGGAGATATCCTTCACATCCGCCGCTCTCGCCTTCATATAATCGTCATCCATGTTGGCGAACATCTCCGAGAAATTATCTCCCGTCACGGCGACCGCATACTCGGCATTCACCATCTCCGTCTGGATCATGTTGTGGATCGCATCCAGATAATCGTCATCCTCCAGCATCATCTGATGCACTTCAAAAATGGCCGCGCTGGCTTCGCCCACTTCCCTGACCGCCTTGTCATACAGCTTCTGCAGCTGTGCCTGCGCCTGCTCTCCCGCCTGCGTCAGACGAACGATCTCGGCGTCCGCATCTGTGATCTTGGTCCGCTTCACCTGCGCTTCGTCCTTCTTCAAGACCGCTACGGGCCCGATAATGACCCCCTTATAAACCGCTTTGCCGGATAACTTCACCATAGTTTCCCCTGCCTCCTCTGTCTTTTACACCTGTTCCGCTGCCTGGTTACTATTCACAGCTTCTATAAGTCAACGACATTGGAAATTTCGTTTCCCATACCCGTTCATAGTAACGACATGCTTTCGCCTGATCCTTTAGAGATTCGCTTCGAAAAATGCCTTGATGCCCTCAAATGCAGTATCTTCATCCGCACCTTCCACGGAAACTTCCACATTCTCGCCGCACTTCACGCCGAGTCCCATAAGCGCCATCAGTTTCGTTGCCTCGGCAGCTTTGCCGTCTTTCGAGATGGTGACCTTACTCTGATATTTCTTCGCTTCCTTTACCAGAAGCCCTGCCGGCCTCGCATGGATTCCCACCTCATCCTTGATGACATACTCGAATTTCTTCATTTTTTGGTTCCTCCTTGTTCGTCATTTTTTTGATCATGAATTGTTCTGGTTCTGACTGGTTCGTCGTTTTGTATAATTATATTACATCATTATAGTATATATCCGGCACATTCACAACCCCAAAAACCTTATAAAAAACAAACTTATCACCCCAAAGACTCTCTCCGGCGCAGATCCTGTAAACTGAGGCCGCTCCAGCCTATCTTTCTACAATATGATACCCAAGCTTCATCTCTTTGGAAGCCTGCCGCGCATCCTTATCCGCCAGTGCATCCATCAGCATCTGCATGGCGATCTCCCCGCTCTTTTCGTAGGAATAATGCAGCGTGATCAGAGAGGGAATCGCCACTCTCGCGATCTCGGCATCTCCCTGTCCGCCCAGCAGGATCTGCTCCGGCACCCTGATACCCTGTTCCCTGAGATACTGCTGCGCGCCCGCCGCCATCGTATCGGTGGCACAGATCAGGCCGTCCAGTTCCCGGCATCTCTCCGACAGCTCCCTCGCCTTCTCATAACCGGAGCGCAGGGTAAAGTCCGCCGTCACATAATTACCCGCAAGCTCCTCATACCCCTGGTCACGCGCCGCGTCGCAGAAGGCTCTGTACCGCTCCGATCCCACAGCCACATCCTGCTGTATGGCGCCCATATAGCCAAGCTTCGTTCTGCCCCGCTCGAAGAAACGCTTCGTCAGATCATAGAAGGCATGATAATCGTCGTGGAACACACAGTTATAGCCTGCCATCTGTTGTCCCACGATCACCACCGGGACGGAAAGATTTTTCAGAAGCTTCTTATGCTCCGCCTGAAACACGGTGCCCAGAAGGATCACTCCGTCCACCTGCTTCTCGCTGAATGCATCCAGATACTCCAGTTCCTTCTTCGGCTCGTTCTGGGTCACTGCTAACAGCATCTGATATCCGTTCCCGTTGATCACGGAGAGGATCCCCTCCACGATCCTGCCGATCGAGGCGGAGGCGATCTTGGGCACGATCACGCCGATCATCTTTGTCCGCTTTGTTCTGAGCGTCTGCGCCTGAACCGACGGACGGTAGCCTGTTTCCTCCACCACCTGTCTGATAGCCTCCCGCTTCGTTTCCGAAATATATCCATTGTTAAAATAGCGGGAAACGGCCGCCCTGGATACCCCGGCCATTTCCGCGATCTTGCCTATATTCATCCCCCTGCTCCTTTGACACCTGTGATACGCTCACCGCTTCCCGCCTACGCACCTGCGCCTTTGGCAGCTGTGATGCGTTCACGTCTTCCCGCTTCCGCATCTGCTCCGTTGACGGCTGTGATACATTCGCATCTTCCCGCTTACGCATCTGCCCCTTTGACGGCTGTACGGCAGGCGCCGGTCCTATCCCTGTGCCGTAAGCTTCTTCATATAAAGGAAGCCGTAACCCGGCACCTGCACATCCACAGGCTGCACTCTGTTTCCGGAGATCAGATCCACATAGTCACCGTCCGCCTCCTTGATCCATGCCGTCCTGTCCTCCCCGCTGAAATTAAACAGACCGATCAGCTTCTCCCCTTCATAGTATCTGCCGATGCACAGAAGAGAGTCGTCCCACGTCTCGATGGTCCACGTATCCGCCTGCGTCACGAATACTTTCTCCGTCTTACGGATCTTCTCCAGTTGATCAAGGCCCTGGAACATTTTCCCTTCCACCGTGTCTGCATCCGTTCTGTTCTTCGCCAGCTCCCAGTTCATCGCCCCGCGGTGGAGATATCTGGAATCCGCCGCCTTGTTGGGATCCTCCTTGTAAGTGTAATCATTGACCTGTCCGATCTCGTCTCCGCTGTACAGCACCGGGATTCCCGACTGCATGAACATATAGGCGTGCAGCATCAGATCCTTCCGCACCGCTGTCTCCATAGCCGCCTCATCCTGCTCGAAGCCGGCCTTCTCGATACCGCACATGGAAGCCGTCGTCCCGCAGAATCTGGCGTCTCCCGTGACCGGATCCGCATTGTAGAGTTCGCCGCGGCTGGTGCTGTCCTCCGTAAAGCCCTGGAAGTAATCGTTCAGATACTGCTTGTGGGAACGCTCACCCATCCCCTCCGTCTGCAGCGTGCCATAATCCAGCCCCCAGCCGATGTCATCGTGACAGCGCAGGTAGTTGAGGAACACATACTCCTTGGGTAATCCGTTTACGATATCCAGCTGCCGTTTTAACAGCTTCACATTGCGGGTCGCAACCGTATGCCACGTGGTAGCCATGGTCGTAACGTTATAGAGCATATGACATTCCGGCTTCTCCACCGTTCCGAAGTAAGGAACCACCTTCTCCGGCTCCATCACCACTTCGCCCAGCAGAAGCACGCTCGGACAGATGATCTCGCAGATCATACGCATCATGCGCACGATGGTATGTACCTGCTTCAGATTGCGGCAGGGTGTATTTAACTCCTTCCAGATATAAGGCACCGCATCGATCCGGATAATATCGATCCCCCGGTTCGCCAGATAGAGGAAGTTGTACATCATATCGTTAAACACCCGCGGATTCCTGTAATTTAAGTCCCACTGATACGGATAAAAGGTAGTCATCACATAATGGCCGATGTCGGGAAGCCACGTGAAGTTGCCCGGCGCCGTAGTGGGAAATACCTGGGGCACCGTCCGCTCGTACTGGGCCGGTATGTCCCCGTTGTCAAAGAAAAAGTAACGGCTCATATACTCTCCGTCGCCCTCTCTCGCCTTCTTCGCCCACTCATGGTCCTCCGACGTATGGTTCATGACAAAATCCATGCAGACATTGATCCCCTTCTTATGGCAGGCCGCCGTCAGCCGGTCCAGGTCCTCCATGGAACCAAGTTTCTCCTGCACCTTTCTAAAGTCCGCCACCGCGTAGCCGCCGTCGGAACGTCCCTCCGGCGTCTCCAGAAAAGGCATCAGATGAATATAATTCACATTGCACTGCCCGATATAATCCAGTCTGGACTGCACGCCCTTCATATTGCCGGCAAAATTGTCAATGTAGAACATCATGCCCAGCATATCGTTCTGCTTATACCATTCTTTGTCTTTTTCCCTTTTACTATCCAGCTTTTTCAATTCGTCATTTCTTTCCAGATAGAACCGGTACATCTGGTCGCACAGTTCCGCAAACATGGAATCATTCTCATATAATTCCATATAGAGCCAGCGCAGCTCGTCATGATGCCTGCGCAGTCTCTCCCCGAAGATCTTCGTCAGCTTATCATCCGACGCTCCGTGCGCGCCTGCTTCTGCTGCCGGATCCGCAGTCGCTTTACTGTCCTGCGTCCCGCTCACCTTCTTCTTTGCCTGTTTCTCCGGCTTTTGCGCCTCCATGTCAGATGTCTTCCCGTTTGTCTTTGCCTTTCCCTTCACCATTGCCTCATCCCATCCTTTATTCTCTGCAAGATTTCCCGTGTCGCTTACGATATGCGCATCGAAGTGAAATCGGTTACACTTTACTCCGTTATTACTATAGCACCTCCCTTGTTCGTTTGTAAATTGGCACTTGTTCCAAAACACGAATCATGATTTTGTCTATACTGCTGTAATCGATTCCATACAGAAATCTTATCCTGCCCGCAAAAAAGACAGCCATCGCTGACTGTCTTTCCTCCGGATCGCCTGTGCGGCCTTACGCAGTCTCTCTTACACAGACTTCCTGCACCTCTTCAATAGAACTCCGCTGACTCCCGCCAGGACAAGCCCTGCCCCCAGAAGCAGCATCCCGTCCGAGAACGTAACCGTATCCTGTAAAAACACCGGAAAAATTCTGCCCACCTGCTCCGGAAAGTAAGCGGCGATCACGCTGCAGGCATTGTTAAGAAAATGCATCAGCATCGCCGGATAGATACTGCCCGTCCGCCACACCACATAACACAATGCAAGTCCGAGCAGTCCCGTCGGGATAAACTTTACCAGGCTCATATGATAAGCGCCGAACAAGGCCGCCGTGACGGCAATCGCCCACACAGCCTTGTATCTCGCCTTCAGGGAATGCAGGATCAGCCCGCGGAAGAGCATCTCCTCGCAGACGGCAGGCGCCAGGGCGATCACCAGAAACGCTGCCCACACATTATCCCCCAGGATCCCGGAGAACGCCGTCTCCACATGACCCGCACTCTCCGGAAAAAGCCGCGTCAGCCAGCCGGCCAGCACGATATTAACCGGATACAGGCCGCTGATCAGCAGCGCGCCGCCAAGAAAGCCGGCCGCATTCGTCCCCGCAAAGCCATAGGTCAGCCGGATATCCTTTTTCGTATAGAGCACCAGCGCAAGCGGCACGAGAAGCAGGATCAGCTGGGTGCCGAGTACCCCCGCCAGACCGTACTTCATCTGCAGCAGACTGCCCACATACAGCACGAGCAGGATGGTGACCGCCACCACGAACCAGACATCCGACACGGTGGGCACACCGCCCTTATGCAGATTGCTCCTCTTCTCGAAAAGCTGCAGGCCGCCCTTCTGTTCCGAGAACAGGATCGCCTCGCTGTCGTAGATCTTACTAAGGAACAGGATCGCCACCACCGCATAGGCTATGTTGCTGACAAGCACCACCGCGATTATCCCGTAATTTACCTTAAACACCAGCATATTCTTGATCAGCAGGCAGATATTTGCCACCGGCAGCATGGCCATGGCCTGTGTCAGCTCCAGATTGGGAATGAACCCGATATAGCCCACGAACATCACCACCAGCATCAGCGGCGTGATATAGTTGTTCGCTTCCTTGTAGCTTTTGGCAAAAGAAGTCACGCACATGGTCACCGCACTGATGAACAGGGAAAAGGCAAAGATGGACAGCATACACACCAGGATCGCCGGGACAAACTTCGTCATGTCAAAGGAGCCCATATCCGTCTGCAATTCCATGATCTCATACATATAGACGGCGATGCCGCCCATGGACAGAATGTTCAGAAGAGCCGAGATCATGCCGATCACAGCCACCGTGATAAACTTCGACACGATCAGCTGTCTGTTGGTCACCGGCAGAGTCAGAATGGTCTCCAGCGTTCCCCGCTCCCGCTCTCCTGCCGTCGTATCGATGGCCGGGTACATGGTGCCCATCAGCAGACTGATGATCAGCATAAAGGGCAGCACCGCGCCCATGATACTGCCAAGCGACTGCTCACTGCTGGCCAAATTCTCCTTCTCATAGCCGATGGGCTCCAGGATCTCATGCACATTCAGTCCGGCCGCCTGGATCCGCTGTCTCGTCATATCCGCCCGCAGGTCGTCAAAGGCTTCCATGACAATACCCGCCGCATACTCGGAATTGGCAACGGAGTTCAGATAGTATGCGTCATACTGCATACGCCCATCCTGCATCCGCCCCAGGACATAGACATCGATGGTCTCCTCATTCAGGGCGGCTTCATAGTCGGACACTGCCGCCGCCTCTATGATCGTGATCTCATAGAGGCTCTCACTTTCCGCCTCCCCGACGCCGGATCCCTCCGCCGCTTCTGCCTGCTCGTCGTTCGTATCCGCACGCTGCGTCTCCCCTCTCTCCAACAGTTTCTGTAAGAATGCATCCCCGTCCTGTGCGTCCACCGCGATCCGGTAGTTTTGTGTCTCCATACTGGAAGAAATAAAAGCCATCAACTGCATGACGCCCACGAAAATCAGCGGATACAGAATGATCGGCACCACCAGCATCATGATCACCGTCTTCTTGTCCCGCAGGACGTCCAACATCTCCTTTTTCACCAATGTTCTTATGATCTTCCTGTTCATCGCTCACTGCCTCCCCTTTTACCCGGTTGTTCTTCCTCGCCGTCCGCGGATAAGACCAGTCCCGAAAAAATATCCCGCAGACTGTCCTTCTTCGTCTCCTCCTTCAGCTGCGCCGGCGTGCCCTCGCTGATGATCCTGCCATGATGGATCATCACAATCCGGTCACACAGATATTCCGCTTCCTCCATATAATGCGTGGAGTAGAGTACGGTCTTTCCCCGTTCCCGCTCCTGCTTCATGAAATCGATAATGGCCGCACTGCTGATGATATCCAGTCCTAGCGTGGGCTCGTCGAAAATATAGACCTGCGGGTCATGCACGAGACATCTGGCGATGGAGGCCCGCTGCGTCTGTCCCGTCGAAAGCTTCTCGATCCGGTTGTCCAGAAAGCCGTCCATGGACAGGATCCGGCCAATCTGCCCGATCCGCTCCTCCACGGTCTGTTCCGGAATGCCATAGATCGTCCCCAGCATCTGCAGCAGCTCTCTCGCGGACAGCCTGCCATACAGCTTCGTATTGTTGGACAAATAACCGATGTGCCGCTTGATCTCGATCTCATCCGTCATCTCTTCCTCGCCGATGCGGATACTGACCTGCCCGCTAGTGGGACGCATCAGCCTGGACATCATGCGCAGCAGCGTCGTCTTGCCTGCTCCGTTGGGCCCCAGGATCCCCACGATCTCCCCTTCCTTTACCGTCAGCGAAATATCGTCCACGGCTCTGATCTCACTCTTCCTGTTCTTCTTTTCATTCCTGATAAAAGTCTTTACCAGATGGTCTGCCCTGATCACGTTATCGTTCCCCTTTCTGCTCCTCTTTCAACCCTTTTCCACTCCTCTTTCCATTATCTCCACAGGCTATTTCCCGTCTTCATCCTCCTCCGACTCAAGCCGCTTCACACGACTGCGGTAGATGGATGCCGCGATCGACATTACCGCATAGCAGAGCACGGCGGTAAAACCCATCATAAAAATGCCTGCGGCGATGGAACCAAACAGTGCATGGTATTCCCGGTAAGATCTTGTAAACTGCAAAAACCCGCAGATCAGCCCTGCGATCGCACTCGAACCCAGGATCACCTTCGGCGTGGGTTCCAGCTTCCGGTCCCAGATACCGTTCCTCATACAGGCGATCGTAACATAGAGCGATAAGCTCATAAAGACGACCCATTCTCCTGCCAGACAGGTCCATTCCAGTCCCATACAGCACTGCACCAGGAGGGAAACCGCCAGCCCCCAAAAGGCCAGCCAGCATCCGGTATGTTCGATCTGCAGCAGCTTCTGCTCCTGCATCTCATCCAGTTTGTTTCGCTGTTTCTTCCTGCTTTTCATAGATCATAGCCTCCACATTCTATTCTTTTATTCTTCTGTACTTCATGACTTCATGCTGCTTATACTGCTTATGCCGCATCTTCTCTATGTCTTCTCTGCGTCTTCTGCTATCGCAGATCCTATTCTTCTTCCCAGAACAGATCGTCGAGGCGTTTCCCCAATACCCGGCAGATGGCACGGCACAGCCTGATCGTGGGATTATATTCTCCCTGCTCGATCGCATTGATCGTCTGTCTCGATACCCCCACGGCTTCCGCCAGTTCCTTCTGTGTCATATCCTTCTCGGCCCGCGCTACCTTAATCGCGATGTTCCTTGCCATTTACCCCCCCCCCTTTCAAAAACAGGGTATCATATAATTTTCTTTATGTCAATTATAATTTACTTTTTATATATTTTAAATTACATAATGTGGCTGGACCGAAAAAGAGATCCATAATACCTTCCTTTTTCACGGTTATTTTTTTCCTGTTGAAAAATAATGAAATTGATTGCGAAGAAGCGTCCAATGTGTGATAATAGAGTTTAAAGGTTTTATGAACAAAACTACTTTTACATATCGTAATCGACGAGGTTTTAGCATATGAAAGACAATCAGAGCGAACGCAATATGGGCGAGCAGATCATGGATGCCCTCTCGGATGCCCTGCAGGACGGGGACTACAGCACCCTGAACCGGCTGGTCTCCCAGAGCGTCGTTAACGCTTTAAATGAAGTGGGAAAACATATCTCCTTTATGGAATATGGAGAAACGCAGGACGAGGCGCGGCAGCAGACGCAGGAGCACAGCCAGACACAGCGGACACAGGAACAGGCCCGCAGACACACCGGGCAGGAACAGGCGCAGAATCGCTGGCAGGCCGGAAGCCAGACACAGCAGCAGGCTCACAGACACACCGGGCAGGAACAGGCGCAGAATCGCTGGCAGACCGGAAGCCAGACACAGCAGCAGGCCCACTGGCAGACCGGAAGTCAGGCCGGTCGGTCTCAGGTGCAGACCTGGCAGGCCGGCGGCCAGACAGACAGGCAGGCCCGTGAGCAGACCCGCCAGGCCAGGGAACAGATGCGCCAGCAGGAAAGAGCCAGACGGCAGGAACAGGCGCGCAGGCAGGCCAGGCAGATGTACCGCCAGGCGGATAGCGCGGGGCAGACGGACAACCCCTATGCAAACACAAGACAGGCATCTTCCTGGCAGACGGCTCCCGGCGTTCCCGCGCAGACAGGCTCTGCGGCCCTCCTTCCCTTCCAGTTTAAGAAGGTCGGGAACGTATCCAACGTCCTCTACCAGGTTTTTGGCGGAATCGGCCTGGGCGTTACCCTGCTGGTCACCTTTCTCCATTTCACCGCAGTGGTGGCGGAAGGCACGGTCAGTACGACGGGTTTTCTCGTCAACCTGCTCTTCCTGGCTCTGTTTGCAGGCATGATCCGCCTGGGGATCGGACAGCGCAGACGGCTTAAACTGGCACAGCGTTACGCCGGATTATGCGGCCGCAACCTCTACGGCGAGATCGAGCATCTGGCAAGGAGCACGGGCCGGAAAGCCCGCCGGGTGATTAGGGATCTGCAGAAGATGATGCGGCTCGGCATGTTTCCCGAAGGCCATCTGGACGAGAAGAAGACCTGCTTCATGCTGAGCGACGATATCTACCGACAGTATCTGGAGACGGAGCACAACTACAGACTTCTGGAAGAAGAGAAAAACAGGACCGCCGCGCAGCAGAATACGCGCAGCGCGACGGACACAGACGCCGGACACGCATCCGGCCATTCGGCACAGGAAACGGAACTTAATGCCATGGTCGCGGAAGGCATGGAATGCATCCGCAAGCTGCATCTTTTGAATGATAAGATCCCCGGGGAAGTGATCTCCGCCAAACTGTTCCGAATGGAGAACCTGTTAAAGGATCTTTTCGACAGTGTAAGGGAGCATCCCGAGCAGATGCACCGGATGCATAAGTTAATGAATTATTATCTTCCCACTACCCTGAAACTGGTGGAAGCCTACGAGGAATTTGACCGGGTGAGCGCGCCTGGGGACGATATCATCGCCGCCAAGGCCGAGATCGAGAACACGCTAGACACCATCAACCAGGCCTATACGGAGCTTCTGAACAATCTCTTCCAGGATGCGGTGTTAGACGCCACCACCGACGCACAGGTATTAAAGACCATGCTGGCAAGAGAAGGCCTGATGAACGAGATGGACCTTACGGCTACCAAAGGATAAGAAGCACAATGAACAGACAACAATCCAAGCAGAATGGAGGAAACAAAAATGAGCAGCAACCTGGATGAAATGTTAAAAGAAGCGCCCACCCTGACCCTGTCGCCTTTCGCACAGACGGAGGCGGCAGAAGACACCGCACTCTCCGTGGCAGAGGAAGAGCCAAAGGTTCCCGATGTGGTACTGACGCCCGAAGAACAGAAAATGGTGGATGATTTCGCCGCCCAGATCGATATCACCGATACCCAGCTGGTGATGCAGTACGGCGCAGGCAGCCAGAAAAAGATCGCGGACTTCTCGGAAAGCGCCTTAAATAACGTGCGCACCAAGGATATGGGCGAGATCGGCCAGATGCTGGCGGATGTGGTCACGGAACTTAAGGATTTCGGCGAGGAAGAAGAAAAGGGACTCTTCGGTTTCTTTAAGAAAAGCAGCAACAAACTGGAAAGCCTGAAGATCAAATACGACAAGACGGAAGCCAATATCAATAAGATCTGCAAGGTCATGGAAGACCATCAGGTGACCCTGCTCAAAGACGCCGCCATGCTGGACAAGATGTACGAGCTGAACCTCAATTATTTCAAAGAGCTCTCCATGTATATTCTGGCCGGCAAGCAGAAGCTGCACCAGGCCAGAACCGTGGAGCTTCCGGCCCTTCTTAAGAAAGCGGAGCGCAGTTCTCTCCCGGAAGACACCCAGGCCGCCAACGATTACGCCTCCATGTGCGAGCGTTTCGAGAAGAAGATCTACGATCTGGAACTGACCCGGACGATCTCCATGCAGATGGCGCCCCAGATCCGGCTGATCCAGAGCAACGATACCGCCATGTCGGAGAAGATACAGTCCACGCTTGTGAATACCATTCCTCTCTGGAAGAGCCAGATGGTGATCGCCATCGGCTTAAACCACTCCAGCGAAGCGGCAAGGGCCCATAAGGAAGTGACGGATATGACCAACGCGCTTTTAAAGAAGAATGCCGAGGCGCTTAAGACCGCCACCATCGAGACGGCCCGGGAAAGCGAGCGGGGCATCGTGGACATCGAGACGCTCACCGCCACCAACCAGACGCTGATCAGTACCCTGGACGAAGTGATGAAGATTCAGGAGGAGGGACGCGCCAAGCGGCGCAGCGCGGAGACCGAGCTTGTCCGCATCGAAGATGAGATGCGCCAGAAGCTTCTGGCAGTCAGCCGCTCCTCCCGGCAGTAAAACAGTAAAAACGAGCAAAGTTTGCTTAGAACCATTTGGGCAGATAATCTGCTGTCTGGGCATCATAATACTCCTTGACGGCAACCTGCAGTATAATAGTATCGATCGTAAGTCTGTGCCGTTACTATGGCTTACAGACTCACGGACGAAACCGTAAGAAGGAGGTATTCAACCAAAATGAACCAAGACAATGAAACGATCGAGATCATAAAGCCGGCTGAGAGTGCAGACATCAGAAAGCAGCTTCTGCTCTTTCTCCTCGTGGCTTATGGAGTGACTTATGCAATGGGGCTTCTGACCTGGTACGGTTACGCCGTCGGGGCAGATACCGCATCTTTTCCCAATGCCCAAATGTTCTATCCGGCGGCCGGTGTGATGTTTGCTTATCTGATCACCCGCTGGAAGGACGATCTGCTGCCCAGGTGGTTCTACCTATGTTTCCTGTTGGTGACCGTCGCCATGCTCCTGTGTGCGGCATTCTCCGCATTCCTGCCCGGACAGCCGCTTTCCACAAACGGCCAGACCATTTCCTTTGGGTCGATAATGAGCCAGTATATTATGATCGGCGGCACGCTCCTTTGCTGGATCCCGCTGCTGCTCTCCGGTAAGAAAAGGCGGGCGGCATACGGCCTCTCCTGGAAAAACGGGAAAGCGTCTCTTCTGTGCATCCTTGTTTTCCTTGCTCTCTATTTCGGCCGGGCGGTGATCGTCTACATCACATCCGGTCAGCCGGATATGATCCTGACGATCTTACAGGATCCTGCCACATGGATCTATCTGCTCATGATGCCGCTTAACTTTCTTCTGGCCTTCGCGCCCTTCTTCGGAGAGGAGTACGGATGGCGGTATTATCTGCAACCCATCCTGCAGAAACGTTTCGGCCTGCGGGGCGGTGTTCTGATCCTTGGCGTAGCCTGGGGACTCTGGCATATTTTCCTGGATTTCTTCTTCTACACCACGCCGGACAGAGGAGTGATCATGACACTGTCACAGATCATTACCTGCGTGACCCTGGGAATCTTCTTTGCCTGGGCTTACTTAAAGACCAACAATATCTGGGTGCCTGTGATCCTGCACTTTATGAACAATAACCTGACGGTAGTCGTAGCCAATGAATTTTCAGCGGAGATCCTACAGAACCAGGAAGTGACCTGGGGGCTGATCCCTTCCTCGCTGATCATGAACGGGCTCCTGTTCGGATTGTTCCTGTTTGCGAAAGAGTTTCGTAAAGACCGGTAAACCGGTAAGTTTAAGCCGATCCGGCGGCACGGCTTACAGACCCGCGGACGCAGACCGTAAGTAAGAAGGAGGTATTATCCCCAATGACCCAGGACAGGAAAACGATCGAAATCATCCATCCTGCAGAAAGAGCAGACACCAAAAAGCAGCTTCTGCTCTTTCTCCTGGTCACCTATGGGGTGACTTACGCGTCAGGACTCCTGATCTGGTACGGCAGCGCTGCCGGGATGGTTACGATTCCTGTGGATATGACTGTCTCCAATGCCCAGATGTTCTGTCCGGCAGCCGGTGTGATGTTTGCTTATCTGATCACTCGCTGGAAAGATGATCTGCTGCCCAGATGGTTCTACCTGTGGTTCTTATTGCTGACCACCCTCATACTCCTCTGCGCGTTGCTTTGCATCCTTTGGCCGGGGCAGCCGATCATGCGAAACGGACTCTCCACTTCCAGGTGGCCGCAGATAAGCCAATCTGTCGTAACCGGCGGCTCGATCCTTGGCTGGATCGCACTGTTACTCTCCGGCCGGAAACGACGGACTGCATACGGCCTTTCCTGGAAACAGGGAAAGGCTTCTTTTCTATGTATCCTTGCTTTCTTTGTTCTCACCCTTGTCCGGGCTGGCATCTTCTATATCGCATCCGGTCAGGCTGCTGTCATCCTGACGCTCCTGCAGGACGAAACGATCTGGCTCTCTTTAATCACCATGCCGCTTATCTTTCCGTTCTCTTTCGCGCCCTTTTTCGGAGAGGAATACGGATGGCGGTATTACCTGCAGCCCATCTTACAGAAACGGTTCGGCCTGCGCGGCGGCGTTCTGATCCTTGGCATCGTCTGGGGACTCTGGCATATTTTCCTGGATTTCTTCTTTTTCGCCACGCCGGGCGGACCGGTCGCGACACTCTTATCAAGATTCATTAACTGCGTACCCATGAGCATCCTTCTTGCCTGGGCCTACTTAAAGACCGACAATATCTGGGTGCCCGCGATCCTGCATTTTATGAACAATGGCATGTCAATCCTTCTGGCCAACGAGTATGCTGCCAGGATCCTGCTGAATCCGGAACTGACCTGGATTGTGCTCCCATCCTCCCTGATCGTAAACGGGCTCCTGTTCGGATCCTTCCTGTTTGCGAAGGAGTTTCGCAAAGACCGGTAAAGAGATAAACAAAGAGAGGGCGATCAGCCCTCTCCCTGTTTGTGTCTAACAGTAAAACTGAGATTGCATCGAAAATAATGCCGCATACACCCCGCCTTTACGATACAATTCGTCATGTGATCCATACTCAATAATCTGTCCGTTCCTGAATACCGCTATTATATCGCAAAATTTTGCGCTTGACAGTCTGTGTGAAATATAGATTGCCGTTTTTCCCTGGACCATCTCATTAAATTTCTGATAAAGTTCATATTCCGCTTTCGGATCCATGGCTGCGGTCGGTTCGTCTAACAGTACGATAGGCGCGTCTTTATATAATGCGCGCGCCAGAGCAATCTTCTGACCTTCTCCTCCCGATGGTTCAAATCCCTCCTCGTCAAAGTTCCTGAAAACGGACGTATCAATACCATTTTGCAGCTTGCATAATTTGTCGCCAAACCCTACATACTCAAGCATATCTTTTACTCTGTCCTCGTTCATAGGCTGTGCAAGCGCAACATTCTCCTTGATGGAAAATGAGAACAGCTTGTAATCCTGAAATACGGATGAGAAAAAGCTCATATATTGATCATAGTCTATCCTTTTAATATTCACGCCGTCCAGAAGAATCTCACCTTCCGTTGGATCATACATCCTGGTCAGCAATTTGACAAAGGTTGTCTTCCCTGCGCCGTTTTCGCCGACAATGGAGAGTTTCTGTCCAAAGGGAATCGTTATCGTAACATCTTTTAAGGCATATACATCGCTGCCAAAATACCGGAAACTGACATTTCTGAATTCAATACAATGCTCTCTGTCTGCATCGATCAGTTCCTTGCCCTCTCGCAGTGTCCTGGGCAGGTTCAGGTATTCGTCAAGTTTGTCATAGTAAGTATCATACGCCCGGATTTCGATCAGACTGTCAAGCGCCTTACGCAACGCAATGGAAAATGTAGCCACTGCGCCTGTATACATGGTAAACGAGCCGATTGAAATGGCGCCGCTGACCACGCAATGAATTAAATAAACATACGCTGTGCTCTGCTGAATCAGTGTAAAAACCGCACCAAAAAATCCGGAAACAATAAATCCGTCATTTTGTTTCTTTTGGTTCTCGTTTACTTTTGTAAAATAATTCCTCTCTCTGTCAAGCAGCCACTTTCCGAGAGAATTTAACCGGATCTCCTTTGCAAAACCATGATCTTCAAACAGACTTGCATAATACGTCCAGCCCCTTTGGTCTTTGATGATACCTTCCGACAATCTGATCGCATTTTGTTTGGCCTTTTTCTCAATGAATGCGCCCCAAATGATCAGCACAAAAAACAGGATCAGCATTCTGAAATCAATGGTTGCTATGATCGCAGCAATTCCGACTAATGTGAAAATATGTCCGAGCGCATCCAGGAAGCAGTCAAGCAAATACCCAAATCCATGCCAGTCACAGTACAGGAATTTGTCAGCTTTTTTCTGCATGTCCAGGAAATTTGGATCCTCCAGTCTCTCAAAATCAGCTTCTGCCAGATGTCTATGCAGGTCACTGTCAAACTCCGCGTTAACTCTGCACCGTCTGCTAAGTGTAAATGCAAAATTCTTCAAAAGCATTCCCTGATACCCCCTTGTCTATTTTATAAGATCAGGTATCGTAAACGAAATGTCTAATGTCGTTTACTATAAAAGTAACTAATCTGACTATTTCCAAAAAAGGCATTCCCGGGAGTTATCATATCCTCGGGAAATGCCGATTCATTTCTAAAGAAGAGCTACACAGAAAGGGAAAACCATGTCTGACCAAACAATCGCAACTGCAACTACCGCCCCTTCTTCCATTATAGCAAAGCCTTCGCTGTCTGCCATTACCCTGCGCCAGGTTTCCAGCAGCCACCCGGACTTCCTGCAGCTTAGCCGGGAATTAGACGGCTTCCTCAACACAGCGATCGGCGGCGAAGACAAGAGAGAAAAGTACAAGAAATTCAATCATCTCGATACCATGGATCATGTAGTGCTTGCCTATGACGGACAGACTGCCGTAGGCTGCGCCGCGCTCCGCAGATATTCAGGGCACGCGGTAGAAGTGAAACGCGTCTTCGTGCGGGAATCCCACAGGGACTGCGGCATCGGCGGCCGGCTGCTGTCGCATCTGATCTCACAGGCAAAGTCTATGGGCTTTTCCTACATGCTGTTGGAGACCGGTGAATTTCTGGCGGCCTCCGTGCATCTGTACCGGCGCTGCGGCTTTAGCCAGATCGACAATTACGGCGCTTATAAGGATATGCCGGAATCCCTCTGCATGGGACGGGAAATCTGATCTTTACAAATCCATGATCCGTCTTATAATTTTGCCATGTATTCCGGCCAATCTCCCTGTGGAATGCTCAATGCAGCCATAGCCTGCTCTGCAGTCCATTTCATTGTCTGCATCAAATTCTTGATCGCTTCAAGCAATGTCTGTTGCTTCGCTGCCGCCTTCTCTTCTTCTATCTCTTCCTTCATCAATTCCCTCAATGCATCACACATTGGATCATCCCTCCTTATCGTTTCATACAGTACGTGATTCGCAGATACGCTGACCTGCAGGACTGCTTCAATATTATTACGTTCGCCTGGTTCTGTCAACCGCAGCGCTGCTTTGATAAATGCCCGTGCATCTTCCTCCAATACATTCTTTGAAAGAATCCTCAGGGTTCTGTGCAGTTCCTGATCTAATTGGCTCGTCACGACAATCTGTGTATCAAATAATGCCTGCTTTCCATAAATATAATATATGCCGGGATAGTGTTCTTCAATCTCCGATCCCATCTGGGCTAACATTCCAAACAGTTCTCTCGGATAAGTTTCCCGAAAAATAGATACCGTCACTTCTTCTGCCGGAATCTGGTTTACCGTTTCACCAAGTCCCTTATATAAACATGCATATCCGACTGTCTTATAATAATCGTCTATGGTCAGCCCGTCCTCCGGGCTTTTATACTCAACTATATTATACTTTTTAAAAATATGTCCTAATTCATTTTCAATACGGGCATCTGTCGTCTTCCTGATCACCAGAAGATCGATGCTGATCGGCTCTTTACTCAGATTATATTCCTGTTGAAACTCGAGATCTCCTTTATTCTTCACAAATTCAAGTTCGGCCGCACCATAAAATCCCGGATGCCACTGAATTTTCATTATTTCGAGGTTATCTGCCATCTGTTTTCCCTACATCATATGCTTGTGAATCTATTGTTTTTGTGATTATATTCTATCACTTTATCCGTTTACAATCAAGCATTTTTTCGTATTTTTATATACCTTATATGCCACAATTCTGAAAGTCAAAAACAGAAAAGCGCTTTCTATTCCGATACTCCCCTCACTTCTTCTCCAACCTGATATTCAGCCGCCAGACCGGACCGGCGCTCACCGTATGGTCTGTGACGATCTTCTCATTGCGGTAGATGCTGAGCATCAGCCCGATCAATACCGCATACGTAATCGTCGATCCCACACCGAAGGACAGGAAGGGAAACTGTAGACTTGTCACCGGGTAAAATCCGCTGTTGATCAGAATACCTTCCACACAGTTATCCAGAAATACCAGACAGCAGGCCGCCGCTGTCATAAATCCCAACTGGTTCTTCTGTCTTCTTACAATCCTGAACATGTGAGCGATCATCACCGCAAAGGCTGCAATGACCAAGAGCCCGGCAAGGATCCCGAATGAGAAAATGATCTCCAGCAGAATAAACGGATCCGTCCGCGGAATCGCCCACAGGATCTCATCATCAAAAGAAAATCCTTCGTAAGTACCGATCAGCTTCGACTTCGCCAGTCCCTGCCGAATCCACATATAAGTGTAACCGCTCGCATATGGATCCTCCTCCGGATGCAGCCACGCCCGGATCCGCTGCAGTCTGAAATTGTCAGCCGATCTTGAACCGGCTGCCAGTAAGAACAGGCATACCGCCATCGGAAGGATCACCATGACCGTTGCGATGACAATGACCGCATCTCTTCTGTTCACCTGAAACCAGCCCTTGCAGACCGCCAGGAGTAACAGGATCATCTGTAACAGGTACACTGCGAAGGCAGCATGGAAAGTACTGGCCTGATAATACACAAAGGCCGCCGTTATCGCCTGCAGTACCATTCCCTTTATCAGAGCACTCCATCCTTTGCCTCGCAGCCGGTACAGCATGCCCGCATAGACCGGCACATATAGATACACCAGCATCAGCAGAACCGGATGCCTGCCGTTTACTTCCCTGCTGATCGCTCTGATCAGAAAGAATCCGATCGTCATCACCCAATAGATCGTCTCCGCATAGCGCCCGACAAAACTATAGTCCAGAAAATACATCCCCGCCATCACCCCAAAAGACAACAGCAGGATCAGGCTCTGCCTTCCAAGATGACTCAAGTATACCGAAGAGCCGTTCACGCCGCCTGCCAGTGAATACCCGCCGGCTATGTATTGAAGCAGCATCCCGCCGATGCTGAACAACAGCACCATAACGATCATCTTCACGTCCGTCTGCGGCCTGTGGATCCGGTCCAGCTCCACGCCGATCGTCACGGGATCGCCCATCTCATGGATCGCCAGGTCAAGCGCCGTCTCGTGCTCCTCCCCCTTCTCCTCATAGGCCGCTGCCTGATCCAGAATATGATCCGACAGTTCTTTCGCCACGGCTTCCCGTGCCCTCACACAGCGGATCTGCTCCGTAATATTTCTGATAAATTCTTCCATTTGTTAACCATGCCTCCTTCTCATTATGCGGGTACCATCCCCACCCACAATACATTGAGCACCGCCGTCTGGTATTCCTGCCACTCTTCCTTCCTGGATTTCAGATATTTCCTGCCATCTTTCGTGATGCTGTAATATTTGCGCAGCTTCCCGTTGACCGGACTCTCATAGGAGGTCAGATAATTCTTCTCCTCCAGAGAATGCAGCAGCGGATACAACGTCCCCGCCTTCAAGGTAAAAACATTATTTGATTTCTTCTCCAATGTCTCGATCATCTCATACCCGTACATATCCTTGTCCTCCAGTAACCGAAGCAAAAGCATGGCGGTACTTCCCGAGATCAACGCTCTGTCTATCGACACCTTGTACTCCTTTCTTCTGTGTTGTCACACAGATCCCACAACCCTTTACGTTCCCTATGCCTATTATAGATGCAACCAGTCAAATACTCGTGCAAGCACAGTACTTGGCTCATTGCTCGCAGGCATGAATTCATTATATAGATAATCGATATACAAGCACATGCGCTATACATAGATAATCTATATATAATTATATGTATTATACATAGATTATCTATATATGTCAACAAAAAATTATTTATAACAATTCATGACACAGAATCACCGTTCTATTGCTTACCTCTGTCAAAACCAGAATTTCATGACGAGAATAAATATATAGTTAACGACATAACAAATTTCTTAAGGAGGAAAACATTATGAGCATCATCGGTACATCTTCCATAAATTATCAGACCGCTCTTCAGGGAACTTCCCCGCTAGATTCCGCGGGCACAGCAAAATCTGCCACCGGCTTTAAGGAGCTTATAGAGGAAAGTGTGGTGGATCAGTATAAAAGAAAGCACCCCGACCATGCCAGTCATGTAGATCAACAGGTACGGGCCGGCCGCGCCGTGCGGGACAGGAACGGTTCAGGCGTCTCCACCAAAGACATGTCCATGGCGCAGTACCAGGCCTGGTTCTATGCACTGCTTAATACCATTCCCTATGACTCCACACGGATCAACGATACGACGTCCATCTCCATTTCTGACCGCGGTTGGGAGCAGATGCGGAAGGATCCGGATTACGAAGCATGGATCCTGGGATATTTCGTGGAAGATCGTTCGGTGCGCAATCCCTTCTTCGGATGGGGGAACAACGACGGATGTATGATCTTCGAGCGGTTCGGCGCTTCCATCGAGGAACATCGGGGCGACGGTTTCAGTAAAGCCGCCCTGAAAGGCCCCGATCCTGAAGACGAAGAAGAGGAAGAAGACTGGTGGATCAAGCGCCATAAACGCATGAAGAAATTGATGAAGGAGCAGGTGGAACGCTCCATGAAACGTGACGCTGCAAGGAAGAGCGCTGCAAGAGAAGCTTTCGCGAAGCAGCAATATGCAAGCAGGCAGCGTCAACACAATTTCCTGACTTCCGGCACTTTCGACGTAAAACCCGGCGCTTCTGTCGAAGTACCGTCCGCCGCCCTGGCGGCAGCTGCCGCCTATGGCAGCATACTGGACTTATTCGGTTCCGCTGCAGGCGACAGATAATCCACATAGATCTTATTTCTGCTCTGCCGCTCCTCCATGCTCAGCCGCTCGGCGTCCGCGATCTCGTAGACGCCGAAGGTGTCGTAAAGCCGTGATACCGGATCGATCTCCACGAAAGTGCACCATGGCAGCCAGTGATAATGGGACTCCAGCACCTGCAGGGCGAAGTTACCGCTCTCATGTCCCAGTCCCTTATAACGGTATCCGATGCTGCCGTCCACGTCATTGGACTGCCTGGTGTTCTTGTGGATAAACTCCGCAAAGTCTCTGTAGTGATCGTCTCCGGTCAGCAGATACAGTCTGTAATAGGTATAGGAGCAGGCTGCCATATAGACATCCGCGCCGCCGCCAAGCGTTATGATACTCTGTCCGCTGATCGAATACCGGTTGAAGGGATGGACGGGCTGTGGCGCGACCACCGGAAATGTCCACGCATACGTCCATGTTTCCGTATAATCCGCCGCCGACACCGCAGCGTCCAGCCATTTCGCATCTTCCGTCAGGTCATAGAGCGCCATAAATCCGAAGAGCGCATAGATGCCAGCCTCCTTATCGGTAACATCCAGATTATCGCAGGTCCCGCCTCTGTACTCCATGCGCAGATGCTGATTCTCGTAAGCCCACTCCCCGGCTCTCACCGCCGCCTGCCTGTAAGCCTCTTTGCCCGTCACCAGATACGTCTGAACCAGGAAGCGGATCGGACTGGGCGTATTGGCCTTGGAATCCATATTGACGGAACCGTCCTCCTTGTAGGAACGGTAATAGCTGCCGTCCTCATTCTGGATCCGCACATACCAGTCTGCCGTCTTCTCGCAAAAGGCAAGCCACTCCTTCTCATCCGTCCCTTTCTTATGCAGATACAGCCATCCGTCCAGAATCGCCTCCATGCCGTCGGCGATCATTCTGGTCCAGAACGGATACGGTTCCCAGCCACGGATCGCAGGATGATAACATACATGAGGCGCCCCGGTTTCTGTCATGGCATTTTCCACCCAGAAATCAAGAATACCCTTCCCCTTCTCCCAGGCCTCCTTGTCCTGATACAGATCACCGTACCGCAGCAGCTGATAGCCGATGCCGGGCTGCTGCCCAACGAATCCGAACTGGAAGGACACCGAGTTGGCATCCATATGCGGAAGCTGCGCAGCAAAGGGCAGGCCATAGGACTCACCGTACCGCCGGGTCAGTTTCCGCAGAAACTGCATACAGTTCTTATAATGCTGCTCGTTGTCCACCGCAAACAGCCTGTCACGCATACGGTCATAGGTCCGCCGCCATATCGAGCGCATCATCTGCTGAAAACTGCCATACTGCCCCAGATCCACGGCAACCGTATAGGCTTGTACGAACCCCTGCTCCATGGGATGGAATATGTAACTGGTCCGTCTGGAACGTATCCCGAAATCTATGGATGCATAGAAATCGTCCCGCGGGATCTCACTCTCCGTTCCCGGATAGACATAATCGATCGAGAGGCCGTCGTTTACCGTATCGATCTCCTTGCGCACGGCATAGCCATAGTACAGATAATTCAGGGTCCTGTTTTCCGGACGGCTCATACCGATGGAGGCGATCGTAAACGAAGGATCCACCATCGTTTCCGACATGAGGATATCCAGATTACGCAGCGTTACATCCGCCGCAAAGCGGGAAAGAGAGATCATTTCCCCGGACGAACTGCTCTGCATGGCAAACAGCGGCAGTGCGTACCTGGTCTCAAATCTCCAGAAATACTCCGCATCCAGTCCCTTTCCGATCGCCCACGGCGGCGCATATTCATTCTGAAGATACCACGCTCCCGGCGCAAAATACTGGTAATCCGCATATTCGGAAGACTCTGCCATCGTAAAGGAGAGCTTCGTCGCAAATCCAAGATCATCTCCTGCCTGATCCACCCGCACTTTACGTGCGATCTTTAACCCCTCTTTTGCCGTCTCATAGGTATCCTCAAAGGAAAGTACACAACCCGCCGGCGTGACCACCGTTCCTCTGCCGGTCACCTTTCCCTCTTCGGGAATCATCTCCTCATAGGGCGCATCATAAAACTCCGTGACTGCCTCCGCAGTCTTCACGAGTGCATAGAGCGGCCGTTTATTATAGTACAAAAGACGCCCCTCTTTCTCCACCTGCACGCCGCCCTCCTTAAAATACGCGCGGTACTCTCCAAATCTCACTTCCATCCTTTTCTCCTCCTGTAAGTTATCGTTAATTCAGCGCCCCATTTCTGATCTCCTGCGGGGTAAACCCCGTATGTTTCTTGATATAGTGACTGAAATAAGAAGCCGTGTTCAGGCCTGTCCGCTCCGCAATCGTCTGGATCGGCATCCTGGAATCCGTCAGCAGCCGCTTCGCCTCATTCACCCGCTGCATCATAATATATTTCGCGGGCTGTGTTCCCGTTATCTCTTTATAGATCCTCGACAGATATACCGGGTGCAGCCCCACCAGTTCTCCCAGCCTAACCATGGACAGATCCTCCGAGATATGCTCCAGAATAAAAGTATTGACCTGGTGTACGATCTGGCTTTTCACATCCGTCTTCACATTCTGACGCAGCCTGAAATAAAGATCCGCCACTGTCTCCAGGAAATTCATCGCATCATAGAATCCTTTATGAAGATCATAATTCGTCAGTTTACGGATGTCAAACTGTCCACAGACATCGCTCTCTTTGGGCAGATTATTTAAGAGCGCCTGCAGAAGAATCGACGTGCATACCAGAAAGACAGAGGCTTTCGTAAACCGCACACTCTGGCGATACTTATTCTTGATCTCATTCAGCAGCGCAAAGAACACCTCCGGATCGGCGTTGGACAGACTCTCCTCCAGCCTTTCCGTATCTATTACCCCTACAATAGCAGAACTTTCGTTCCATGTATAGTGTGAAAATTTCTCTTCACCGCAAAGCTGTATGCCCTCCGTATCATCAATCTCAAATCTGCAGTATTGCAGCACGGAAAAGGCGTCCGCCGCCCCATCCAGATCGACGCTGCCATCATATACGCATACCAGAGGCGTACCCTGCCCCGCCTTCTCACATACCTTTTTGGCAATTTCCAAAAACCCTTTTAGCTTCGCCGCCTTATTCTCCTCGTCCTGCGTCAGGAAGATTCCCGTATTCACCGTCACAAGCGAACTCACCGTCTGGAAAGCCGGCGTAAGAACGGATTCTATCGTTTTCAGGATATCGTTTTCTGCCAGCAGATCATCGTGTGATTCAAAAAAGACTGCGGTCAGCAGAAATTTCCGCTCACAGGCGAACCTGTCATTGATCATCGACATCCGTTCTATAAAATACTGTCGCCGCTTCCCATCCCACTTTTCGTTGAAGATCAGTTCTCTGATGCAGTCCCTTTTCAACAGCGGCAGGACTTCCTTCCTGCGATCCTGCCGTTCCACAAGTCTTCTTTTTTCCTCATACAGCTGTTCCAGTTTCCCGTAGCCCTTATTGACAGCCTCCAGGATCGCCTCATCACCATCCATTTTCAGCACAAATTCCATGGCTTTCGTATGGACTGCCTTCTGGGCATACTCAAACTCTGACTGTCCCGTCAGAAAGACAGCGACACAGTCAGGCCAGATCGTCTCGATAATATTCAGAAGTTCAAAGCCATCCGTTCCCGGCATACAGATATCCGTGATCAGCATATCGATCCTGTGATTCTCGAAGATCTCCAGCGCCAGGGATGCGGAAGACGCTTTATAAACAAAAAATTTCTCCTGACATTCCTTCTCCAGCATACGTCCCAGAGATTCCAGAATAAACGGTTCGTCATCCACCACCAGAAGATTGTACATAGATTTCCTCCATAAATATTTTCACCAACGCCACAAAACCGCCATCCTCCCGGTTATTCACATAAAGGCCGCTCTCGCCCTTATACCATCTCCTGATTCTGGCATTTGTATTGGCAAGTCCGTGTATTTCTTCTGAATTGATCTCTTCTACATTAAGCCTTCGTCTCAATTCCGTCAACTCATTTTCCTGCAGTCCATCCCCGTTGTCCTCCACACAGAAACTGAAATATCCGTCCCGGTAATCCGTCCGTATCCTGATCATGCCTCCCTCCAGACAGTTCTTCATCCCATGCTCATAGGCATTTTCCACTAACGGCTGCAGGATCAGGGGAATGATCTTCAAGCCTTTCGCCTGCTCCGGCACCGGCTCCATGATCACGCAGATCCGCTCTCCGAATCTCGCCTTCTGAATCTCCAGATAATCGTCGATATGCCCGATCTCCTGCTCCAGGCTGACAAAGCAGTCGTTCGTTCTTGTGATATACTGATAATATTTGGATAAATGCCTGGCAAAGGAAGCAATCGTCTCATTCTCCTCCGCCCGCGCCATCCGATAGATCATAAAGATACTGTTGTACAGAAAATGAGGCCGGATCTGGTATTGCAGCTGCCGAAACTCCGCCAGACGCGCCTGATATTTCATTTCCAGATTTTCCCTGCTCAGTTCCTCCACATGCGAGATGACCTGGTTGTATCTCTTGTAAATGACTGCCAGTTCGTCTGCTTCGTCTTCCTCGATAAAATAACGGTTATTCCTGTCTTCCATGGCCACGATGATCCGGTCAAGCGGCTTCACCAGTTTACGCTCCACATAGAACGTATAAGACAGGAAAAGAACGATCACCAGTATGGTCAGTCCGGCATTCAACAACAGGAAAAAGGACAAGGACCGGCTGATCACACTGTCAGGACAAAAGTAAACGATCCACACCCCTGTTCTTGCGCTGTAAATACAGGAGCCAAGCTCTTCTCCCTGGACCCGGAAAGACTGTACGCCTTCATTTTGCGCAAGATAAGCCCTTACTTTTTCCAGTCTGACCGTATCCGCCGCCGTCTCCACAAAATTAATACCCGACCCGGATAGCATGGTTCCATCCTGCGAGAGAAGATAGACGCTCTCCTCTCCTTCTCCCAACAGGTCGTTCAGCGCACGGTTCAAAGACTCCGGCGACAAGGTGATCCTACAGTAATACGCCGTATTTTTCCCCTCTCCCCTAAGCGCCTGCACAGGAAAATAAGAGGTAAATACGATTCCCTCCTCCTGATCGGCGTTGATCATCCGGTAATCATAGTATTTATCCCCCTCATAATGCCGCATGATCGGCTGCGAGCCGCTGATCACGATCCCCTTGCGGGGATAATACATCTCCGCCTTATCCACGATCGTATACAACTCCTTGATCTCGGACAGCCTGCCGGAGATTCCTTTGATCAGCTGCGTCTTCTCGTAATTTCCTGCTCCACCCCACAGAACATTTAATTTTGAAGTATTAAAATCATTCAGCACCGTATTCTGGATCTTTAGCAGACTGTCAATATCCTGTTCCACCCGGCTCTGCATAAAGGCAGCCTGGACATCCAGACTGCCAAGCATCTGTTCCAGCAGAATATGCCGGCTGTATGCATTTCCCAGTATTCCCATCACATAGAACCCGATGCACACGAAAATGACCGACCACAATACCTTACGGGATGTTTTTAATCTGAAGATCATTTTCATCGCCGCCATTATCCTTTCACAGAACCAAGTACCATGCCCTTTACAAAATATTTCTGTAAGAAGGGATATACCAGCATGATCGGAATAATGGACAGGAAGATCTGCGAGCATTTAATAGTTCTGTCAGAAACCGAGACAAGCGTCTCCCAGTCTATGGAATTCACGGCAGTCAGGCTTGACTGGATCACAATCGTATGCAGATAGCTCTGCAGAGGATACTGCGTCGGCCTGTTCATCAGAATGATTCCGTCAAACCAGGAATTCCAGTGATACACGATGGAGAACAGACAGATCGTTGCCATGGACGCCTTGGAAAGCGGCACATAGATCTTCGACATGATCGTCCACTGTCCAGCGCCGTCCATCACTGCCGCTTCTTCCAGTTCCTCCGGAATACCGCGGAAGAAATTCAGCATCAGCACGACGCTGAATACCGGTACGGCGCCCGGAAGCACCAGCGCCCATATCGTTCCCAGAAGCTTCAGACTCTTGATCGTCATAAACCACGGGATCAGACCGCCGTTTAAAAGCATGGTGAGGAAGAAAAACCAGGCGTATGCCGTTCTGGCTTTAAACCTGTGCGTACTCTTGGACAAAGGATAAGCCGTGATCACGCACATAAAGACATTGATCGTCACCCCCAGCGCACACCGCAGCAGGGAAACACCCATCGACCGCCAGAAATCGGGCCTGATCGCGACATACTTATAGGAATTGATCGTGAAATCAATCGGCCATAATGTGACCAGGCCTGCCGTCACCGAAGCGTTGCTGCTCAGCGATATGGCCAGAATATTGATAATCGGCAGAATACAGATCAATGCCAGCAGGATCAGAAATACCGTATTACATACGTGGAACACCTTATCCGCCGCAGACATCTTGATTTTATTCGTTTGAGGTTCCTTTTTCGCCATTCTGCACCTCCTAGAAAACTCTGTAATCGAACAGTTTATACGCCAGATAATAGGATACGGAGATAAAGAAGCAGGAAACCGCCGACTTAAACACACCCATCGCCGTGGCAGGGCCAAACTGCGCGTCTATCATACCGATCCGGTAAATAAACGTGTCGATCACGTCACCTGTCTCGTACACCTGCGGGCTGATCAGATTCCAGATCTGGTCAAATCCGGCGTTAAGAATATTGCCTAAGGACAATACCGCCATCAGTACGATGATCATCCGCATACCTGGCAGTGTGATATGCCACATCTTGCGAAATCTTCCCGCGCCGTCCATCGTCGCCGCCTCATAAAGACTCTGATCGATCCCCGTGATCGCCGCCAGATAGACGATGGTGCCGAATCCGAACCCTTTCCAGATATCCGTCCAGATGATCGTACTCTGAAAATATCTGTTATCCCCCAGGAAGAAGATCGAATTCATTCCCAGCATATTCAGAAATCTGTTGACAATGCCGCTGGACGGCGACAGGATGTCAAGCAGCACGCCGCTGAAAATAACCCAGGACATGAAATACGGCAGATAGATCGCCGTTTGCACCGTCCTGCGGAATTTGGACGACCGCACCTCATTTAAGAGGATCGCCACCACGATCGGTACCACAAGAGAAAGTATGATCTTCCAAAAAGCGATACTGATCGTATTGCGCAGCGCTGTCAGCGCCCCCGGCATGTTGAACAGATAAATAAAGTTTTCAAATCCGATCCACTTCTGCTCACCGAACAGACCCTTGGCCGGTATAAATTTCTGAAAAGCAATGACCATTCCGGCCATGGGGACATAACTGAAAATGAAAGTCATGATCACCCCCGGCAGCAGCATGATATGAAAGGGAAGTTCTTTCTTCAGCCTGGCCTGCCTTCTTTGCATCTTTTCTTTCTTCATTGTGCCCTCCTCTCCAACAATCGATTCTTTGACTGATCAACGCAAGGGCAGAAACAACTGCCCTTGCGCCCTGATCTTACAGCTTTCTTTTTGTGATTACTGTGCTGATGCATACCACTCGTTTACTTCCGCCGTGATCTGCTCCCCGCCCAATTTATTGAAGCTCTCCACGAAAGCGTCAAACTCGTCGATGGAGGATTCTCCCATGATGATCTTCGTGAAAGCCTCGTCACGCATGGATTCCAGCGTAGACATCTTCTCGGTCATAGTCTCAGTCGGCGCTCCCGAAAAACGATTGATATAAATCCTGTCTTCCGAGATCATACGGTCGATCGCCGAATAGGAACTCGGATCCGGTCCATAGATTCTCTCCCAGCCCCATTCCATACTGGTGCCTTCTCCCGAATAAAATCTGTCCAGCTTATCCCAGATCGACTTCGCCTCTCCGTTTAAGGAAGCCGTGGCATCGTTAGCCTTTGCCTCTTCGATATCCCGGAACGCCATCACGTTCTTAAGCGGCATCTGCGTCTGCACCGGTGACAGCTTCCAGATACTCTCCGCCTCCGGCGGCGCATAGTACTTACCGTTATCTCCCGTTTCACCCCAGCACTTCTCGATAAACACATTTGCCATCTTCACAACCGCTTCCGGATGTTCAAAGTCCTTATTGACAACAATCCATCTGGTAACGCCCACTTCCGCAGAAACCTCTGCCGGATCGCCGCTGACGGACACCGGCTCGAACGCCGTCCACTGCGCATTGCTGTCAAGACTGTAATTGGAATGGAAGTATACCAGCGGCAGCCACTGCTGTCCGTAGGTTACGCCGCACTTTCCTGCCGCCGCAGCCTCACCGGCCTTGGAAGGATCCATAACGCCAAACTCCGGATCGATACATCCCTTCTGATACAGTTCCTGCAGCTTGATAAGCGCTTCCTTACACTCAGGCTGAATGCCGCCGTATACCAACTTGCCGTCCTTCTCGACCCAGATCGTCGGATGCGCGCCGAATGCATCAAAGAATCCTACCAGACTGCCGTAATTTCTCCGAAGAACGTTAGGAGAACCTGCCACGCCGAGACCATACGTGTCATCCACGCCGTTTCCGTCAGGATCGTCCGTCGTGAACTTCTCGATCACATTGATCAGTTCGTCTATCGTCTTTGGCTGCTCCAATCCCAGATTATCGAGCCAGTCCTGCCGGATCCACAGAAGATCAACGGAATCGGCTGCTCCGCTGGACTCCGGTATGCCGCACAGCATCCCGTTCTTCTGTGCCGCAACGAAAGCCGTATCCCCTTCCTGCATCATCACTTCCTTCGTGAAATCCGCCGCATAAGTATCAAAAACCTCCGACATATCCCAGATCAGCCCGGCATCGGCAAGCTGCATCATCTGCGAAGCCGTCACATCCATTACATCCGGCAGTTCGCCGCTGGCGATGGTCACGTTCACCTTCTGCTCATACTCCGGATTGCCTTTTACATACCAGTCGTAAACTACCGATACTCCGATCTCTTCCTGATAAGTATCCAGCCATATGTTCTCCTCTACGGACTGTCCCGGGAGATTTGCAAGCGCATTGTCATACATGTTCTCGTCTACCTGTCTTGCAAAATGGATCTCCAGACCATCCTCATATTTTCCGAAGGGATCCGCGCTCTCCTGTGCCGCATCCTGAGCGCCGGCATCATCCGTTTCCTCTGCAGCAGGCTCGCTGTCCGTCTCCGTATCCGCCGTGCTGCTCTCCGCTTCCGCTGCAGGTGCACCGTCTTCTGCTGCCTTTCCGCCGCAGCCCGCAAGGCTTGCCAGGATAAGCGACTGCATCATCAAAATACTGAGTACTCTTTTTTTCTTCATCCTACCCTCTCCTTCTGTAAGAAACAAATTTGAATTTACAATTAAATTGTACTAACAGATCGACGGGCAGAGCAATTGCGCATTTTAAACATTTGTTGCTTTTTTACAAGTTTCTTTCCTTTCCTGCCTGTTTTTCGTCATTTTTAATATTTATAAAATCAAAAACTGCGCAGAACATCAGATAATCTGCTCCATGTTCTACACAGTCATTAGGATCCTGTCGTCCTGCCGGGCTAATGCCCTAACATCTCCTCAATAAAAATCCCGTATCCTCTCGCGGAGTCCTGAACCAGTACGTGGGTCACCGCTCCCGCCAGTTTACCGTTCTGTATGATCGGGCTTCCGCTCATCCCCTGTATGATCCCTCCGGTCAGCGTCAGCAGTTTCTCGTCTACCACCTGCACAACGATCCCTCTGTTGATATTACTTCTGTCCAGATTTACTTCCACGATCTCCACATCATAAAATTCCGGCGTTCCGGTAACGGAACAGATGATCTGCGCCGGTCCCAGCTCGATCTCCTGCTTTAGAGCGATCGGAATCGGTTCAAAAGCCGATGCCTCCTCCACTTCGGCATCGCACACTCCGAAGATCCCCTCCTCCGTATTCTCCGTGATCTCCCCGATCACATTATCGCTGTCATATTCGATAAATCCTGTCAGTTCTCCCGGATTGCCGTTAGACCCCCTGGTGATCCCCACAATTTCCGTCCTGTAAAGAGTGCCCTCCTCCAGATTCATCAGCAAAGACGTATCCACATCATTGATGCCATGTCCCAGCGCGCCAAAAGAATTGTCGGTATCCTCATATGTCATGGTACCGATCCCCTGCGCATTATCTCTGATCCAGATTCCCATCTTCCACTCTTTATTCTGGTTGGCATCCGGTGTCACCATGACCTCCGTTGTCTCATTGCTGCGCTTGATCGTAAGGACCATGGGTTCGCCCTCCGATGCCTCCACCGTCCTGATAAAATGCTTCTTATTCTCCATGTCCTCGCCGTTCACTTTCAGGATATAATCCCCTTTTTGCAAGGCATATTTTGCCGGAGACACCTTATTTCCCTCCACATTCTCAAATTCTCCGATCCCGACTACCAGTACACCGCTCGTTTTGACATAAATACCTATGGGAATACCGGACGGGATGAGCATCTTATCCTGGATCACCTCCACATCCACATTTTTATAGGGCAGGATTCCGAACAGTTTCAGATCCATCTGATAAGTATCAATCGCATTGGCTTTGACTCTTACTGTATGTGCAAAATCTATAGGAATACTTTCCACACCGTCAGATGTATCATCCACTGTATGACCTGCCTCATCATTCTCCATAGCGTCCGGCAGGGAAGCGACCGGAGCCGCCTCTTCTTTGATACGATAGATCTTTCCCGATACAGGAACCTTGAAGTCCAACTCCTGCTCTACCCCTGCACGGATCTTAATGGTTGACGGAATTTTATCCCAATAGGTCAGATAAACGGTTATGCCAAGAGCGATCGTGGCTACTGCAAGTATTACATATAAGAAAAACCTGTATATTCTTTCCTGACGCTCTGTCATCTCTATGAATCGATCCACTTTTCACATCTCCCATCTTTTAAGCTTTTCGGTTTCTACATGATAAAAAAGAATGCTTCGCATTCCTATAAAGTGAAAAAAGGACATACGCTTTGCATGTCCTTTCTAGTATGTGAAAAATTTTCGATTTTAATTTAAATTTGTTTTGTTTTTCTTGCCAATTCTTTCATTTCTCTCGCATTATTCATGACATTCTCTGTTATACAGGCGCTTCCCAACATTCTTGCCATCTCCGAAACGCTCTCTTCCTCCTCCAGTTTCCTGATCACCGTGACAGAACGATTGTCCTCTACTTTCTTCTCGATACAGAAATGTCTGTCTGACATCGCGGCGATCTGGGGAAGATGCGTAATGCAGATCAGCTGGTGTCCCCTGCCAAGAATACCCATTTTTTCGGACACCTTCCACGCCGTCTTTCCGCTGATCCCGGTGTCGATCTCGTCAAAGATCAATGTCTCAATCTCATCCTTGTCCGCCAGTACGGTTTTTAATGCGAGCATGATACGCGAAAGCTCACCGCCGCTCGCAACCTGCGCCAGTTCTCTGAGCCGCTCTCCTGTATTGGTCGAGATCAAAAACGTCACTTTATCAAAACCGTTTGCGCCGATCTGTTCCTGCGACGGCGTAACCTGAATCTCAAAGGCAACCTCCTGAAAATTCAGATCGACGAGCGCCGTTCTCATCTTATCCGCCAGACTGTCTGCATATTGACTGCGGATCTTCGATATCTCAGTGCAGAGCGAAGAAACCTCTTTTTTTAAAGTATCTGCACGTTTTGTCAATTCCATACGATACGTATCATAGTCCCTGTACTTCTCGAGCAGATTCTCGGACTGATCGTGATATGCCAGAATATCCTCTATCGTATTTCCGTATTTTGACTTTAGATGATTCAGCAGATTCAGCCGCTTTTCCGTACGGTCAAAAAGCGCTCCGTCAAATTCCAGTTCCGAAAGATAATCCGCAATCCCACGATTAAAATCATTTAGCAGACTGTCGATATCAAGCAGCTGCTGTTCGAATTCCTGCAAGGCATCATCATAGACCGCTACGGATCTGATTTCCCGCAATGCCCGTCCTATATGATTGCCGCTGCCATTTTCTTCATACCCGCACAATCCATGTGCAATACCGACGGCATCCCTGATCTTCTGTCCGTTGACAAGTTTCTGGAATGTCTGCTCGACTTCGTCGTCTTCTCCCGGTATGAGCGCCGCTTCCTCTATCTCCTGACATTCGAACTTGGCCAATGCCGCTTCCCGCTTGCGAGTCTCCTCATCGACTTCATTCTGTGCCAATTCTTCAACTGCCTTACGGTATTCTCCATAAGTCTCCCGCAGCGTTTCCTTCAGGGGACGCATCTCTTCCCCCGCATAGGCATCCAGTATCTCCAATTGTTTCACGGGCTGCAGTAACGACTGATGCTCATGCTGCCCGTGGATGTCGATCAGGATTTCCGCCAGCTGCTTCAACTGCCTGGCGGTCACTGTCTCACCACACACTTTACAGACATTGCGGTTCGGCATGATCCTCCGCTGCAAAATGATCTGACCCTCCTCCACCGGCAGATCCAGCTGCTCTATGGCCTTCACCTGCTGTGCCTGCTCCACCGTAAAGACAAGCTCCACCAACGCATACTCCGCCCCAGTACGGATCAAGTCCTTGTCTGCTTTGGCTCCCAACGCCAGATTGATGGAGCCGATAATAATGGATTTTCCCGCGCCGGTCTCACCGGTCAGGATATTCAGGCCTTCCCCGAAATGAACCTCGATCTCGTCGATCAGGGCCAGATTCTTCACATGTAAACTTTGTAGCATCCTTTCACCTCTTATGTATTCTCCCCGGGCATAACCGTCTGCCATTCTATCGTATTATTCTATCATTCGCCTTAATTTATCCATCACCTGCAATGCTGCATTCTCATTGCGCATGGCCATCATAATCGTATTGTCGCCGGCAATACAGCCTACGATCTCCTCCAGTTTAAGCGCATCCACTGCCGCAGCCACCGCCATTGCCATACCGGAAACCGTCTTCATGACTAACAGGTTCTGCGCCAGATCCATGGATACATATCCTTCCCGCAGTACCCTGATATACTTATCTCCCAAATGGGATTCATCCCGGGTAAAAGCGATATATTTCTGTCTGCCGTTGCCGCCGGAGATCTTTGACAGCTTCAATTCCCTGATATCGCGGGATACCGTCGCCTGTGTCACCTGGTATCCTTCCTCCCGCAGTCTGTCAGCCAGCTCCTCCTGGGTCTCTATCTCATATTGTCCGATCAACTCGATTATTTTTTCATGTCTTTTCTTTTTCATAGAATATTATCTCATCATCTATTTTATTTTCAAAATTCACAAAGTTAACTTGCACATCAGCTCTATTTCTGTCATTCGCTCATCTTCTTATGTAAAACCGTCAGAAAGCTTTCCGTGTTCAACTTCAATATCCCGGTCGTCTTATCAGCCCTGCGGACAACGACGGCATCCCCGGTCTGCAGTCTGACCTTACAGCTTCCGTCAAAACTTGCCTCCACCGTCTGCGTCCATCCGTCTTTGCCCTCCGGAATCTCAATCCTGATCTCATCATCGGGCGACAGTACGATGCTCCTTGTATTCAGCGTGTGCGGGCAGATCGGCGTCATCAGAAGAAGCCTGGCGCCTGGTTCCACGATCGGACCGCCCGCCGACATATTATATCCTGTAGATCCTGTCGGCGTCGCGACGATCATACCGTCCGCGCTGTAACTGTTTAAGAACTGGCCATTCACATAAATGTGGAATACCAGAACCTGCAGTGATCCACATCTGGATAACACGATATCATTCAAGGCAAAGTTCTCTTCCTGTATTCCCTGCTTCGTGGTCTGTCCAACCAACATCATCCGCTCTTCCCGCGTAAACCGGCCTTCCAACAGTTTCGTAAGCGCTTCCTCGATCGAAGCGATCTCCACTTCCGCCAAATAGCCAAGCGTACCCAGATTAATTCCCAACAAAGGGATATCGCTGTTCATCATATTTCCGGCAGCACGAAGAAGTGTCCCGTCTCCACCCAATACCAGAATGCATTCCGCTTCCTGCTGCCCACATGTCTTAAGCCTCTCCGCCAACGGTAACTGCCTCCCGTTATCTACGCAGGTCACCCTTGCCCCATGCGCTTCCAGATACGCCTCTATCTTATGAGTATAGAACCCTTCCGGATCCTTCACTTCATTTGTGATCAAATAAAAATGTTTCATTCTGCCTGCTTCGCCTCATCCAGAACACTGTGTGCATCACTCACAACGCAGGCAGCCACTTCTTTCCATTCTGCATTGTCTGCCGTACCGTTTTCTTCATTTATCAGCCCCCGGAGCATATTTTCCGCCTCCGCTTCCGACATCTTTAACACTTCTTCTGAAATATCTGTTCTCTTTTCCAGATAGATCAGATATTCTATATTGCCCTCCGGTCCCTTGATCGGTGAATAGGTAAGCCCCTTCACCGCAAATCCCACCAGATCGGCATACAGCATCACCTTGACGATCACTTCCTCATGCACTGACGGATCCCGGACGACACCCTTCTTACCGACCTTCTCTCTTCCCGCCTCGAACTGCGGTTTGATCAGGCATACCATATGTCCCTGCTCTCTTAACAGTTTCCTGGCCGGAATCAGAATCTTGGTCAGCGAGATGAAGGAAACATCCACGGATGCAAAATCAATCTGTCCCGGAATATCCTGCTGCGTCACATAGCGGAAATTTGTCTTCTCCATGCATACGACCCGTTCGTCACTGCGCAGTTTCCAGGCCAGCTGTCCATGTCCCACATCAATGGCATATACCAGACCGGCACCGTTTTGCAGCATACAATCCGTAAATCCGCCCGTGGAAGCCCCGATATCCATGCAGACCGCATGGGTAAGTTCAATGGGAAACTTCTCCATCGCCTTTTCCAGTTTCAATCCCCCGCGGCTTACATATTTCAGGCTGCCTCCCTTTACCTCGATATGAATTTTACTCTCATCAAACATCGTTCCGGCCTTGTCTTCTCTCTGCCCGTCCACGAAGACATTTCCTGTCATCAGGATCGCTTTGGCCTTCTCCCTGGAAGGGGCCAGTCCCTGTTTGACCAGAATGATATCCAGTCTCTCTCTCATCTGTCATTACGCCTGCTGTTTTCTATTCTCTCCACAATGGAATCCGCATCGATCCCGATCTCACGCTTCAGAAGTTCCACGTTTCCATGCTCCACATACTCGTCCGGCACCGCGATATTTAACACCTGTACACGCTCCCCGAGCTTGTCTATACAGGCTCTGACTTTCTCCCCATAACCGCCGCTTGCCACATTCTCTTCCATCGTCACGATCAGTCGATGTTCACGACAGGCCTCACGGACGGCCTGCTCATCTATCGGTTTGACAAAACGGGCATTCGTCAGGGAGCAGGAATATCCCTTCTCTTTCAACATCTCCCGCACCTCAAGCGCCACCTTCACCATACTGCCGACTGCAAACAAAATAATGTCTTCCTCTTCATAGACAGGTTCGCTCTTACCATATACGATCGGCGCCCGACTGTCCCGCAGCCCGTCGAAAGCCTCTCCCCTCGGGTAGCGGATCGCCATCGGCATGGACGCTGCAAGCGCGAATTTCATCATATCGGATAGCTCCCATTTATTCTTGGGCGCCATAATATGCATATTCGGAATAGATGACAGGTAGGACAGATCAAAGATACCCTGATGCGTCTCTCCGTCGCTTCCCACAAGTCCTGCCCTGTCGATCGCAAAGATGACCGGCAGATTCTGAAGGCACACATCATGTAAGATCTGATCGTAGGCTCTCTGAAGAAAAGAGGAATAGATGGCTACGATCGGCCTTAAACCTCCTGCCGCCAGTCCGGCTGCAAATGTTACCGCATGTTCTTCCGCAATTCCCACATCAAAGAATCTGTCCGGATACATATTCCGAAAGCGCTTCAATCCGGTACCATCCGGCATGGCCGCCGTGATAGCCACCACCTTCTCTTCACGCTGTCCCAGCTTACACATAACCGTGGAGAAAATATCCGTATAATTTGCTTTACTCTGCGGCTTACTCGGAATACCGGTCTCAATATCAAACGGCTCCGCACCATGAAATCTGGCCGGATGCCTCTCGGCCGGAGCATACCCTCTTCCCTTCTGTGTGATCACATGCAGAAGCACCGCTCCCCTGATCTTCCTGGCTTCTCCCAGAAGACGGACCATGTCCGGAATATTATGCCCATCCACCGGCCCCAGATAGGTGATCCCCATATCCTCAAAGAACATTCCAGGTACTACCAGATGCTTAAAACTGCTCTTGGCGCGTCTGATCTGAGACACAACCTTATCCCCGTACTTGGATTTACCGTGAAGAGACTTGTAAACGCCTTCCTTCAGATCCAGATACATATCAGCCGTTCTGATATTATTCAGATATTTTGATACGCCGCCTACGTTCTCCGATATGGACATATTATTATCATTTAACACAATAATAAAGTTCGTCTCCAGACGGGACGCGTTGTTAAGCGCCTCATAAGCCATACCCCCGGTCAGCGAACCATCCCCGATCACCGAGACGATCGTGTTCTTCTCTCCCTGAATATCTCTGGCTTTGACCATCCCCAGGCCGGCAGAGATGGACGTCGAACTGTGCCCCGTATCAAAGCAGTCACAATCGCTTTCCTTACGCTTTGGAAATCCGCTCATACCACCGAATTTCCGCAGATTCACGAACCCGTCTCTTCTGCCCGTCAATATCTTATGTGTGTAGGACTGGTGCCCCACATCCCAGATGATCTTGTCTTCCGGCAGATTTAAGAACAAATGAAGGGCCATGGTAAGCTCCACTGCCCCCAGATTCGAGCCCAGATGCCCACCCGTCTCACTGATGGACTGGATCAGAAACTCTCTGATCTCCTGCGCCAATACACTATAATCGCTCTCTGCGATCTGTTTGATGTCATTCGCCTGTTCGATTTTCCCTAATAGCATCCCGGTCCTCCATCTACTTCTCTCTGTATATCAACTGTTCCACCAATTCTTCCAGGAACAGATTTCTCCTCGGAAAAGAAGAAAGAATCTCTATCGCCTCCCTGGACAATCGTGCTACCTGTTTCCCGGACTCCTCCAGACCGTGCATGACAACATACGTCAATTTATGATTCTTCTCATCACTGCCTGCCTGCTTGCCCAACACCTCCAGCGAACTCGTCACATCAAGAATATCATCCTGGATCTGAAAAGCTATCCCTATATTAGATGCACATCTCTCCAATGCCTGTATTTCCTCCGTTGAAGCCCCTGCCAGAACAGCCCCGATCATCATAGCCGCTTCGATCAGCGCCGCCGTTTTATGCTCATGAATGTAAAGAAGCATCTCCGCCGTCACATTCTCACCAAGCGACTCTGCCTCCAGATCGGCGCACTGTCCTCCGATCATCCCGTCGATTCCCGCCTTAGATGCCAGTATCTTCATGGCCGCCGCGATCCGACGATACTCTTCCACCGTCTCTGCCGCCTCAAAGGCACGCACAGCCGTCTCAAAGGCATAATTGAGAAGTCCGTCCCCTGCCAGTACCGCCATACCTTCTCCATAAACCACATGCGTTGTCTTACGCCCTCTGCGGTATTCATCGTTATCCATGGCCGGAAGATCATCATGCACCAGAGAATAGTTGTGTATCATCTCCAATGCCGCCATGAACAAGGGCAGCGTCTGCTCTGTCAGACTCCTCCCGTCTGAGGCATCCTGCCCGCTATAGCATCCGATTTCTGTAAAAAGCGCCGCGCTCTCCGCCATCAGCAAAGGCCGCAGCCGCTTTCCTCCTGCCTGAACCGAGTAATTCATGGCCTGCGCTACCCTGCCACGATATCCCTCTTCGTCCGGAAGGCATCTGTGAAGTAACATTTCTACCTGTTTCGTCCTTTGTCCCAACTCTGCTTTAAAATTCATCTAATCCACCATTCTCGTTGATCTGAAGTACCTTTTTCTCTACCTGGTCTATGGCCTGATTGCAGTTTCTCAATAACTGCATCCCTCTGTTATATTCCTGAAAGGATTCCTCCAGAGTGATCTCTTCCGTCTCCAGATGCGCGATCACCTCTTCAAGCTGCGCAAATGCCTCTTCCAAAGAAAAAACCTGTTGTTCCTGTTCTCTTTCCATATCGCTGTTGTTCATATACTCACTCTTCTCCACTCTCAGACAGACCGGTCTGCAGATATCGGTCCTCTCTGTGCGACTTATCCGTAACCCGTGCCTGCAGTCTGCCATCCTTCACATATACGGTCATAACGTCCCCCACTGCAATCTGTCCGATCGATGCGAGCGTCTTCCCCTGTTCATCTGCAACATAAGCATACCCCTGATTCAGCTTGTCAAGCGGCGACAGCCCCTTCATCTGCTCCAGATAGAGCGCCATCCTGTGCCTGCTTCCCTGCAGGTGCCTGTCCATCAGATTCTGCAGGCGTTCTTCCAGAGACAGAGCCTGTGTTCTTTTGGTCCGGATTCTGTTAAGCGGGCTTAAATACCGCATCCTTACGCTGTACCGCTCAAGATCCTGGCGATACTGCCTGATCACCCGCCTGCAAAGATGCTGTATGGTATAAGCATATTCCGACAGCTTGTCCTGCAGCTGTTCGATATCATATACCGCCAGTTCTGCCGCCGCTGAGGGCGTAGGTGCACGCAGATCGGCCACATAGTCAGCAATGGTCGTGTCAGTCTCATGTCCCACAGCCGAAATGACCGGAATCCTGCAGTCAAAGATCGCCTGCGCAACCACTTCCTCGTTAAATGCCCATAAGTCTTCGATGGATCCACCGCCTCTTCCTACAATAATGGTATCCACACCCAGCCTCTCCATGGCATGGATTCCATTGACAATACTGGCCGCGGCTGCCTCTCCCTGCACGATCGCCGGATAGAGAATGATCTGTACATAGGGGTTCCGTCTTCCTGCGATGTTGATGATATCCCTGACCGCGGCTCCCGTAGCCGCAGTCACGACGCCAAGTCTGCTGATATATCTGGGGATCGGCTGCTTATATTGTGCAGCAAACATGCCCCTCTCTTCCAATTCCCGCTTCAGTCTTTCATATTTCTCGTAGAGCGCTCCTGCACCATCAAGCTGCACTGCCCTGGCATATAACTGGTACTTGCCGTCCCGCTCATAGACATCCACACTGCCGCTTACCACAACCTGCTGTCCCTCCGTCATCCGAAATGACAGACCGCTGCGGTTAGAAGCAAACATAACACATGCTATCGTGCCTTTTGCATCCTTTAATGTAAAATAAATATGTCCAGAGGAGTGATATTTGCAGTTACTCACTTCGCCTTTCACCATGATCGACTGCAACATATAATCCTGCGTGAACATATTCCTGATATAGTAATTAACCTGTGCGACTGTATATATATTCTGCATCATGACCTCTGGCTGCCTATGCGAATTTCGCGAGAATACCGTTGACAAACCCTGACGATGCATCCTGGCCAAACTTCTTAGCCAGTTCTACCGCCTCATTGATCGCAACGCTGACCGGCACCGAATCATCATATTTGATCTCATAGACTGCCAGACGGAGGATCGTCAGATCCACCTTGCTCATCCGTCCGGTATTCCACCCCTTCGCCTGCTCGTCCAACATGGCGTCTATTTCAGAGAGTTTCTGGCAGATTTTGTTGTATTTATCCGAAACATACTCGGCATCCTCTCCCTCTGCGGCATCTTCCTGTTCAAAGAAGAGCGCTTCCTGCTCCGGCATATCCTCCAAACTATTAAACTCCACACGGAACAGCAGCTTAAAGACCTGTTCCCGCAACTCTCTTCTGCTCATACTAGCACCCCATATCTGCCCTGACGCAGACGATCTGCGCTCTCAGGTCAGTCTTATTTCTCTTTTGACACATTGATTCCTGCGATCCTGATATTGACATCCGTCACTTCCAGTCCTGTCATATTCTCGATTGCACTCTTTACCTTGCTCTGCGCACGCTGACAGGTTGCCGGAATATTGAATCCATACTCCATCACGATCGCCAGTTCAACTTTCACTTTCTTATTAAAGATCTCTACCCTTGCTCCCTTTGCAAGACCCTTGACCCCGACCCGGCTCAGCAGTTCCTTCGCCATATTGCCATTCATGGCCGCAATTCCCTCAACCTCTGTCGCTGCCAGAGCCGCGATCATTGCCACAACGTCATCCGCGATCTTTACCGTGCCTACCTTCTCATCTTCCTGCAATACATAAGTATTCTTAGATAATTCCTGCTCCATATTACTCTCCCATTTCCATCAATTTGCACAAACATGTTATTTATTCTGAATAAGTATATCAAATTATATCCTTTTTGCCTAGTACAACGAATAATTAATTTCTGATACATTGGCGCCAAAGTGTCAGTTCATTCATTTTCATTGCACGAATGCTACAGCCAAAAACTCATACTGTATTGCTTCTCATTATCCGAATAGGAGACCACCCCCTCCGGACAGGTGAGATACCGGAAAACTTCCTGTCGCCCGATCAGGGCATCCTGCATCTGCCCGTACACGGCAGCATTGGCACATTTCAGGGTAACATAGGCGCTCCCTTTCTCATACTCCTGCGCGAAGATCCTCTCTGCCTGCTCTTCGTTCCACTCGGTAAAGTAGAACCCTTCCCGCACATAATAGTTGGCTGCCATGGAATCGCACACCGGCAGTTCCACCACATTATCCAGCGTATGTGTCAGATTCATCTGCTCTGTCGGCACGCACAGATAATCATAATTGATCGTCGGAATCTTCTCCTCCTCATATTCGGCAGCGGAGCCTACCGCCTGATACGAAGCATCCCCCCAGGTCGTATCAACATAGTAATATTGTCCGTCTATCCGCACCAGATTCCACGCGTGTCCTTCTCCACCCACTACGCGTCCCAACACCAATGTTGCAAAGACACCTGCTTTATTTAAGAGGTATTGTGTCGCCTTGGCATATCCCTGACAGACGGATCTTCCCTCGATAAAGACAGAGCATATATTCTGATTATCTCCCACCGCTGCGTCATATTCCGTATGATGGATCAAATATTCATAAATATATTTGACCTTTGTATACTCGTCTGCCTGATCGGGCATTCCGCTCAGACACTGGTCTGCATAAGCATCGATCAGCTTCTGCTTTTCTGCTATTTCCTCCTGGTCAAAACGATAGGAACCTGTAAAGGTGATCTTCTTCAGGATATCTCCCAGTGTATACTCCGTGTAAGTATACCCTTCCACATAGAAGATCTCCGGATGGTCATTCAAAACACATTGAAACACATCAGAGATCTCCTCCTTGTCGCAGCTTGACAGCCTGACATCCTCCTCAAAATGAGTCAGTGCATCTCTGATCTCCAGATACAGCTCCTGTCTGTCTTCAGACAGCTTACTGTAGGCATATCCTTCTTCTTTCTCCCGCTGGATCACCTGCTCAGCGGGCTCAGGTTCTTCCTGCATCGCTCCGATACTTTCCTGGATATACAGATCACTTTCCTGACGGGGCAATGTCTTCCATGCATAAGTCAAACATCCTGTAACGCCCAACATACCGATCAACAATAATCCTGTCCTTTTCATATGCACATCCTCTCATTCTGCGATGCACTGCCGGTCCCAATTTCTAATTTCGTCCGAATTCCGACAGAACCAGTCCTTCATTCCTGTCCAGTGTCATGCCGACACTCCATTGATTCACAAACAATAAGAGCGGATTTCCCTTCAGATCCCGGATCTTCTTCATGTCGGAAGTTCCGGTCAGCCTGTCCAGATCGATCTCTTTATTCTCGATCCAGCGAATATGCTCGTATGGCAGATTCTCCAGCCTGATCTCTACATTATATTCGTTTTCCAGACGGTATTTTAAGACATCAAACTGCAGTACGCCAACCACGCCCACGATGATCTCCTCCATACCGGTATTAAATTCCTGGAAGATCTGAATCGCCCCTTCCTGCGCGATCTGTGTAATCCCTTTCACAAACTGCTTTCTTTTCATGGTATCCATCTGCCGTACTCTCGCAAAATGTTCCGGTGCAAAAGTAGGAATGCCCTCATAGGCAAACTGCTCTTTCGGCATACAGATCGTATCTCCAATGGAAAAGATACCGGGATCAAAAACGCCGATGATATCACCTGCGTAGGCTTCGCTTAAGATCTTTCGTTCATCCGCCATGATCTGCTGCGGCTGAGACAGCCGCATGACCTTCCCGCCCTGCACATGCTTCACCTCGGCGCCCGCGTCAAATCTTCCGGAACAGATACGCATAAAGGCTACCCTGTCCCTGTGCGCTTTATTCATATTGGCCTGGATTTTAAAGACAAAGGCCGAAAATTCATGTTCAACCGGATCAATCAGTCCTATATCCGCTCTGCGCGGTAGCGGCGTGGTGGTCATTTTCAAAAAGTGCTGCAGAAAAATCTCCACCCCGAAGTTTGTAAGCGCCGATCCAAAGAATACCGGCGTAAGCTCACCCGCCTGAATCTGATCCAGATCATATTCTGCACTGGCCCCGTCTAACAGCTCGATCTCTTCCATAAGCAGCTCTTTCTGCTCTTCTCCGATCTGTTCTGTCAACAGAGCGTCCTCCACCACCGGTATCCGGGTAGCATGTCCCTCTTTGGTTCCCTTCTCTGTGTCCGCGTAAGTGATAACACTGCGGCTCGCCCGCTCGTAGACTCCCTTAAAGCTCTTACCCGATCCGATCGGCCAGTTAATGGGACAGGTGGCAATGCCAAGCTCTTTCTCGATCTCGTCAAGCAGCTCAAACGTATCGTTGGCATCCCTGTCCATCTTATTGATAAAGGTAAAGATCGGGATATGCCGCATGACGCATACCTTGAAGAGCTTACGGGTCTGCGCCTCCACGCCCTTGGAAGCGTCGATGACCATCACCGCAGAATCTGCCGCCATCAACGTTCTGTAGGTATCTTCCGAGAAATCCTGGTGTCCCGGCGTATCCAGGATGTTAATGCAAAACCCGTCATATTCAAATTGCAGTACCGACGACGTTACCGAGATTCCTCTCTCCTTCTCGATCTCCATCCAGTCCGAAACAGCATGTCTTGCGGTCGCCTTCCCTTTGACGCTGCCCGCAAGATTGATCGCTCCGCCATACAGCAGAAATTTCTCCGTCAATGTCGTCTTACCCGCATCCGGATGCGATATGATCGCGAAAGTTCTTCTTTTGTTAATCTGCTCCGCGTAATTGCCCACGTAATTTATCCTCCAGCTTCTATAACATAAATATACTATAAGTGTATTGGCAGATCACCTGCAGCGCTTTCCTGCCCACCGCCACACCGAACTTTCCCGGCGCCCTCCGGGAAATATCCCAGAACCAGTGGGCAGCGGCTGCCTTGATCAGATTCCCGCCGCAAAATGCCATACGGATATATTCTATCATAAATCTCCTGATTATGCACTTAATTTGCATTAACTGTACTGATCACGATCGACTCCGCCCCTACACCGGTCTTGCGGATCACGATATCTTCGATCTGCGCACGCTGCGCCTCCGTCAGTTCTTCCGTGTTGACCACTACGTCCACGCTCTCGCCGTCAATACTGACGATCGCGTCCGTAAATCCCTTAGCCTCCAACAGGATCTCCGCCGCCGTTTCCTTCTCCGCAATATCCGTCATGGAGATCATGCTGTTCACGGCTTCCTGCTTCTGCGTATCACTGATGTTGGCATTATTGATGATCTCCAGAAGCGTTTCCTTGTTCTGCGCCCTGGTCTGTTCCTTCTGCATCTTAGCACCTGACATCCCGGAGACTGTGCCCGATGTGAATACGGCTTCTCCCGGTACGTCTTCCATCTGTTCTTCCGCCAGCGCTTCCGCAAGTTCCTCATCGATACCGCTGCTTACCGCCATAGTCACATCACTGTCAAGGCTCTCGATATCTCCGGAAGCCTGCTCTAAATCTTCCTCCGACAGATCCATCAGCCCGGCATAGTCCGTTTCGTCCTGGTTCTTTGCCAGATTACCCATATCATCTGTTGCGATCTCCCCGTTGACCGTCATAAGATCCTCATCCGTTACTTTCGTACCTGCAAAATTCAGGTATCCTGCTACAGCGATCATGATCGCGAGCGCTGTGATCATCATTTGGTTCTTCTTGATCATATTTTTCAATTTCTTCTCCCCTTCACTGATTATTTTTCATCTTAACTATTTTTATCTTATTCGCTTCAATATCAAATAATACCTGAATTGCTTCAATTATATTTTCCTGAACCTTCTCCTGGTCTGACATCTGCGCGATCACTACCACACCTTCCACTGCAGGCGGTATCGTCATCACGACATAGGGCGTATTACCTCCTTGTCCGTCTGTCGTATAGATCGTGCTCTTCTCGATCCTGCTGTTCCCGATCATACGGCTGCCGCCGGTGCTGTCAGTCTCCGTCGTATCCGAGTATTCTTCCGGACCGTCTTTCTCCACGATCTTCTGCTCAGAAGACTGCAGTGTGATCAATACCCTAACCTTGCCCACACCGTCTACATAGCGAAGTGCCTTCTCCAGCTTATTCTCCCAATATCCCACATACTCATCAGTCACTTCTTCCGTGTCCTGACCCATATGATCATCCATTGTATCACGCTTAATGTTCGATAAATCGGACTTTGTCTCTTTTTTTTCGGTCGGAATTGCAATCACACACAGCAGGATCCCAAGAAGAATCATGATCAGGCACTGATCCTTCTGCAGCTTCTTTCCTCCGGTCAGCCTCTGCAGCAGTTTCTTACCGTCCCCCATCTATGACCACCTCCACTCTCTCCCTGTTAAGACCGAGGATCTCTGCAAATATGCTTCGATATTCTTCCTGAGACGTCCCGTCATCCTGCCGCTCCTTATCTGCCTGCTCTTCCTTTGGGTATGTCTGTATCCCTGTCCGCACATCTTCGATCACAACAGGTTCCACCACACTTCTTTCACACGGCATTTCATCGTCGGATGCCGCCTGCACAAGCGTTATTCTGATACAATCCACGACAGGCACCCGGTCCGCATCCCGGCCCCATATAATCGTAACATCCGCTATGTCATATTCTCCTGTTGACGCTTCCCTCTCAAGCTTCTGTCCTATTTCCTCCTCAATCTTACGCAGCGCGGCGTCCCCGCTTCCGTCCCCGTATTCTGCCAGATTTCTCTGCCACTTATCATTATGGCTTTCTATCTGTTGTGTCAGCCGGGTCATTTCCCTCTGCCATTTCTTCGCAAAATCTTCCCCGGATGTCGAAAAGGGGCGGACAAACAATAGTAAAACGATGATACCCGCAATGATCTTCATATATTTCTCATACTGCTTTCCGGCGGCAAAATGCATAAATGTCTGCGCCACGATCAAAAAAAAGCCAATCTGCCTGATATTCTCTGTCATGATATGCCCCTCCCTTTCCAGACTTCTGTACGAGTCTGCTTTACATTCTTCCGCTTGTCGTATAGGTGATGACTGCGATCTGTATCACAAACATTCCCACGGAAGACAAGGCTATCTTCAACAGCATAAAATTACCGTCACCCACCCGGTTTGCACAGTTTGTCATACGCCTGTCGCTTATGATCCCCATCAGGGCTGCACTCAGCTTGATTACCCCGCCTAGAAGCAGTAATTTCAGGATCGGCACACAACAAAGCACGATCAGCACAAAGGTGATATATAACCCTACACTGTTCTTGACTAAAACGGCAGATCCCACTACCATCTCAAACATGCCTTCCGTCAGCCCGCCGATCCCCGGTATCGCTGAAATGGCCTTTTTGATCACAGAAGACTGCAAAGAATCGATAACCGGTGATATCATTGCCTGCAATATGCTGAATCCGGTAATAATACCAATCGTTATTTTTATACTGATCACAATTGCCTTGTTCAGAAGGTCAAGAAGAAGATTCAGCTTTTCCTCCATCCACACTCCGTTGATGATCGTCAGAAGAACGAAACTGTACACTGCCGGAAGCAGGATCGTCAAATATCCCCACTCGATCAGGTACACCATAAATAATAACACCTGATAGTAGACAGATGCAGACGCCGCGCCGGAGGCGCTTCCGACAGCCACCATGTATGTCGGTATATAAAGCCTCATGAAGGTAGTCACGGACTGCAGGATCTCCCGCACGATAGTCATTCCGCTCTCAAAGGATTTCAACAGCACTACGATCATAAGCATATAGACAAAATAGAACGCCAGGTCCGATACCTGATGATCCTGAAACAGGTCGGCAAAGTTGATAAACAGCGCCGCCACGATTCCCAACACCAATATGGTGAAGAATAAAGCCCTGATCTCACCCGTCTGCGAAGAAACCACGCTCGTTATTCCATTCCCCAGTTCTTTCATGGCATCCCACAGTTTTCCCTGTACAAGAAGGTTCATCACTGCCTTCCCGTCGAAGGTATATTCCGGGTACAGCTTCCGGAAGTCGGTCATCAGTGCATTCATATCCATCTCTTCCCATAGCAGGGCGCCATCCTCAATCCCCATATCTTTTTCCTTTCACACTCTTTCCGGCCTTTCATCCGGCTACCGTCTGTATCGTTTCAAGTAACAGCAACAGCACCGGCATTCCCGCCAGAAGAATATACAGCTTGCCCAGCATTTCCACCTGCCCCGCTATGCCTCCATAACCCGCATCCTTACAGATACCGGCACAGAACTCACATGCATAGGTCGCCCCCACGGCTTTGAGAAGCACTGTTAAATAACTATAGTTATCATCAAGATATCTTCTCAGTTCCCCCATGGCTGACAATATACCGATAAAATACTGTACCGCATATCCGAAGATAACAAGACAGACGGCAAGTCCAATATAAATGCCATACTCTGCCTTATAACTTTTCAGGGGAACCGCAAGCAGAATCCCCACGATGCCGATAAATCCGATTTTGATGATCTCCATGTTCTTTGTCTCCCTAAAGCAGGTTCCTTGTCCGTCAGCACTTCCCGCCAGGCATACCTGCACTTACAATGTAAACAGATCCTGCACCATCACAAACAGATCGTAAATATAGGGGATCAGCCATGTCAGCACAAGGATCAGTCCCGCCAGGCTGATCAAAAATGCATGTTCTTCTCTTCCGCTATGTTTCAAAATCTGATTCAGGATCGTAACCAGAATGCCGACTGCCGCTATCTTAAATATAAGACCTACGCTCATATTTACCTCCACGTGGATATTGCCGGCTGTGCCTGCAATATCCCTGAATACGTAATGGAAGTTTACTTCCAAACTTCCTCCTTATGTACCCGCCTTATAGGAACAGGATCGTCATAAACACACCTGACAAAATACTCAGGCCAAATATCATCCGGGACTTATCTGCATAAGCATCCTCTGCCTCCCTGCACTTACGTGTAAGCAGATCCATGGATTGCCCGATACTTTCCGCCTGGTACTTTTCTTCCTGTATTCCCAAATTCTGCGGTAGATTCCTTAATATTTCCTTCTCCTCTTCCTGCAGCTGTACATTCTGCATACACTGTGTAAATTCCTGCACCCATATCTGTTCCAGGCAGTTTCCTTCCTGCCTCTGTGCTTTATCATAGACTGCCCTGAAACATTCCCGGTAAGGCGCGGCGCAGGTACCGGCCAGGATCAGACAGATTTCCGGAAGCGTATGCTTCCCATAGCTGATCTCGCTCTGTATTCTCCTTATGATACGGATCACTTCCTGTAAATGGCTGATCCTGCCTTTCTCTTCTCCGATCCTGTCAAGACCAAAGCCGACGCATCCGATCAGAATACCAAGGCTTCCCAACAACTTTAACATCGCATTCCTTCCCGGTCATAGATGCCTTCGACCTCACACCTGCCATTCTTTCTTGTGAGCACAAGATAGCGTTCGAAGAGTCTTTCTTCGATAACATTACGCATGTACTTTTTATCTCTTATCTCCTCCAGAGAACTGCCATGAATCGTAGCGAGCAGCCTGCACCCACATCCGCTGGCCATCTGCAGCGCCCGTATATCACCCTCATTTCCAAGTTCATCCACTGCCAGAACCTGAGGAGACATGGCACGGATCAGCAGCATCATACCCTCCTGCTTCGGACAGCCGTCCAGCACATCCGTCCTGATCCCCACATCATTCTGCGCGATTCCCAGATAGCTCCCGGCAATCTCCGAACGTTCATCCACAACGCTGACATTCATCCCCTTTCCATACTTCGTACCATCGGACAGATATCTGATAATGTCTCGCAGCATCGTCGTTTTCCCGCAGCCTGGCGGCGAGATCAGCAATGTATTAAATGCCTGTCCCCGTCTGTCATACAAATAAGGCAGCACACTGTCCGCCACGCCCTTGATCTCATGTGCGATACGAATATTCAAATACCGGATGTACTTTAAATTCCGGATCCGATCCCGGTCTTCCAGAATAACCTGTCCCGAAAGCCCTATGCGATGACCCCCTTGTATGGTAAGAAAACCCTGGCGTATTTCATCCGTAAATGCATATACGGAATATTGGCACAAATGTTTTAAGATCGCTTCCAGTTCTTCCGCTCTGCAGGCTCCCGATCCGGGCTGCCTGTCCATTAACATGCCCTTCTCATCCACAAACCATTCCCTGTTATCGATCCACACCACGGCAGGCGCATTTACGCGCAGTCTGATCTCCTGCAGTCTGTCAGCATGTTTTGCCACCTGTTCCCACCTGCCACGCATGGTCTGCGGAAACATATGGAGCAATTCTTCCGGTCTCATCCACATCCCTCCTTATCTCAATATATGAGCCTTTGTCCAAGTTATGACAGAAGGACCTGATAAAGGATGCAAAAAAGGATAGATTTTTTCGAATAATAGAGGTAAAATAAAATGGAAAATAAACAGAAAGGCATAATATAGTCAGATGAAGCTGGATATGCATTGTCATACAAAAGAAGGCTCTCCGGACTGCAAACTGGAGTTATTAGAGAATATTGAGATCCTGCAGCAGAAGGGATATCATGGAATGCTGATCACGGATCATGATTCCTATAAGGCTTACCGCTATTACAAAAAGTTATCCAAAAAGCCTGATGATTTCGTAGTGCTTAAGGGCATCGAATATGATACGATCGATGCCGGCCATATGCTGATCATCATGCCGACAGGGGTCAAGCTTCCTATTCTGGAGCTGCGCGGCCTTCCCGTCATCCTGCTGATCGAGATCGTCCATCGCTATGGAGGAATCATTGGTCCGGCCCATCCCTGCGGCGAGAAGTTCCTAAGCATACGCAATACCCTGCATGGCAGGCTTTCCCAGATCATATATAAGAAATTTGACTTTGTAGAAGGATACAACGCGTGTGAAGACGCCGATTCCAATATGCGCGCCATGCGCCTTGCCAGTAAGTATCATCTTCCCTGCATCGGCGGCAGTGATTCCCACAAGGCTGCCTGTGTCGGACTGGGGTACACAATCCTGCAGGAGTATGTTTCTACCGAGACAGAACTGATCCACTATATCAAGACCGGGAAATCCACCGTCATAGGCGGCCGGCACTACGAGCATACCACGAAGAATAAGTTGGGGAAGATCAACAACGTACTCGTTTATTCTTTCTGGTTCTACAACAAGGTATGCGCCCTGTTTCGCCGTAAAGCAAGAAATCTGGAATTGATGGAAAACCAGATCATCGAATCCATCCGTTCCAGGAACCAGATTCGTACACGCTATATTGCTCTTAACAGAAGAAACGATCAGATCACTATATAAATGATCTGATCGTCTCTTTTCTTCTTATTCTTCGTCCTCGCGCTGCTCTCCGCTCACAACGCGCTTCAGCTCTTCTAAAACATTCCTGAACTTCTCAGATGCCATTGTCGGATTGTTGCGGATCATATTCCGTTTATAGAATCCCAACATCTCCTTATATCCCTTCTGGGTATCAATATAATGACTGAATCTGCCGCGAAGTTCTGCAATCTCCTCCCTGATCCCGTCTCCGTATGCGGAAGGCATACTCTGTATGTTCTCTTTCAGGCTTGCAAACCGCTGTTTTACCCCAAAGCTTAATTCTGCCAGACTCAGTTCACTCTCCTGTCTGCGCTGCTCCTTCTCCGCATTGCTAAAAGCAATGATCACATCCAGACGGCGCTGTAGACGCTCGACCTCCTCTTTCAGCTTCTGCATCTTCACCAACAGATCCCGCAGCTCGATCGCCGCCTTAAAGGATAACGTAAAATCGACTACAATATAAACTGTCAATAGCATTGTCACCGGAAAAAGCACAGTTCCCGGTATCGCCATCACGAACTGCTCCACCGGCCTGTGCACAACTCTCGTCATCAGGATCGTCAGAAAGCCCCAGGCAATGGAAGAACTCAGGCAGATATGGCCCTGAAACTGAAAGCGCTGATTCGAATAATCCCAATACCGGACTTTAAACAACGCTTCCATAGTAACACCCGTTATATATTCCAGAGCCGTCGCCCCGACCACTCCTGCCAGATAAGTCAGTATAACATTATCCTGAAAGGGCATGGAAACGATCAGCATCATGATCGCCCCACTGCCATACAATGGCAGAAACGGCCCCCTCATAAATCCTCTGTTGACAAGCTTGCGTGCTTTAAGGGACACATAAGCCGACTCAAAACACCAACCGCAAAAACAGTAAAAATAAAAGAAAAACAACCATTGAAATGCTTTATACTGAATCATAAAACCTTATTTTCCCTTCGTTCCTCCTGCAGTTACTAAAGCGGCAACACGCATCTTCCCTTTTCTGGTCGCTCCCTGCACGCCTACGTAAACAAATCGTCCGAATCCCCTTGCCGTGACCTTATCGCCTTCTTTCAGACTGTAACTGTTATTCTCTGTCAGTCTGCCGTTCACATAGACCCTGCACGCCCGAAACAGATCCATGCTCTGACTCCTGGAGAGATGATAGATCCTGGACAGAACCGCATCAATTCTGGCAGAAGACACCGACAGCGAAATCTCCTCCTGCACGGGCGCACTCAGCTCCCCTGCCTCCGCCTCCACACATCTCACCTGCGTATGCCTTACCTGTCTCAACTGCTCTGTCAAATACGGCGCTATGCTCTCCTGACAAAACAGAAGCGCAGACTGCTCCTCCACAAAGAAATCGCCAACAGTGCTGCGGTCAATTCCGAGATTCATGACTGCCCCCAGAAAATCCCGGTGTGTGAGGCTTTCTGCGAATTTCGGGCTAAGCGGTTCTATCTTAAGGCTCCGGATCGGAAAAGCCTCCTCATATCCCAGATACTCCTTTCGCCCAAACCGTATCATCACACGCTCACAAAGAGGACTTCCACCTTCCATGGTGAATCCGGCATAGGCCACTTCCCCCTGCACCTCATAGAAAGCCTGCTGCTCCGACATTCCCAGAAAAGGCGTAAACGTATAGACTCCATGATCATAAGAACGCTGCGCCAACTCCAACAATCTCTTTTTCAACTGCTGCAGCTCCCGCTCCTCTACCATCTTCCGCTCCCCTTCGCTTCTTTCTTCTAAACAAAACTGATGATCTCTTCTCTGGGCGCTTTCGTCTGCTCAACACTGACTGCATGGAGCACCGGCCCTTCGCCCTGGTAATCTGCGAAATACTCTCTGGCAACTTCTGCCGTTACCTTCACCCATTGCTTCTCCTGCAAACTGTCGGTTTTCTCATATTCGCACGCAAATCCCAGGAAAGCCATATCTTCCGCACAGCAGGTCATAGCCATACGCCCCGGCACAAAATATCCTTTCGGGAAAGCCTGCGGTTTTAACACCATGGCCACAAACTGAACCTGCTTCCCCTCGTAGCGCTCCAAATGATCCAGAGAATCCAGATACCAAATACCATATCCCTCGTTGTCAAGTTTAATAACAGGCGCTTTCAGATCATATGGCAGATCATCCTCCATAATTTCGTTGATCTCACCATTCGAATCCTCAAAAATGATCTCCGCCTTGGGATTGATCGCCTTCACATTTCTCTTATAGCTGCTTAAGTCCGTAACACCGTCACAGCGGTTAAAGATGATCATCTCTGATTTCCGGATCTGCTCCGCCAGCAGCGACTTCATGTTGGTAAAATACATCGGAAACGTAGATGCATCAATGGTCGTGATCTGCTGCTCGATCTTCCAGTGCCACGGAAGCTTCATCTCCTTATAATTCCACATACCGTTATATTCCACAATGATCCGCTCCGGCTTGTGCTTCTTCTCCAGTTCGATCAGTCTGGAACTGTTAAACTCTTCCTCATCCTCTATCAGTTCCAGTTCCGTACGGCTTAATCTAAGCAGCTTCTCATCATATTCGTTCTCGCCTTCCTCACACAGAATGAGCAGGGTCTTCCCCCGTACCTGAAAATAGGGCTGCGCCAATGTATATGTGATAAATTCCGTCTTCCCGCTTTCCAGAAACCCATTGATCATATAGACCGGTTTCATTACTACATCCACACCTTTCCTGTTATCTATCGCAGATCTGACTCTATACTGCAAAAAGCTCCTTCAGCTTCTCTTCTTTTAAATGAGACCCGATCACACAGAACTTCCCCGTCACATCAGGCTTCCCGCTTCTGATATTGCTCTCCTCCGGCACATAATCAAAATAGATCCAACCGCCGTCGGAAGAAGGCACCATGCCCTTTGCTCTAAGGACCATCCCGTAACGCTCCTCCTGATCAAGCTCCGACAGGATCGATGTGATCTTCTCCCTGCTGTAAACGGCAGGCGTCTCCAGTCCCCAGGAAGTAAAGATCTCATCCGCATGATGGTGATGATGATGATGCTCATGCTCACAGCACTCTTCATCATGATGGTGATGATGTTCATGTTCCTCATGATGTGACATAACTTCCTGCATCAATTCTGCCTCTAGGTCCCTGGCTCCCTCGATCGTTTCCAGAATATCCTTCCCCTCCAGAGCATCCCAGGGAGTCGTGATCACCGTTGCCCTGACATTATGTTCCCGTATCATCTCCACACAGGCTGCCAGCTTCTCTTCACTCAGCTTATCCGTCCGGCTCAGGACAACAGTTCCGGCATGTTCGATCTGATTCGCAAAAAACTCGCCGAAATTCTTCAGGTACATCTTGCACTTACACGCATCCACCACTGCTACCGCACTGTTTAACTCCACTTCTCTGTCAGCCATGGCCTCCTGCACCGCCCTCATGACGTCGGACAGCTTGCCTACACCCGACGGCTCGATCAAAATGCGCTCCGGCGCATAAGTATCCAGTACCTCCCGCAGGGAAGCCCCGAAATCGCCTACCAGGGAACAGCAGATACAACCGGAATTCATCTCCTTGATCTCAATACCTGCTTCTTTCAGAAACCCGCCGTCAATCCCTATTTCCCCAAACTCATTCTCAATCAGCACCACCTTGGAATCGGAAAGCACCTCCTGCAGAAGCTTCCTGATCAGCGTTGTCTTGCCGGCTCCGAGAAACCCGGAGACGATATCAATTTTTGTCATAATAAACCGCACCTTGCTTTCTTAAAATAATGTCTGCCATACAATCTGCTTCAAACTAACCCCATGATTCCGCTTTGCGGAATTGGAGCTCACTACTGTCAACTTACTTACTATAATACCAACATCTCTTCCGTGTCAAGAAATCCCTGCATTCAGTCAAGATTCAGCTTCTTATCCATAGTGTACCAGGTTACCGCATAAAAGATCACCACATAAACAAGACCGGCGATCAGGGTAACTTCCCATGGCCGTCCGTAATAATAAGTGTCCAGCTTACTGTTGATCAGCCCAAGAAAAGCATAATAAAAGGAACCGGCCATCTGCTGCAGGAAATAGATCCCGAAATAATAGGCAAATGACATCAACAGTTTATGGTTCGCCGATAGCTGTCCCAGGGAAAGACAGGCCGTCACCTTCAGGACTCTGGCCAGTATGGATATCACAAACGCGATCAAGGTCATGATACCGGCAAAAACAGACGGCTTGCCGCCGATTTCCCTTGTAAGCGATTCCATACTGTCGACCAGTTCCGGAATCACACCGTCATCACTGGCAAAAATAAACAATACCGACAGATAGATCAAAAAACTGCTGAGCAAAACCCAGGCCGTACTGACGGCTACCTTGGCTATGATAATATGATGCTTATCTACCGGCAGCGTATGCAGCAGATACCCCTGGTCTCCATAAGCAGACGTATAAAAACGATAAATCAAATAGATTGCCGTACCGATCATGACCACAAACATACTGCCGATATAGGTCACAAGAATCATGATCGCGCTGAAAAGAACGCCGTCATTCTCTGTGATGTCATAGTGACTTGATCTACCGATCCTGATCGTTATGCAGGCAAAGAACGTCATCACAACGATCAGCAGGTTTGCGGGCAGAAGCAGTTTCCAGGTAGACTGCCATTCATATTTCATCAACTTCCCTAACATGCAAACACCTCCCTGAAAAACCGGTCTATGGACTTGCCTTCGTGACGCCTGATCTGCTCGGCGCCTGCCTGCAATATAATATTGCCATATCTGATAAATACGACCTCATCCAAAATGTTCTCCACATCGGCGATCAAATGCGTAGAAAGCAGTATCGTCGCATTCCTGTTATAATTCTGCACGATCGTATGCAGGATATAATCCCTCGACGCCGGATCAACGCCCGCGATCGGCTCGTCAAGAATATACAGATCGGCGTCTCTGCTCATCACCAGAATAAGCTGTACCTTCTCCTTCGTTCCCTTGGAGAGGTTCTTAAGTCTCTCCCGCGGATCGATCTGCAGTCTCGCCAGCATGTCATATGCCCTGTCCATCCTGAAATCCGGATAAAAATCCTGAAAATAGCGGACCATCTCCTCCACCCGCATTCCCGGATACAGATAAGTGCGCTCCGGCAGATAGGAGATCTTATATTTCGTCTCGACCCCGGGTCTGACTCCGCCGATCAGAATCTCTCCGGCCGTCGGATTCAATAGCCCATTCATAATTTTGATCAGCGTCGTCTTCCCGCTTCCGTTAGGTCCGAGCAGGCCGATGATCCTTCCCCGCTCTAAATCCATGCAGATCTGATTCAGTGCGATCTTCCTGCCATATACCTTAGTCAATCCTCTACACTGTACAATCGGTGTCATGCTTCTCCTCCCACAAATTCTGCCATAAATCCTCACGCACTTTTCACGCTATGCGACCGTGATGGTATATTCTGTCTGGAATGTCCCGCCAGGCTCCAGATGCTGCCCCCATTCCCGCTTCGTCCAGTCTCCTGTATAATCCGCCCTGTCACACCTTCCATACCAGGGCTCGATGCAGATAAAGGGCGCCTGCTTCTTAGGCGGAGACCAGATGCCAAATAGCGGCGCATCAAAATCCACCGTCAGATAGGCCTCCCCGTCCGGCTTCACCAGCGCCACGCTGTGTGCCTGATCATGCTCGATCACCAGCGCATCCCCGTCAAAGAGATGTTCCGTCACCGGAATCATCCCATTCTCCAGCTTATAGTCCACCGTCTTTCCGTCCACAAGCCCGTCAAGCAGCGTCGATACTGCCACCTGCTCCTTCGCGTCAAGCCGGATGCTGTAATCGGTCTGTTTCGTCCCTTCCTCGATCGGACACAAAAACGCCGGATGTCCGCCGATAGAAAAGCACATTGGCTCCCCGGCAGGATTCTTCACCACCCACTTCACAATAACCGACTTCTCCCGCAGTTCATACCCAAGCTCCAGCAGGAACGGATACGGATATTTCCGCAGTGTCTCCTCATCCGATTCCAGAGTAAACCAGAGTTCGTGAGCCGCCTGGCTTTTCAGTTTAAATTCCATGTCTCTGGCAAAACCATGCTGTCCCATCCGGTATTCTTTGCCATCCAGTCTGTAGACACCGCCCTTTAGCCCTCCCACCAGTGGAAAGAGAACCGGCGAAGTCCTCTTCCAGTACTGCGGGTCCGCGTGCCACATATACTCCCGGCCCGTCGCCACGTCTTTCAATGACTTAAGCTCCGCTCCCATACTGTCCACCTGTATCGTGATCTTGTCGTTGCTGATCTGAAACATTGCCATACCTGTACCCTCCTTGCATTCCTGCATAGTATTATCTGCCCCATCCTCCCTGCTCAAAAAGCAGGCACCGGAAGAATGCTGCCTTCCCAACCATTCTATCACATTTCAAAACCATCGTATATTATTATCTGACTATTTCCTTACCGGAAGCCGGCCGGCTGTCTTTCGCAGCTTATGACAGACAGGGAACTGTTCCGTCCGGTACTTATGCCTTGGCATCTCCCTCGACAATACCGCAAGATAATTCATGATCTCTTCCGCCATCATCTCCTCATCCGACTTTCTGATCCTGGTCCGCTCCCCGATCTGATAAGACCTGCATCTGCTCATATACGGAACCTGCATGGATACCGCCTCTCCCCTGTGATTCACCACATAGGCGCCGTCCCGTTTCAGATACGCCTCCAGTATGCACACATAATCCTGCGGTATCTCTTCCGGCTCTTCTCCTAACGAACTTGTCCATTCCCACGGCCGGTTACAGCCTGCCTGTCTCTCCAGATCCGCGACAGTATATTCCGCAAACCCCAGCTCCCATTCCACCTCAAACTTCCTGTTCCTTTTCTCCCAGTCTCTGAAAACCTGCTCTGCCACCCGGTAAAAAGCTTCTGCGCACTTACCGATCTCCTCCGCACAGACCGCCGTTTCTTTCAGGATCAGCTCCGGCAAAAGCGTCTCCCGCTTATGCCTCCGTTCTCTGCCAAGCTCTGTCCTGACCCGGTTATCCACCAGATACTGCAGGAACTCTCCCATGCCCTGCATGCCAAAATCAAGTTTACATAACTTATCACCCGTCAGATTGTACAGAATCAATGTTATTTTACCGCTATTCGTTTCCATCTTGCAGAAGCCGATCTCATCCAGCGTAAACTCCTTCTTTTTCTTAAATGAGTTTACATAACATATATTCATTTCTTCCACTGTCACCTTTTTATTGAAAAAGACCACACAAAAAATCACGCCGCTTCCCATCATAAACAAAAGCGGCAGGTACAAAAACAAAAGACCACCCTCCCCTTTCGGATGCAGAAGCCACATTACAAAAACGAAGATCGCAAAGGCAATCGACAAGATCCCCGCCACCAGCGACATTCGGTTCTCCCTGACTTCAAATGTAATCTTTCCCTGATCTTCCATCGCTGTCACAGCCTTTCCAATATTTCAGTCTTTCCCGCTGACGATCTCCATATATGCTTCTGCGATCACCGGCAGCGGCACTCCTGCCACTTCATTCTGCAGCGTCCCGCCTGTCACCATGCCGATCAGATGTCCGTATCCGTCGAAAATTCCGCCGCCAGACATCCCCGTTCTGGCAAAGCCGCGCCCGTACAGCATTTCTGTCCCAAAATCCACAAGATACCGCGCCCGGTCTTCCAGCACCGCTGTGTGGAACAGCAGCTCTCCCACCTCAGGGCCTGGCCCTGCGCCCACACAGAACATCTCGTCACCCTGTTCTAACTGCTCATAGACAGTCACGTCCGACACAGCGCTTCGCAGCTTCTCCAACTCATCGTAGGTAAACTGTCCGTTATCCACCGACAGAAATCCCACATCATACTGCTCCGATACTCCCAGGATATCCGCATCCATATAATATCCCTGTTGAAAATAAAGAAAGCTGTCCGTTTCCTGCCAGTACGCAAGCACATGCCTGTTGGTGGCAACGATCACGCGGTCGGCCGTCATCTCCCACACGACTCCGCTTCCATAAGCATTCCCCATATTGACCCTCACAACACAGCTTTTTACGTTCTCATAAGCGCTTTCGCTGTCTGGCTTCTCCAAAACGGGACACTGCAGCATACCAAGAGCAATCATGCCCTCATAAGTATCCTGCTGCGTCACTGTCTGGATCAAATGCGGCAGTACGGCCCCCTGATCCTGCGACGCCGCCTGTACCTCAAACGACGGCATCAATATCAAAAGCAGACACATGAAACTGAAATAGAATCTACTGATCCCTTTCTTATCCACATCTTTTCCCCTGTTATCTGTTTACCTGAATATTCGTACAGCGTACAAGCGGCTAAAGCAAACAGGACACATGAAAGACCCGAAAAAGCGCCTCTCCTGTGCCCTGCTCCGTCACCGGATATAACTTATGTAAACCAAGCAGAACGATAAGCCGGGTTATGTCATGAATGATCATCTATCTGGGATCTCCGTCACCGGATCTCTCAAGCGACCCACCTGAAAGCAGATCGGGCCAATCTGTCGCTTTCGTTTCGGTC
>CANOCU010000013.1 GCA_947564645.1 uncultured Lachnospiraceae bacterium
GTAAGATGACGATACTCAGAGATTTATCCATGCTGTGGTCGCTGTTCCACAGTGACATTTTTGTTATGCCTTAGATTACTCATAAGATGGCTGGAGATACCATAGTGATTTACCAGACTATAGGTTGTAACACCGCGCTTCTGCATTGTTTTCCAGAGAGGGGAATACGAGTACATGATTAGAATCCTTTTCTTTTTTTACTATTATCATAAGTATTCCTCATATTGAACATATTGCATAAAGTGAACGCGTTGTGTATGATGAATATATAATACGCGTGCAGGAATCAAAGAGGACAGCAATATGGATAAAAGCATATTGGAAATTATGATAGAGAATTTAACGAATGAAAGACTGGATGAAATTGTGTTTCAGAATGAAGAATATAGAGAGGCGGAAGGGAAGACGGACCAGGCTTTAGAATCATTGCGGAAAGTATTTGATAAAGAACAGAGTAGAGCCTTTGAAGAATATATGACTGCAGAGAATCATCGCGTAGCGGTTTATATCGAACTGAGCTATAGACAAGGTATGAAAGATCTAATGGACTTTCTGATTTCTTTATTGTAAAACTGTCAGGTACAGATGCGCATGAGTGGAGGTATATTCCTTTATAAGAAAAGTGGCGAAAAAAAGGCGGCGAAAAATATAATGTAATTTTAAATACTATGCGGTGAGATAGATGGTACAAGCGTTTGGGTCTGAGAATATTGTTGATGTTAAAGAATGCGCACTTGCTGCGCATTCCTTGAGAACATGATACAGGGAAGCCTATGGATTGTATTAAACAACAAAAAAACATTGCCGGACTGACGGTTTAAGTGATAACATGTATATGGAAATTAAAGTTACAATTTTACCGCAAAGGGGGAAATAAGTATGCAGTACAGAATTATCGGCGATACGATGCCGGCAGTAGAGGTGCTTTTCGATGCACCGGGAGAATCCATGTACACACAGTCGGGCGGTATGGCCTGGATGTCGGACGGTATTGCCATGGACTCCAATATGAGAGGCGGCCTGGGCAAGAGCATCGGCCGTATGTTTACGGGAGAATCGCTGTTTATGGCGACCTATAAGGCGGAGCGCGCGGGCAGTATGGTAGCTTTCGCGTCTACGGTTGCCGGGGAGGTGCTTCCGGTGGATGTGGGAGCAAACGGCGGTATGATCTGTCAGAAGGGCGCATTTCTCTGTGCACAGGAGACAGTGCACCTGAACGTAACGTTTACGAAGAAGTTTTCTGCCGGACTGTTCGGTGGGGAAGGCTTTATCCTGCAGGATATCAGCGGAACCGGCATGGTTTTCCTGGAGATTGACGGGAACAAGGTGGTGAAGGATCTGGCACCGGGAGAAGTGCTGAAGGTCGACACCGGTAATGTGGTTGCTTTTGAGCGGTCCGTAAACTATGAGATCGAGACGGTGAAAGGATTGAAGAATATTTTCCTGGGCGGTGAGGGATTGTTTCTGACGAAACTGACCGGTCCGGGAAGAGTTATCCTGCAGACGCAGAACTTCAATGAGTTTGCGGGAAGGATCATACGGATGGTGCCGTCGAGGTAGAGAAGTCGGACGATATGGGAAGAGGAGGCCTTGTGTAGAGTGAGGCCTCTTTTATATATGCTTTGCGGAATGTGTAATGTGTATGAATATAGTGGTTCTTATAGTGAGTTTATGATAAAATTTATCTCAGATGAAATGAAATGGCCGATATCAGTTCACTTTTACGCACAAAGCGTATACAAAAGAAAGGTTATAATATGAGTAGTCTATTGTTACACGCCATCATCACCCGTCTTTTTAATGACTACATTCCTGCCAAAGAATCCCCTTTCGCTGGACATCCTCTAGGAGTCTATCTCCGAAAGGATGCTCCGGAGGCGATTTATCAAACCGGGTTGGCAGACCGCCAAACCTATCTGATTACAGGAAGCGTTGGACAGGGGAACTGGGCTATGGTCCCCTGGATCTGCATTTTCAACAGGAAAATTACGATAACGGCGACCAGAGGGATTTATATCGTCTATCTGCTTTCCAAGGATGGGAATTCCCTTTACCTGACTTTAAATCAAGGTTGTACAGATATCAGGAAGAACCACTCCAGGAAAGAAGCCATAGCAATCATGCGCAGAAAGGCGGAAGAGATTGTCGGGGAAATAGACAGCAGAGGGTTTTCCGTGGACGAGAATATAAATCTTGGCAGTAATTTGACGGAGCTTGCTGAAATGTATCAGAAGGGTACGATCTTTTATAAGAAATACAGCAAAGGTGCGGTGCCGGATGAGAAAGTGCTGCGTGATGATCTTAAGAAAATGATGGAGATCTATGAGGAATATGCCGGTGAGAAACCGCGAAGTGATGCAGATAAGCTATTACGGGGAGGTGGGGCGAAGTTGGAAACGAAAGACAAGATTGCGAAGATTAAGGCATATATTGCGTCGAGAGGCTTTCAATATAGTGACGGCTTGGTGGAAAACTTTTATCTGAGTCTGAAATCGAAACCGTTTGTCATTCTTGCGGGAACAAGCGGAACGGGCAAGACCAGGCTTGTAAAGTTGTTTGCCGAGGCTATAGGAGCAGTATATAAAATGGTTCCTGTCAGGCCCGACTGGTCAGACTCATCAGATTTGTTCGGTCATAGAAATCTGAATGGAGAATTTGTACCAGGCGCAATCACGGAATTTGTTTTTGCAGCATCCGAAAATAGAGAGAAGCCTTATATTCTTTGCTTGGATGAAATGAATCTGGCCAGAGTAGAATACTATATGAGCGATATTTTATCGGTGATTGAGAGTCGTGATTTTGACGCAGATGGCAGGATCGTAACGGAGCCGCTTATGTCTGCCGCGCAATGCGGCAGCAGGGAAGATGATCAGAAGTATGCCGGAATGCAGTTGCCGGAGAACCTGTATATTGTAGGTACCGTAAATATGGATGAGACGACTTTTCCATTCAGTAAGAAGGTTCTGGATCGTGCCAATACCATCGAATTTTCTTATGTGGATTTAGAATCTCCTTTTGCGCAGGAGATTCCAGATTCTGAAGCCGGATCCAAGCCTGAGCCAATACAGGTAGATAATGTATTTTTAAAAACAGAATATCTGGTTCTGCAAAAGGATTGTGTCGGGGAAGCGGAGTGCGTAGGGCAGTATTGTCTGGAACTGCAGAAGATGAATAGGATTCTGCAATCTGCCAATGCGCATGTGGGATACCGTGTCAGAGATGAGATCATTTTCTATCTGCTTAACAATAAAAAGGCTGGCGACCTTTTGACAGAGCATGAGGCAATGGATAATGAAATTCTTCAGAAAATACTGCCGCGCATCCAGGGCAGCAGTATGGCTGTCAAGGAAATGCTGATTGCCTTGTTCAAGGTCTGTGTAGGAAATCATGCGGGGATTCAGTCGGAACAGTCAGATTTGGTAAAAAGTATGATGTCTTTGGTGGCGGATCCTGCCTGTCCGTATAGAAAAAGTGCAGAAAAAATTGCGTTTATGATAAGGAGATATGAAGAGGATGGATTCACTTCTTATTGGCTCTGATGAACTACTGTATATTCGGTCAAGTAAAGTTGATATTACGATAAAAGGCCGCGGAACGCATCCTCAATTCGAAGGCGCTTCCTACGATGCGCCAGAGTCAGTCACGAAGGTGTTTTGTAAGGAGGCTGCTGCGCTTGTTTTACAGGGCGGCAGTAGCGCGGATTTGCATACTGATGGTAATAGCGGCGGTATTTACAGGACAAAGCCGCTGTTTTATGAACAGCAAAATTATGAAATCATGATTGAGGGCAATACAGAGGGAGACGAAATCGTCTTTTGGCATGATAATCTGAACCTTCGTAATAAAGTGACGCGGGCCAGCCGAAAACACAATATTTTATCGGGTGTGATTAACTTCGGTAATGAGATTGGATTCTCAGATCTTGTGATACAGGTGAACGGGATGGAATACCTCCGGCTTGTGGTGGAAGTGTATCCGTCTAAGATCAGCTATAAGGAGGACTACCAGGCGATTGTAGCCGATGTAACGGCAGAGATTTATAACGTAATCTTTGATTTTCTAAAAAAAACCTATCAGGCATATCGGCAGGGGGAGAAAACGTCCAGCAGTCCGGTAGAGTTTTTTGCAGTGATTCGGAAGATTTTTCGAGATTTTCTGCAGGCGGTCGATAGGATCCTGACCCAACCCCATCACGTATTGGAGACGCGTCAGGAAATGCTGCCGGAGCATAAAGTAAAAAGAATAGATGGCAGAGGGCAGCGCTGGCTGGAGAAGCATCCGGATTACCTGAAAAGAACCGGGAACCGGGTAACATTTGATCGGGCTTTGGCTGTACGAAAGCAGGTGACTTATGATACCAAAGAAAACCGCATGTGTAAATATATACTCCGCACAACGATCAGGAAGCTGGAAAATTTCAGAGGGAACTATGGAAGGCTGCAAAGAGCGAAGGATCAGGCTGTCATAGAGGAAATTGACGGCATGATTTGTGAGATGAAAAGGCGTATACATACTTCTTTTTTCATGGGAATTGATGATAAAGAAGCGGACACAGGGATGTCGCTTGTCTTTTCCATGGCGCCGGGGTATCGGGATTTGTATAAGTATTATCTGATGCTGCTTAGGGGACTTTCTGTGACGGGGGATGTTTTTCATATTTCGATGAAAGATCTGGCGGTTTTGTATGAATATTGGTGTTTCATCAAATTAAACAGCATGATGAAAGATCGATATAAGATGATTTCCCAGGATATTATTAAGATTCAGGGGAATGGACTGTTTGTATCATTGATTAAGGGACAGGGATCTCAGGTGAAGTACAGGAATATGGAGAATGGAGATTTGATTACACTTTCCTATAATCCGAAGGCTGAGGGGATTCCTACCGTTGCGCAGAGACCCGACAATGTGCTTTCCTTGAAGAAGTGTTCGATTGGAAAGAAAAGAATGCAGTATGAATATGTATTTGATGCAAAATACAGAATCAATCCGGCATTTCCGGGAACCGATTACTATGCGGCGATTTCCCATTATCCTGGGCCTGAGGTAGATGATATTAACACGATGCACCGCTACCGTGACGCCATTGTCTATCAGAATGGGGCGTCTCCCTATGAGAGGACCCTGTTTGGCGCCTATGTGCTGTTTCCTTATACCGATCTGGAAGAATACAGGAATCATCGGTTTTACAAGAGCATTGAGGAAGTGAATATCGGCGGCTTGCCGTTCCTGCCGTCCGCAACAGAAATGGTGGCGCAGATGCTGGAGGAGTTGATTGCCGATTCTCCGGAATCTGCTTTTGAGAGAGCGACATTGCCAAGAGGAATTGAGGAGAAGCTTGCGAAGGTAGATTGGGGAAACCGGGATGTGTTGATAGGAAGCTTGCGAAACCGGGCACAGCTGGGGGTGGCATTACAGCATAGATTCTATCATATTCCGGCAAGTCAGCTGCCGGAATCCGCATTCCCGATCCACTATGTAGCCATATATCAATCGAAAAATTTCTTCGGGTCAGAGGCGGGAATTCGTTACTATGGTGTGGTGACCAAGTGTATTCCGGTGAAAAGAAATCAGATCCGCGAACTTCCGAAAGATTCTGAGGAGGATTATTACCGATTGGAAGTAAAAGAGTGGAAGCAGTTAGAGTGTGTTGTAGCGCCTAAGGAATTTGGACAGGTAAGATGCCTGACGAATCTGTTCCTGTTGGAGCATAGCATAGATTATCCGGAATTGTTGCTGCGGTCGGAGGAAGAATATCGGCTTTATATGGAATTGAAACGGGCAGTAAGGAATCCGAAGATTAATGAGGAAAACAGTGACCTGGGCTTTCAATTTAACAAGGCAACGATTTTGTTTGAGGAGGACGAGATACATATCTATCGGGAACATAAGTTGATAGCCAGGTACACGGTTGCGGAATTTACGAGAACCCCGAATGCCGTCTTCCGGAAGATACAGAAAAGTTTGACGTAAGCCTTGTCATTCTCCCCCCCCCATGTCCCCTACAATATACCTATGAGAAGCATAACTGCCCGGCAGCACAGGCACAGCCTGATACAGAGGTTTGTATTTTTCACAGAGGATGTATATGCATGCATGGCAAGGTCAACGTGCAGCACGGGCGGCGGGGGATGAAAGGAGAAGCGTATGAGGGACGTAGTAAAAAGAACAAAGTTGACGGAGAACTGCAGCAAGGAGACAATCAGGGCATTCGTGGAGGAAGTGACCGCGCAGCTGACCGTGGAGGAGAAGATCGGGATCATGTCCGGTCAGGAGACGGAGGAGAAGCTGCTGAACGATCTGTTCGTACTGGAGCACTATAACGTTAAGCCTTATCCGACGATGGCGGTGGAGAGACTGGGGCTGCCTAATCTGCGGTTCGTGGATGGACCGCGCGGCGTGGTTGCGGGATCGGCAACCTGTTTCCCGGTATCCATGGCAAGAGGCGCTACTTTTGACAGAGAACTGGAGGAAGAGATCGGTAAGGCCATCGGCGCGGAGGTAAGAGCCGTGGGCGGCAACTATTTCGGCGGGGTATGCATCAATCTTCCCAGGAATCCGCGTTGGGGACGGGCACAGGAGTGTTATGGAGAGGATCAGTATCATCTGGGCGAGATGGGCGCCGCGCTGACGAGGGGTGTACAGAGTCAGAACGTTATGGCCTGCATCAAGCATTTTGCGTTGAACAGTATCGAGAATGCCCGCTTTAAGGCGGATGTGCAGATTTCCAAACGTGCGCTGCATGAGGTATATCTGCCGCATTTCAAGCGCTGTATCGAGGAGGGGGCAGCGTCGGTGATGGGCGCTTACAATAAGGTGCTAGGAGAACAGGCATCGGAGAGCAGCTACCTTCTGCGGGATATCCTGCGGGATAAGTGGGGCTTTGAGGGCTTTACCCTGTCGGATTTCCTGTGGGCGGTTCATGACGGCGTGAAGGGTGTCAAAGGCGGCATGAATATAGAGATGCCGTGTTTCTGCCACTATATAGAAGATCTGCCGAAGGCTCTGGAGGACGGCCGTCTGGAGATGGCGGCTCTGGATGAGGCAGTGGGTTATATCTTAAGGACGATCCTCTATTATGAGACGAGGAAAGATCCGCAGGCCTATGGAGAGGATGTTCTGGCCTGTGACAAGCACATAGCAGTGGCTAAGAGAGCGGCGCAGGAATCCATGGTGCTGCTGAAGAACGAAGGAAATGTGCTTCCGCTTGATAAGAAGACAACGGATAAGATCCTGGTGCTCGGTGTGCTTGGCGATATTGAGAATATCGGTGACCACGGTTCCAGTAAGGTGCATCCGTATTACACGGTAACGCCTTTTAAGGGCCTGATGAAGAAGATGCCGAAGGCGCAGATCCTTTATAACGACGGCAAGGATATCGGGCAGGCGAAGAAGCTGGCGGCAGATGCGGATGCTGTGGTGATCGTGGCAGGATATATTCACAGCGATGAGGGTGAGTTCTTAGCAGACAGAAGCGATATCGAGATCATGGGCGGCGACCGGGTATCCATGCGGCTGCACCAGAGAGATATCGATCTGATCGAGGGCGTGAAGGGAATCTGTAAGAATACGGTCGTATCCATCGTGGGCAGCAGCGCGATCCTGATTGACGAGTGGGAGAAGGATGTGCCGGCGGTCATTTTCTCTTTCTACAGCGGCATGGAGGGCGGCAACGCGCTAGCGGATATTCTGTTTGGAGACGTATGTCCCAGCGGGAAGCTGCCTTACACCGTGGCATACAGCGAAGAAGATTATCCGTATTTCGATCCGGACTGTGATGAGATCGAATATGAGTATTATCATGGTTACTGCAAGATGGAGAAGGAAGACAGGAAAGTGCTCTATCCGTTTGGTTATGGACTCTCCTACACGACGTTTACGTTTGACAGACCGGAGGCGGCGGTATTTGCCGACACGGCGAAGATCAGCGTGACGGTTAAGAATACGGGAGCGGTAAAAGGCGCGGAGGTTGTGCAGCTTTATGTGGGATGCGAGGGCAGCAAGGTAGACAGACCGGTCAAAGTATTGAAAGATTTTGCCCGTGTGGAACTGGCGCCCGGTGAGGAGACGATCGTATCCCTAAGCGTATCCAAAGATGCGATGGCGTATTTTGATGAGGAAAAAGATGCCTTCGTGACAGAGGATATCAAATATATCGCCTATATCGGCAACTGCAGTGCGGACGCAGCGCTGCAGAAGGTGGAATTTACTTTCTGATTTCCTTGAGTGTGCGAAGCGCACTTTTGTTCTGGCAATCTTGCGTTACCAGGACCCGGAAACGGCGTTTCTGAATCCCGGCACAGGGAGAACAGGAACGTCTTTTTCGTCACTATTTGAAGTAAATGTATTATAATACATATAGACATTATACGTGACATATGTTAAGATACAACCAGATGGTAAAAACCGGAGGTTACGACTTCCATTATATTATTCAGGGATATTGCAGGCACGGCCGACAGTATCCATACAGAGGTTAGCGTGAAAGAACGAATGAAAGGTATATGGTATGCATTGTTGTCACACCTTTCCAGAGAGCAGAGTTTTCTGCTGCTGCTGTATCTGGCGTTTACGGCCTTCCTGAAAAACAGGGAAGCCGGATCGCAGAGGAACCGGGGGAAGCCGGATCCCGGCATGACACCGGATTGGAATACGACATCAAATTCCGGCATGGCAGGTCTGATTCGGCTCGGAGAATTCCTGAAAGATGTGCCGGGACGGGAGCCGGGGCAGGCGGCGGCGGACCTTGAGGAAAGCATTGCATGGAAAGTGATCAGTGAGGACGGGACATGCAGGGAGATGGCGCTGGAATCCATGAGGATCATGGAGGAGAGTGTTCTGGACCGTGTTACTCTGGAAAAGATGATCACCATCCTGGAAGAGCTGGCGTCGGAACTGGACAGCCTGCAGTTTACGCCGGACAGCGTAAACAGACTGCTTGCAGCGCTGTCTGTCAATCAAGGGACGAAGTCTGTGGCGGAGTTGTACTGCGGACTTGCAGGAACCGGATTGATGGTCTATGATCAACTGGCCAAGGCAGGCGCCGGAATCCATATGGTATGTGAGGAACAGAGGAAACTGTATTGTGACATTGCCCGGATCCGTATGTATTGCCATGGCATTGAGAAGCCCTGCGTGATCTGGCACGATATTCTGTCGGCTGACACCGGCGAGGTGCTGACGGGGGAGTGGACGGGAGGATTTGATCTGGTTCTCGCCGATCTTCCGAAGGGAAACAATCGGAATACACGTGTGGATGATCAGGAGAAGCTGTATGCGGAATGGCTGTCGATCTGCAGGATTCTCGACCGGGTTGGAGACGGGGGCAAGGCAATGGTACTTGTTACCAAGGGCGCTCTGGTAAGGCAGCGGGAGAAGGAGCTGCGGGAGAGTCTGACGGAGAAGGACTGGCTGGAAGCAGTCATAACGCTTCCCGTTAAAATGTATGCTTCCACGCATCTTGGCTTTGAGCTTCTGGTGATCAACAAGCACAAGCCGCCGCAGTACAGGGGCAGGGTTTTCATGGCTGATATCAATGAACAGATCCATAGCGGAGCCGCGCTCAATAGCATACCGCCGGAGATGATTGCCCGTGTACAGGCGGCATATGAAGGGCTGGAAGAGCACCGGTTGTTTTCCACGGCCGTTTCGCTTGAGAAGATCAGGGAAAAAGATTTCTCCTGGAATCCGTTTCTCTATCTACAGGGGATGGATACCGGGGCAGGCGGGAAGACGATCAGGTTGGGTGAAATTGCCGAGATCATGCGGGGCGCTCAGATCACGAAAGAAGAGGAACGTGTGTACGCCGAGCAGCCGACGCATTACTGGCTGAATATCCGGGACATCGATAACGGCAATATCTTTTTCAGGGAAAATTCCAGGATCCGTGCCAAGTCGCCGGACTGGGAGCGCAAATTCGGGATCCGGGAGGATGACATTGTCATGACTTCGAAGGGGTCTGTCCTGAAGATCAGCATGGTGACGCCGGATATGCCAAAGGCTTTCTTATGCGGCAATCTGACCAGGATCCGGGTGGATCAGACAAAGTACAGTCCGCATGTGCTGTATGAATTTCTGAGTTCCGAGGAGGGGCGGAGGGCGCTTGACAGCATCCAGTCGGGAACGACGATCAAGGTACTCAACAATACGAATCTAAGCGGATTAGAGATACCTTATTATGAGAACGCGCGGGAATTGCAGGGACAGCTGAAACAGGTCTACGAGGAGTACCGGATCAGAGAGCTGGACATACGGAGGCAATTCGAAACGAAGAGAAAGCGGCTGCTCGACAGCCTGCAATGATACGGGAGGGATGAACGTGAAGGGAGTTTTTATCAGTCACAGCACGAAGAACAGAGAACTTGTAGAGCAGTTTGTCGAGTTTCTCAAGCTGGGTATGGGAGTCGAGAACAGCCGGATCTTCTGCACATCGGAGAATGGAACCTTGCCGACGGGCAGGAACTTTGTAGAGATCATCAGGCGGGAGGTGCAGGAGCGGGAGATGGTGATTGCTCTGATCACGCCGGAGTACCTGCAAAGCCGCTTCTGCATGATGGAGTTAGGCGCTGCCTGGGTGGAGGCGCAGTATCTGTGTCCGCTTCTGGCGGGCGGGGTGGACTATAAGGATCTGGATGATACGCCCTTAGCGGGGCTGCAGATGAGAAAGATCGACAGTGAGGACGATCTGTGCGCCATTTATGATGAAATGGTCAGGCAGGAATTTGTCTCTATGAAGACAGCACAGTTTAATAAGAAGAGACGGGAATTTATGAAGGAAATCTCATCTGTCAAGACAGCGCGGAGCAGTGAAACATCCGGTATGGAAGAGAGCGGACAGTACCGCCCGGATTCGGAAGGGTATTACAGTATTGTTGTGGAAGAGGAACGGTCTGTGCCGGCGCCTTATAAATGCTATAAGATAAAAGGCAGGCTGCCTCTGGCCACGGAGGAAACAGACGATACGGAAGGACACTGGATTTTTTACAGAAAGGATGCTTTCGCTTTGCTGAAAGCAGGGGATCATGTCCGCCTGAAAGTCGGAAAAACAGAGAAACGGTATTTCCCGGATATCGGATGGGCGCGAAATGTGTATCCTGAAGATATGCAGGTCATCGTGTAAACTCATTTTGAGGAGATCTTCCATGGACTATTTACGCTGTGTCGTAGAACGAATTACATACCAGAACGCCGAAAACGGCTACACCGTTCTCAAATGCGCCGTCAAGAACGCGCAGGATCTGGTGACGGTGGTGGGCGTCATGCCGGATACTCACGTAGGTTCGGTGCTTGCCCTGGAGGGGTTCTGGAAAGTGGACGCCAAATACGGCCGTCAGTTTTCCGTGGAGAAATTCGAAGAAACCCTTCCGGCCACGGTCTATGGCATCGAGAAGTATCTTGGCTCCGGCCTGATCAAAGGCGTGGGGCCTAAGTTTGCCCGCCGCATCGTGGAGAAATTCGGTAAGGATACGCTGGATGTGATCGAGGAGAACCCGGAGGCGCTGATCGAGGTGGAAGGCATCGGCAGAGTGCGGGTGGAACGGATCAGGAAGAGCTGGGAGGAGCAGAAGGAGATCAAGAACATCATGCTTTTTTTGCAGGGGCATGAGGTCAGCACCAGCCATGCCACGAAGATCTTCAAGACCTACGGCAGCGACAGCATCAGCATCGTGCAGGAGAATCCTTACCGGCTGGCCGATGATATCTGGGGGATCGGTTTCAGGACGGCGGACACCATAGCGGAGAAGATGGGGATCGGGAAAGACCGTTTTATCCGGCTGCGGAGCGGCATTCTCTACACCCTGAACAAACTTTCCGAGAACGGCCATTGCTATGCGGTCAGAGAGCAGCTGATCCAGGCAGCCAGACAGCTTCTGGAGGTGGAGGAAGCGGAACTGGAGATCACACTGGACGAAATGCTGCGCACCGAAGACGTGATTCGAGAGGAAGACGCCATCTACCTGCCGCCCTTTTTCTTCTCCGAGACAGGCTGCGCGAAGCGGCTGCTTAAGCTGCTTCTGGCGAAGCGGCGGGTGGAGATAGATGCGGCCGCAGTGATGGAACAGGTTGCGGGACGGACAGAACAACGCCTGGAAGCCGCCAGTGACACATCGTTGGCGCAGCAGCGGCAGGAAACCATCGGTGACGCATTGCGGACAGGGCAGGAGCCGCATATCACTTACGACGAAGTTCAATTGGAGGCGATCCGTGTCGCCATCTCTTCCAAGATCATGGTACTCACCGGCGGTCCGGGCACGGGCAAGACCACCACGACCATGGGGATCATCGCCGCCTACCGGGCCGCAGGCTGCCGGATCCTTCTGGCGGCGCCTACCGGACGGGCGGCGAAGCGCATGTCCGAGGCCACCGGCATGGAGGCGAAGACCATTCACAGACTGTTGGAGTACAAACCGCCGGAAGGGTACCAGCGCAGGGAGGAGAATCCGCTTGAGGGCGATGTGCTCATTCTGGACGAGTGTTCCATGATTGACATTATGTTGATGTATAATCTGTTAAAAGCGCTGCCGGAGCATATGACGCTGATCATGGTGGGCGACACCGACCAGCTGCCTTCCGTGGGCGCCGGGAATGTGCTGAAAGACATCATCTCTTCCGAACGGATTCCGGTGGTGCGCCTGCGCCGTATCTTCCGGCAGGCCCAGGGCAGCCGTATCATCATGAACGCCCACCGCATCAACAAGGGAGAGCAGATCGACATGCGGGGCGGCAAGGATTCGGATTTCTTCTTTGCCGCGAAAGAGACCAATGAAGAGGTGGTGGATCTTCTGGTAAAATACTGCACGCAGAATCTGCCGCGCTATTATCATGTGGATGCGCTGCAGGATATTCAGGTGCTGACGCCCATGCAGAGGGGCGTCTGCGGAGCGGCAAATTTGAATCAGGTGCTGCAGGAGGCCATGAATCCGGGGAGTATCTTCCTGCGCAGAGGCGGCACGCAGTACAGACTCCACGATAAAGTGATGCAGATCCGCAACGACTATGACAAAGAAGTTTTCAATGGTGACATAGGTGTCATAAACCGTGTGGATATGGAAGAACGGGAATTGACCGTGAATTTCGACGGCCGGGAAGTGGTGTATGATGTGAGCGAGTTGGAGGAACTGACCCTTGCCTATGCCACTACCATCCACAAATCCCAGGGCTCGGAGTATCCCATCGTGGTCATGCCTTTTACCATGAGCCACTATGTCATGCTGCAGAGGAATCTGCTCTACACCGGTGTCACCAGGGCGAAGAAGATCCTGGTGCTGATCGGGGAGAAGAAGGCGGTCTGGTATGCCATCAGGAATGAGACCACTGCGGATCGGAACACGAAGCTTAACGAGCGTCTGCGGGAGGACAGCAAGGAGTCCGGGATCGCCATGTGGGCGGTACAGACGGAACAGAACATGGGTGAGGAGACTTCGAAGAAGGCCAGGATGATCCAGTACAAAGGCGGTGCGCAGCCTTCCATGGTCGGCGAACAGCCCATGTTTTATGCCGGATCCCTGTTCCAGAGGCTTGGCCAGTCAGAATTTCGCAGCAGTTTCTCCCTGAAAAGCAACGACCGGCATTATGTGCAGGAAAAGGGGATGGATACCGTGCGCAGACATGCCCGGGACTTCATTGCCGAAAGACTGGCGCCCGCCTTGCCGGTAAACGACGGCAGACAGACTCCCATGCGCGGCCATCCCGTCTTCGTGGCCCAGCACGCCACCGCCACCTGCTGCCGGGGCTGCCTTGCCAAGTGGCATGGGATTCCGGAGGGAGCGGACCTGTCAGCGGCAGAGCAGGAATATCTTGTGGATGTGATCATGGAGTGGATCGTAAGACAGATGGAAAAGGGGTAACAGCATGACAACCATATATTATATAGAAGACGATGAGAATATCGCCCGGCTGGTCAGCGAATATCTGAGCCGGCATGGCTGCATCGTTACGGTTTTTCCCACGATTGCCGGGGCAAAGGCGGCTTTTTGCAGGAAGCTTCCCACATTGACACTGGTTGACTGGAATATGCCGGACGGAAACGGCAGAGCTTTCTGTCAGTGGATCCGTGCGCACTGGAAGGAACTGCCTGTCATTTTTCTCACCGTCCGCGGTGATTCCACCGATATTGTCTGCGGATTTCAGAACGGTGCGGACGATTATGTGGTAAAGCCCTTTGAACTGGAAGTGCTGTATTCGCGCATTCAGGCGTTACTGCGCAGGACACGGGACAGTGCTGCACAATACCTTTCCTGCGGCGATATCTCTCTGGACCGGGAGAAAAGGCAGGCTTACTGGAAAACAGAAGAAGTGCCCTTAAGTCCCCTGGAGTATGATCTGCTGCTGACCCTGCTTCAGAATCAAGGCAGAACCGTCACCAGGCAGACTTTACTGGAAAAGTTATGGGACAGCAATGGCAATTTTGTCAACGACAATACGCTCACTGTCACGATGAAACGTCTGCGGGATAAGCTGCATCAGCCGCGCAGCCTGAAGACAGTCAGGAGCGTGGGGTATCGTATGGAGGAAAGACCGTGACCAATCGAAGAAGCTTAGTGATCGTGACAGCCCTTATTGTGTCAGTGTGCCTGTTGTCCGCGTCCGTGACCGCCGCGGCTCTGGCAAAATATTATGACCGTGCGTATATGCAGGCGCTTGGACAAGTCTGCCGGTCCGTCATAGAGAAGGTAGACGAGGAAGTGCGGAGCGCTTCGGATCCTGTGCCGGACAGCATAGCGGAAGTTTCAGCCCCTTCTGCCGAATCTCCATCTGTAGAGCAGGCGGTTCTGTCTGCCCTGAAAGAATTCCGATACGATCCCCGGATGCCGCTCCGGCAGAATATTCTCTTCGCTTATGGCTATTGTCAGTCCGGTATTCTGTCGTCTGTCGAAGGCCGGGGCAGGTTTATGATCTTAACCGCAGCGGCAGCGGGCGGTTCCTTACTTTTGTTTGCCGCATTTCTCTGGCACAGGAAGGAAACCTTACGGATCGAGGCGCTGACCGGGTATCTGGAGCAGGTGAACGCCGGCAGGGACGGCGTGCTTTTGCAGACCGGCGAGGACGCTTTATCCGGATTGCAGGATGAGATCTACAAGACCGTCACCGCCCTGCATCAGACGAAGGATGCAGCGCTCAGGGCGAAAGAAAATTTTGCGGAAAATCTTTACAACATCGCGCATCAGATCAAGACGCCGATCACGGCCATCTCTCTGTCCATGCAGCTGCTGCAGGAGGAAAACGGTCCGGGGTCTGCGAAAATGCAAGGACAAAACTGCCGGGAGGTCACCAGGCAGCTTTCCAACCTTACGCGCCTGGAAGAAGCGCTTCTTCTGCTCTCCCGCATCGACACCGGCACGTTGACTCTGGAACGAAGGGAAGTGGATGTTTTTACACTCCTTATGCTCTCGGCCGAGAATCTGCAGGAGCTTTTTTATGCGAAAGAAATTTTGGTCGAGATACCGGAAGCGGGTGAGAAGATCATCCTGGCAGATATGGAATGGACCATGGAGGCGGTCATGAACCTTCTGAAAAACTGCATGGAGCATACGCCGCCGGGCGGTGTTGTCCGCTGCGCCTATGAACAGAATCCTCTCTATACATTAATCAGGATATGGGACACCGGGCCCGGATTTGCCAGGGAAGATATGCCCCATCTCTTCGAGCGCTTTTATCGGGGAAAAGATGCGGCAAGAGGAGGGATCGGTATCGGCCTTGCCCTTGCCAGAGAGATCATCGAGCGGCAAAACGGCACTCTTCTGGCATGTAATCTGCCGGAAGGCGGCGCCTGTTTCGAAATTCGCCTCTACTGTCACTGAGTTGTCACTTTACCTGTTTACAATAGTGTTTATACAGAGCATCCCGCAGCGATCTGCCGGGATATCAAACAGTGACAGGAGGAATCACACATTGGAAATCTTAAAATGCGAAGACGTAAGAAAGACCTACGGCAGCGGCAACAGTCAGACAGCGGCGCTGAAAGGGATCGACCTGACCGTGGAAAAAGGGGAATTCGTGGCGATCGTCGGGGCTTCCGGCTCCGGTAAGTCCACGCTGCTGCATATTCTGGGCAGTGTGGACAGGCCGACGGCAGGCAGAGTGATGATCGAGGGAACCGACCTGGCATCTCTGAATGCGAAACAGGCGGCCATTTTCCGGCGCCGGAAGGTGGGACTGGTATACCAGTTCTATAATCTGATTCCGACGCTTACCATTCGCAAGAATATTCTTATGCCCCTTCTTTTGGACAAAAAGAAGCCTGACCGGGAATTATTCGACCGGATCGTACAGTCGTTGGGTATCCAGGAGAAACTGGAATTACTGCCCGGCCAGCTTTCCGGCGGGCAGCAGCAGCGGGCGGCCATTGCCAGATCGCTGATCTACCGCCCGGCGATCCTTCTGGCGGACGAGCCTACCGGCAATCTGGATCAGAAAAATTCCAGGGAGATCATCGATATGCTGAAACTGTCCAACCGTAATTTAAAGCAGACGATCCTGCTGATCACCCATGATGAGAAGATTGCACTGGAGGCAGACCGGATCGTCACCATAGAAGACGGCCGTGTGCTTGCCGACGAGAAGAGGGGGTGAGGGGTATGTGGAAAGATTATTCATCCGGTTATCTGAAAAATAACCGCGCATCCGGGCTTTCGATCAGGATTGCGGCCTTTATCTGTGCCCTGCTCTTATCCCTGCTGTGCAGTATTTTCTATAATCTGTGGGTCTATGAGATCGAGCGCATGAAAGCGGAGGAAGGCGACTGGCAGGGGCGGATCGTGGGTGAGATCAGCGACGAGGATTTGAGCCGTATCCGTAATTATGCCAATGTGGAGAGGGCGGTCGTCAACGAGGAACTGTCGGACGGGCAGGAAAGGACAGTGGATCTTTACTTTATCAATAAGAGGACTATCTTTACGGACCTGCCCCGTATTGCGGAGCTGTTCGACAGTGCGGGCCCGGATCCTTCCTGGAATACGGCGCGCAGTGACGATACGGTGCGGTCTTACGATGCGGTTCCGACCATCACTTACCACTATGCCCTGCTGAACATGTACCTGATCCGCAGCGCCGGGGACACCGCACTGCGCTGGGTATTCCCGTTTGCAGTGGCGGTCACGGCGGCGGCCTGTCTGTCACTTGTTCTGGTCATTCACAATGCCTTTGCGGTGTCCATGCATGCCAGGATCCATCAGTTCGGCATCCTGTCGAGCATCGGCGCCACGCCAGGACAGATCCGCACCTGTCTGCTGCAGGAGGCAGGCGCGCTGTGCGCCGGGCCGGTATTGGCAGGCAGCCTGCTGGGCATACTGATCAGTATGGGTCTGGTGGAAGCGATGAATCTGCTGTTAGCCGATGTGGAGGGCCGTCTTGTGTTGCCTTTTTGCTATCATCCGCTGATCCTGTGCCTGTCGCTTCTGTCGGCGGCCATTACATTGCTGATCTCCGCCTGGATCCCTGCGCGGAAGATGGGCAGGCTGACGCCCTTAGAAGCCATCAGGAATACCGGGGAGCCAGAGCTGAAACGGAAGAAGGATTCCCGGCTGCTGTCATGGTTGTTCGGAATAGAGGGAGAACTGGCGGGAAACGCGCTGAAAGCGCAGCGAAAGGCCATGCGCACCGCCACCTTGTCTCTGGTCTTTTCCTTTCTGGCGTTTTCCTTTATGATGTGCTTTATCACCATTACGGTGGTCAGCCAGAGAGAGACTTATTTCGCCAGATATCAGGATGCCTGGGATCTGATGGTGACGGTAAAGGATGCAGATCTTGGCAGCTTTGTGGAGCAGGATAGTGTGCGGAATCTGCCCGGCGTGAGCAGCTGTGCGGCGTACCAGAAAGCGGCCGCTAAGCGGATCGTCACGCCGGAAGAGATCAGCGAGGAAATGCGGGCAGCAGGCGGGTTTGAGAATCCTCCGGCGGAATATGTCACCGGACTTGCACAAGGCTGACTGGTGAATGCGCCGATTCTGATTCTGGATGATGAAAGCTTTCTGGAATACTGCGCACAGATCGGGGCGCAGCCGCGGCTTGACGGGGCGGTGATCCTGAACACCACGAAGGATGCCAATGACCCGAATTTCCGGAAACGGAGAACCCTTCCCTATCTGACAGGAAACGGCGCGACGACGGTTTTAAACGCAGTTACCCTTCCCGTGACTGCTTACACCCAGACGCCGCCCGTTCTGCGGGAGGAGTACGGTACGCTGGATTTCCATGAGCTGGTGCATTTTATCCCGCTGTCTGTCTGGAAGGAGATGGAAAGGCAGACAGACGGCGCACGGCAGGAGGTGTATCTGCGCATCCTGGCACAGGAAGGAACGACGCCGGCAGAGCTTGAGAAGCTGGAAGCAGAGATTTACAGGATCCTGGATGAAAGTACGGACACAGTTAACATAAAGGGAGAAAACCGGGGGACCGGGGAACCGGAGCCGGCCGGAACGTCCGCAGTCCGCTTCGGGATCGAGAACCGTCTGCAGGAGCAGCGGGACAATGACCGGATGTTTGCCGGCATGAAGGCGGTCTTAAGCGTCTTCTGCATCCTGCTGGCGACCATCGGCATCGGCAATGTCTTCTCCAATACGCTGGGATTTGTGCGCCAGAGAAGGCGGGAGTTTGCCCGTTATCTGTCCGTCGGCCTGACGCCGGAGGGCATGAAGAAGATCTTCTGCATAGAAGCTCTGGTCATTGCGGGGCGTCCGGTGCTCGTGGCGCTGCCCGTTACCGCAGCCGGCGTGATCCTTTTTATCAAGGCAGGCTATCTGGAGCCGATGCTTTTCCTACGGGAAGCGCCGTTTATGCCGATCCTGTTCTTTATTCTGGCGATTTTCGGCTTCGTAGCGCTGGCGTACTGGCTCGGCGCGAGACGGGTGTTTGGCAGCAGTCTGGCGGATGCGCTGCGGGACGACACGGTACTGTAAGAGAAGTTGTAAAAAATGTTGCCCCCTGAATTCGCAATTTCCTCTAAAGTCTCTATGGAATCATCCGATAAAATTAGTGAAGAGATTTATAACAGGAAGGGAGGCGTCTCCTATGCGTATAGAAGCTTATACACAGGTACAACAGTTATACAACACGAAGAAACCCGCCAAGGTACCGGGTAAGACACAGGTATCTGCAACTGATAAAATACAGATTTCCAGCATTGGTAAGGATATTCAGACTGCCAAGAATGCAGTAGCGGCAGCGCCGGATGTCAGGGAGGACGTGGTGGCGCCGATCAGGGCGGCTGTTGCGAACGGGACTTATCAGGTGAGTGCAGAGAGTTTTGCAGAGAAACTGCTGCAGAAATACGAAGAGATCGAAGGTCTGTAGGCACAGTGAAGGAGAGGATTTAACGTGGCAAGTTTAATGGAAGTCTTGATTGATGTTTTAGAACAGGAAAATCAGGAGTATGAGAAGCTGTTAAGCCTGTCCATGCGGAAGACTTCCGTCATTGTGTCTGAGGATCTGGCAGAGTTGACGAAGATCACGGATGAGGAGCAAATCATCGTAAGCAGGATCAATCATCTGGACCATCAGAGAGATGAAGCTGTTAATGATATTGCAGATGTACTTAACAAGGATGTTGACAAACTCAAAATTGTAGATCTGATCAAGATGTTGGCGGCAAGACCGGAAGAGCAGGAGAAGCTTGCGGTTGTGTTCGACAAGCTGAAGGAAAGTGTCCGCGGTGTGAAGAGAGTGAATGAGCAGAACCGCGAACTGATCCGGAGTGCACTGGAGCTGGTGCAGTTTAATATGAATGTGCTTCAGTCTATGAACAAAGCTCCGGAATCCGCGAACTACAACAGGGGCGCCTACAACACGGGCGATATGATCGGAACAAGTCATATGACTTTTGATGCGAAACAATAATTGTTAAGGACGGTAGGATTATGTCATTAATGGGAAGCCTTTGGACGGGCGTATCAGGATTACAGACTTCAAATAACGCGCTGAATACGACGGCGCACAACATGTCAAATTTAGACACCACAGGGTATACCAGGCAGCAGGTGTCGCAGGGAACGAGGACTTATGTGACGATTTCCAAGGGTACACCCAACTGGAGACAGTACGGTCTTGGTGTCAATTATTCCCTAACAAGACAGGAAAGAGATTATTTTTTGGACTTGAACTATCGTCGTGAGTCGGGACGAAGCGCTTTTTATGATGTGGCGACGAACACGATGGAAGAGGTAGAATATATTCTGGGTGAATCCAACGAGGGACATGAGTTTTCGGAGTCCCTTTCGAATTTCTGGACAGCAATACAGGAGTTGAGCAAGGATCCGACCAGTTCTGTGAATCAGAACCTGTTCGTGACCCGTGCACATGAGTTTACAACAAGAGCGGCGGCTGTCTATACCAGTCTGTGCCAGTATCAGGATAATCTGAATAAGGCTGTTGTCAAGGAAGTAAACAATATCAATAAATATGCGCAGGAGATCGAGCAGCTTAACCGCAAGATCGTGTCGATCGAGGCCGGGGGCGTGGAACATGCCAACGATCTGCGCGACCGCAGGAACTTACTGCTTGACCAGTTAGGACAGCTTGGTAATGTGACTTACCGGGAGGATTCCACAGGATATGTGAGCGTCAGGTTTGAGGACGTGGATCTTGTGAAGGGCAGTCTGGTCAATAAGATGGAGTTGTACACGGATCCCAAGACAGGATTCCATACGCCCTATTGGAAGATGTTGGCAGACCGCTCTTATGATGAGAAAGGCAATCTGGTCGTAACGGAAGAAGGAGTCAAGGGCGCGTTCGTATTCGATCTGACCAGGAAGATATCTTCCGATCTGAATACCGACATCGGTTCCCTGAAAGGAATGCTGCTGGCCAGAGGAGATCATCGGGCGACTTATAAAGAGATCAAGGATTTTCCGCCGGATGCGGATCCGAACGATCCTTCGCAGGCAGAAGAAGGCTGGTACAACAGCAACATTGCAGATTCGATCGTCATGAACATACAGGCAGAATTTGATCAGCTGATCAATGCTGTAGTGACGGAGATCAATAAGATACTGGCAGATGCTGCCGAATCGGCAGGCGCTGCGGATGTTTCGGATTATTTAAGAGACGAGAACGGAAATCCCTATCAGTTATTCGAGAAGATGATCGAGGGAGAAGACTGGACGGTTTCCAATATCATGGTGAACAGCGTGCTTCGCCAGAATCCTTCGCTTTTGTCCTTCCGGTTATCGGAGCATTCCGAGGACAATGCGACAATCGAGGCGCTGAAGAAGGCTTTTGAGGAGAAGGTGTATACACTGAATCCCAATGTCGAGACGCCGGTAAGTTTTATAGATTATTACAAGAATCTGGTATCGCAGGTGGCAAACGGCGGGTCCGTGTTCAGAGCGATACAGGAAAATCAGACGGTGATGACAGATGCGATCTATTATGCGAGAGAGCAGGTTGTAGGTGTTTCGTCTGATGAAGAGCTGAGTAATATGATCAGATACCAGAATGCATACAATGCATCCAGCCGTTATATTAACGTGATCAGCGAGATGTTGGAACATATTCTGACTACATTGGGAAGGTAAGATAACGGTCAGGAGCTTGTGACTGTTACGGGATAAGAGGTGAACTTATGGCATCTACATTTTTTGGATTGGAAATTGCCGCATCCGGACTGCGGGCAGCGAACGCAGCGCTCAATACAACGGCGAACAATATCAGTAATACGAATACATTAGGATACAGCCGTCAGGAAGTTAAGCAGGAAGCTATGAATCCGCTGCGTGTATTTGCAACCTATGGATGTGCGGGAGCCGGTGTCAATACATTGGCGATTGAACGTATCCGCGATCAGTTCTACGATCAGAAATTCCGGGAGAATGAGACGAAGCTGGGGCAGTTTGACGCGAAGGCTTATTACTGCAAGATGATCGAAGAATATCTGACGGATGACGGCAAGACCGGGTTCAAATCGATCTTCGATCAGTTCGGATTAGGGCTGCAGGAGATCACCAAGAATGCCAGCAGTGATGCTACCAAGAGAAGCTTTATCTCGGCAGCCAAAAGCATGGTGGATTATTTCAATAATATGTATGGCGATCTGCAGAACCTGCAGGCGGATGTCAACGATGAGATTAAGATCCGTATCGACCATATTAATTCCATTGCACAGGACCTGGCGATGGTCAACAAGCAGATCAATATGATCGAGATCAGTGGAACGGTGGCTAATGAGCTGCGGGATAAGAGAGACGTTTTGCTGGACGAATTATCTGCCATCGTGGATGTGGATGTGACAGAGGATCCGATCTATGATCAGACCGGTAATGAGACGGGCGCTTACAGATGCATCGTGCGGATTGCCGGCGGACAGCTTCTGGTAGACCAGAACGAATATAATCAATTGGAGTGCATTGCAAGGCCTGCGGAAGAGAAGGTTAATCAGACTGATATAGACGGTCTGTATGATATCCGTTGGACGCACGGCCCGGACTTCGGGTTGAATAATGCTTCCATGGGCGGAGCTCTTAAGGGCCTGATCGAGATGCGCGACGGCAATAACGGGGAATATTTCAGAGGAACGACCAAGGAGATCATTTACAATGGCAGTACTAGCAGAGTTACAATAGAGACGACGGATGCATATTTAAGTAGCATGTCGAAATGTAATCTGTCTGATACCGGCGGGGTTATCAATATCGGGGACCAGTTATATTATTATACGGACTGGACTTACGAGGGAGACGGCGTATATACCTTTACAATAGATAATGTTGCAAGTGACCAGCCGATCTCTGCCGCTAAGAATAACAGGACGGCTACGGTAGGAACCGATGTGAATTATCAGGGCGTTCCATATTACATGCAGCAGATGAATGAATGGATCCGTGAGTTTACCAAGAAGGTGAATGATATCTTTACGGAAGGACTTACAGCAGCCGGTGAGGATGCAGGGATCTTGTTTACAGCCAGGTATCCGAAGAAGGAAGGGCAGTACACGGAAGCGGAGTTGAATGATTCTGCGAAAAACGGTAAGGGATATTATTACATGACGGCAGGAAATCTGGAGATTCTGGATGCGCTGATGAAAGATGCCTCTCTTCTGGGAACGCGGGGTAAGACCATCAACGATAAGGGAGAAGAGCAGATTGACGGTGTAGAGCAGTGTGAGCAGGTCAAGAAAGTGATCTCCATGCTGAGCGATAAGAATCAGTTCAGTTTCCGGGGCAGAGATGCGGGCGGTTTCCTGGAGTGCGTATTGTCGGATGCGGCATTGAATGCAAGCAATGCCAATACCTTCTATGCGACATATCTGAGTCTGGAGACTAATATTGACAACCAGAGAACTTCTATTTCCGGTGTCGATGAGGATGAAGAGGCGGTAAGTCTGGTGAAATACCAGAATTCCTATACGCTGGCATCCAAGATGATCTCCGTGTTGACAGAGATATATGACAGACTGATCCTGCAGACGGGCGTCTAAGCGATGAGATTATAGTAAACGACATAATTGGGAAAGAGGATGATGAGCCATGAGAATGACGAATAAGATCATGCGGAACAATTCGCTGTATAATATCAATCAGAATAAGATCCTGGAAGATAAGCTGACTAACCAGATGACAAACCAGAGTAAGATCGTGCGGCCTTCCGATGATCCGGTGGTGGCGATCAGGGCGCTTCGTTTGAGGAGTAATGTGACCAGTGTAACTCAGTATCATGACAAGAATGCAGCCGATGCGGATCAATGGCTGACGGTGACGGCTGATGCGCTTAATACCATAGATGAGGTGCTGAAGGATCTGTACAGTAAGGCGACCGGAGCGGCTAATAAGTATCTGACTTCCGAGGATCTGAGCATTATCCTGGAGCAGATGAAGTCTCTGACCAAGGAATTTTATGCCAGCGGCAATGTCGATTATGCGGGAAGATATGTATTTTCCGGGTTCAGGACAGATACGGCGATCACTTTCTCTGCGGAAGACAGCAGGCGGATGGATGAGCATCCGGTGTCTTATAAGATTACGGAGAGTGTAGGCTATGAGAATATCAGTACGATCAATTATACGGATTTAAGTGTACTGGCAGACGGTAAAAATTCTCTGGGAGCCGTCAATGGCGGCTTGGGACCGAATGCTGATGAGAGCTATGCGCAGTATATTACCAATAATACCCTGTATCGTTTCCGATTGTCTTATGATAATGTAGATGCTACGAAGGCAGGAGGAGATCTCCCTCTTGCGTTGACAGATCAGGATGGCAAACCTATTCAGTTAGTGGATCCGACGGTGGTTCCGCCTACGAATCCGCCCACGCTGTTACCGGCGAACCAGACTTTTACCGAATATGCCGATGCGGAAGAAGCATACAGGGATATCGCGAGTGGAAAGTGCACGGGAATCGCATTTATTCCTGCTACAGGAGAACTGGTATTCAGCGAGCAGGTGTACAAGGACAATTTCAAGGAAGGCGACAACTTCCGGATCACTTATGAGAAGTCTGAGTGGGAAGAAGGAGATATCAATCCGGTGCATTACTTCCCCTGCGTGGAGACCAAAGACGACGGTACGGTTACCAATTACAATACGATCAAAGAAGATCAGGATATTTATTATGATGTTGGATTTAATCAGAAGATTCAGGTCAATACCGTGACGGATGAAGTCTTTACGCACAATGTTCAGAGGGATATGGATGATTTCTATCAGCAGAGTTTGAAACAGCTGAAGGAGATCGAAACCAAGATCAGCGATATTGAGAAGAAGATGGAGAGCGAACCGGAAGACAGTCCTGTATACGCGGATCTGGCTGCACAGTTGGAAGGTGCGAAGAAGGCGGATACTTATATTCGTGAGAATATTCAGAAGAAGTTTGAGAATCAGATCACGAAGTATCAGAAGTACCGTGATGACAATGATCTGGCGATCACCAACAATGCCACCAGAGGAAGCCGGCTGGATCTGATTACGGAAAGGCTTTGCAATCAGAAGGCAACCTTTAAGGAACTGCAGACAGATAATGAAGGTATCGATATTACGCAGGTAGCGGTGGAATTATCCAGTGCCGAATTAACTTATCAGGCTGCCCTGATGGCAACAGGTAAGATCATGCAGACCAATCTGATGCATTATATTTAAGATGGATCCGGATTATTCCTGGTTCGGTTTGGGGAAGAAAGCGGGATAGCTGCCGGTTTGAGAGAGGACGGTTATAGAATATGCAGATTATGACAAAAGTATTTGGAGAGATTACTGTAGACGATGATAAGATGATACATTTTCCGAAGGGCATTATCGGATTTCCGGATTTAAAGGATTTTGCGCTGATTCACGATGAGGATAAGGGAGCAGATTCCATTCACTGGCTGCAGTCTGTTCAGGAACCCGCTTTTGCCATGCCGGTGATGGATCCGCTTGTAGTGTGTCCGGACTATAATCCGGAAGCGGATGATGAACTGCTTAACAATCTGGGAGAACTCAAAGCGGACGATATGCTTGTGCTTGTGACCGTGACGATCCCCAAGGATCTGACGAAGATGTCTGTGAACCTGAAGGGGCCGATCGTGATCAATGCGGCGGAGCGGAAGGCGATTCAGGTTATTGCGGAAGGCGATACTTATCAGGTAAAATATCCTGTCTACGATATTTTAAATAAGAAGAAAGCAGGTGAATAGATGTTAGCTTTATCCAGAAAGAAGAATGAGGCATTGGTGATCAATAATAATGTGGAGATCACAGTGCTTGAGATCAAAGGGGAACAGGTAAAGCTGGGCATCAGCGCACCTCGTGAAGTGCCTGTGTATCGTAAGGAAGTCTATGAACAGATACAGGATGCAAATCAGGAATCTGTCAATGTGGACGGTATCGAGGCATTGAGAAATCTTTTGGGTTAATATGTCATTTTACGGCATGACTATTTAAGATAAGAACAGAAAAAAGGCCGGTGTCCGGGGGCAAAATGCTTCCGGCGCCGGTTTTTTGAATTGTTAAATCCGCTTGACAAAATGGAAAACATGTCATAAACTAGTTTATAATATAAACTATAAGGAGATAAGCATATGAACAAAAAAATTATAAATAAGGAAGTGGATGAGGCGTTACAGGATATACATATCATAAAGGAAACTTTACGTGACGCGAAGGTACGTTACAGAGGGATCTATCTCATGTGTTTTCTCATGGCTGCTTTCAACGGTGTTAAGTATCTATGGACACTGCTACAGCTGCGGTTTATGCCGGGAATGCTGGCGGCCAGTTTTATGATACATTATATCTGGCCGCTTCTGCTGGTGGTAAGTTTTCTCTGTCTTTATCGAAACGAGAAGGGATATTCTAACAAATATTATTTGAGTATGATTGGTATCTGGGGGTTTATGGCGGGCGTGATCCCAGCGATGACAGCGCTTGTCGATGTGATCAGCCTTTTTATTATGAATGGTCAGACTCGTAGTGCTGCACAGATAGGGGGCAGTGATTTTATGGAGAGTATTTCAAATATGCTTCTTTTTTCCATTCTATTGGTGATATGCGCATATATTCTGGAAAACAGGTTTTTTATGGTCCTGGCCATATTGAATCTGTTATGTTATATGATATTGGAGACTTGTTTTACTACTGCGGGCATTCCGTTTCCGATGGATGGACAAAAGCAGGTGAGACTTGCATATAGCTCGGTATATTCCATAGCGATCACCTGTCCTGGGTATCTGGCGCTGGGAATTTATTTGCGAGGGAGGCAGGCGAAATCGGAGGAACATAGCCTGACAGACAGGAAAGAACAAAATAGAAGATAAGAAAGGTATGACGGTGACTCATGAATATAGAGAATATACCGGAGGCGTTCTGTGTGGCGCTGCGCCTTAAGATCATTACGGCACTGGTCAGTTCGGCGAGAACTTTTGCACAGCTGCGGGAGATCACGCAGGCAACACAGGGGAACTTGAGCGTACAGCTGACGAAGCTGGAAGAATGGGGATACCTTACTTCCGAAAAAGTGATCGAAAAGAAGAAAACAAAGACAACTTATACGATAACTGATTTCGGTCTGCGGCAGTTCGAAGCGTATGTGGAATTGCTGCAGTCTGTGTTGCAGAAGTAAGGGTTGCAAAGGTAAAGTTGTTCTCGAAATTTTTTGTCTGTATTGTTATAATAATAGTATCAAAATGGATAGGAAGGTTTTTTGCGCGAAAGAAAAGTGTTTTTTGTTATAATTTTGATTGGAAATGGTTAAACAAAGGAGTAAGAATAAATGGCGGTAGAAGATTTCTACGAGGCGTCAATACGACACTGGATTGATGGATGTATTCTGGAGGAGAATGAAGAATATGATAATGCAGTCTGTATGCAGGGATTTGCTGCAGAGTGTGCGTTGAAAAGAATTATGGAGAGATTACGTACATTTAGTGTAATCCGTAAGTACAGCCATTCCGGAGATATGCTTTTTCAGGACATTGTGATGATCCTGGCAGGTGATATCGGATTGACAATGATGATCGATCCGGCATGTGCTTTAAGGCTGTCGCAAATAGTATTGCCTGATGTTCTATTTCGGGATCATCCGGAAAGAAGATATTTTAAGGATGGTACTTATACGAAGACGGAGGTGGAAGCTTGTCGGAATGCGGTGAATTGCCTGATCAGGGAAATGGCATTTCTGCGTTTAGATGGATATATATAAGGAGAGAAACAGGAAAATGATAACGTTTAATGATGCTCTGGATGTAGCAATGATATGTGTACGTAAATGGAGCCAGAATGCGGCAGTAACAGAAGTTACACTGATCAGAGATGTATATGGCAAAGTGACATTGCTGATCGATAATACAACATCTATAGATGATTTTGATAAAGATTCCTTAGCCACTATTCTGCACAGTGATATGGGAGCGTACTTCAGTGGAAGAGTTTATTGGAAGAAGTTATCCAATAGCCAGAAAAGGATGGAGGAACGGGAGAGGATCATTATTGATCTTATAGAGAATGAAAGGATATTCTGGAAAGTGGATGGGAACATCCAGTATTTTCTGTCTGAACGGGCGATTGCGAAAAAAGCGTGGGTTTATCGATGGAAAAAAGCAGAGGCAGTGTGGCCTTATGAAGAAGCAGTAAATGGTACTAAGGTGATCACATTTTATTCTTTTAAAGGCGGTATGGGCAGAACAACTTCATTGGCCGGAGTCGCATTGTCACTGGTGAGACAGGGCAAAAATGTAATGATGGTAGATACAGACATTGAGGCGCCTGGATTGGCAACATTGTTTCTGGATGAAGAAGCAATAACTAAGGGGGTATTGGATTATCTGATCGAGCACGAGATTAATCCCGGCATACCCTTAACAGATTTTGTCTGTGATATAGCAGAGCCATCTTTACTGGATGAAGACGAGGGACAATTGTTTTTGATGGCGGCTGGAAAGGTGGATGAGAATTACCTTCAAAAATTGGCACGTATTGATTATCAGGATAACAGGGACGGTTATTTGAGAGAGGCAATGAAGGAATTGCTGAGTGCGATCAAGAACAATTATGACGTAGATTATATTCTGGTAGATGCACGAGCCGGGTTTCATGATATGGGCGGTATAGCAGTTACGCAGATTCCTCATGGCGTAGTGCTGTTTGGAAATGACAGCAGACAATCCTGGGATGGGATAACACAAGTTTTGCGGACGATCGCGGAAGGACACGAGGAAGATTTTCCGGTGATGATCGTGAATACAATGTGTCCTAAGCCGACAGCAGATGATTTTGCGCCTGCAAGACAACGTTTTATTCGTAAATCACATACGATTTGTGTGGAAAACTACTACGATGAAAATAGTAAAATACCTGGCATAGAAGCGGAGGGCGAAGTTCATTTTCCGGAGCTTATTCCGTTTAACGATGAACTTTTGCGGGGGATAGAGTTATATTCGGATGAGAGTCCGGAGAGAAAGCAGCGCGTGAGCGCTTATAAAAGCATATTGACCGGGGAAAGTTACAAAAAGATCGCAGAGCGGATCGGCAAGTGGTTTGGAGAGGAATAAGGATGGAGAATGAAGCGAAATATAAAATATTAGAAGGGATTTCTAATTGTGTACCAGAAAATGGTTCGGGAGAGGATGAAGATAATCTTTTACAAAATTTTCTGCCACTGCGTAGTTATGGCAAACTGGCCGATCCTAAGAATTTTCTGATCACAGGAGGACGCGGTTCGGGAAAGACAGAACTGTTTCGGATTTTGACTTCTTGTGGTGGTCTGCATTATGTGATCAGCGAGAAGGACAGAAGCCGTTATACGGGCTTTCGGGAACAGGAATTTTTGACCGGATATATTGCAACAGGTCCGGAGGCGAAAGCATTTCCGGTTTCCAATTCTTGTGATGATCTTTTAAATATTGAGAAACCGGATAATCTGACTTCTTTTTGGGGTGGATTAGTTTGTGCGGTAATTCTAAGAAAGCTTCAGGACCATCAGGAGATCATAGAACTAGCCAACCGTTATTTTGATGTAAAGATCAGAAAAATTTTAGAGGAAAACAGCAGCGAGGTTTCAAGTTGGTGGAAGGTATTGGATTCCAGAAAGGAAAAATGGGAGAGTTTTCTGGATCAGGCAGACACAGTACTGGAAAAGAAGGATATACATCTTTGTTTGGTATATGATGAATTGGATCGTATTTGCGGCAATTATGACAAGCTGTTTTCTTATATTAGAAGTTTACTGGATTTCTGGTACCGTCATAATAATCGTTTTACCCATATAAAAGCCAAAATTTTTTTGCGAAGTGATCTGTATAATGCGAAGGCATTGCAGTTTGTAGATGCTTCCAAAATGGGAGCATATCGGCTCGAGTTGAATTGGGACACCAATTCTCTTTATCGGCTGTTGACCAAGAGAATGGCAAATGCCGGAATAAGAGAGATGGAGCTGTACCTGAAAGAAGTGCCCGGATTGCTGCAGACAAAGATGCAGGGGGCGCTTGGTTACTTGCCGGATAATTCCGAAGATACTTTTCGTCTGCTCATTAATAAGATGATCGGTCAATATATGGGAAAGGATGCCAAAAGAGGAATCAGTTACACATGGGTACCCAATCATATTCAGGATGCAAATGGAGAGACAGCTCCACGGGCCTTCTTGAAATGTTTTGCCTTTGCAGCAGAAGAGATGCTGAACCATAAAAGTGATGTGGCGGCTTTGGAAGAGGAAAGAATTCTGTTGCCTACGAGGCTTCAGGGGGCAGTGGCAAAAGTTTCGGCAGACAGAGTACAGGAATTGACACAGGAAGAATATCAGTGGCTTCAAAATTTGATCGGACGTCTGCGGGGCAAAACAATGTTGATGGGAGTTGACGAATTTTTAGATTATCTGGATCCGGGGAACTGGCCGGAGGCAGAGCGGGATAAGCTGCCGGGAAAGACAAGCATGGAAATTCTTGAAGTATTGGTTACTTTGGGGATTGTAATGAGGACTATGGATGAAAGGATCAATATTCCTGAAATATATTTGCATGGGTTTGGGTTAAAGCGTAAGGGTGGCATAAAGCGCCCGAAATAGGAGAGAGACGATCAGGCTTAAAAACGCGGGAATTTTCTTTTCAGTTGAATTTACCTTCTAAATCTGCTACAATATACGTTGGTCTTTTATAATTTGGACATTTTAGAGAAATGGTCATATGCCGGCCCAGGGTAATCTGCAGGGGCTCCGGCAGGTGATCTTAGAGGGCAATACGCCCAGCAGCCAAAGGAAGGTAAGCAGTGCATCGGGTTAGAGTGCGAAACGCGTCCGATACACGGAAACGAGGCGGTCATGAGTGTAATTCAGAAAGTATTTGGAACGCATAGTGAGAGGGAGATCAAGCGCATAAACGGTCTGGTGGATAAGATCGAGGGCCTGCGTCCCGGCATGATGGAGCTGTCGGACGAGCAGCTGCGTGACAAGACGAAAGAATATAAGAAGAGACTGGAGGACGGAGAGACGCTGGACGATCTGCTGCCGGAGGCCTATGCCACGGTGCGTGAGGCGGCCCGCAGGATCCTGAAGACGGAGCACTACCGGGTGCAGCTGATCGGCGGTATCGTGCTGCATCAGGGACGGATCGCCGAGATGAGGACCGGTGAAGGTAAGACACAGACCTGTCTTCTGCCGGCTTATCTGAATGCACTGGAAGGCAGGGGCGTGCACGTCGTTACCGTCAATGACTACCTGGCGAAGCGTGACGCGGAGTGGATGGGACAGGTACATGAGTTTTTGGGCCTGAAAGTGGGCTGCGTCCTGAACGATATGAAATCCGACGAGCGCCGGGAAGCCTACAACTGTGATATTACGTATGTGACGAACAATGAGCTGGGATTCGACTATCTGCGCGACAACATGGTCATCTATAAGGAGCAGCTGGTGCTCCGAGATCTGCACTATGCCATCATCGACGAGGTGGACTCGGTACTGATCGATGAGGCCCGCACACCGCTGATCATTTCCGGACAGAGCGGTAAGTCCACGAAGCTCTATGAGGCCTGCGACATTCTGGCCAGGCAGCTGACCCGCGGCGAGGATATGGAAGAGCTGACGAAGATGGATGCCATCATGGGTGTGGAACGCGAGGAGACAGGCGACTTTATCGTCAATGAGAAGGATAAAGTGGTGAACCTGACTGCCCAGGGCGTGGCCAAGGTGGAACGCTTCTTCCAGATCGAGAATCTGGCGGATCCGGAGAATCTGGAGATCCAGCACAATATTATTCTGGCGCTGCGTGCCCACAATCTGATGTTCCGCGACCAGGACTATGTGGTGAAGGACGATCAGGTGCTGATCGTGGATGGCTTTACAGGCCGTATCATGCCGGGCAGACGTTATTCCGACGGACTGCATCAGGCGATCGAGGCCAAGGAACACGTGAAGGTGAAGCGGGAGAGTAAGACGCTTGCCACCATCACGTTCCAGAACTTTTTTAATAAATTCGAGAAAAAGGCCGGCATGACCGGTACGGCGCTGACGGAGGAAAAGGAGTTCCGGGATATTTACGGAATGGACGTGGTATCGATCCCCACTAATAAGCCGATCGCGCGTATTGATCATCAGGACTGTGTCTATAAGACGAGGAAAGAAAAACTGCGTGCCATCGTTATGGCGGTGGAGGAGGCCCATGCCAAGGGGCAGCCGGTGCTGGTGGGCACCATCAATATCGACGCCTCGGAGGAACTGAGCGGCCTGCTTAAGCGGCGCGGCATCGAACATAAGGTACTGAACGCCAAGTTCCATGAGATGGAGGCGGAGATCGTGGCAGATGCCGGTATTCACGGGGCGGTGACCATCGCCACCAACATGGCGGGCCGTGGTACGGATATCAAGCTGGATGAGGAAGCCAGAGCGGCGGGAGGTCTGATGATTGTCGGTACAGAGCGGCACGAGTCCAGACGTATCGACAATCAGCTGCGCGGACGAAGCGGCCGACAGGGCGATCCGGGTGAATCCAGATTCTATATCTCTCTGGAGGATGATCTGATGCGTCTGTTCGGTTCCGACCGGATGATCGCCATGTTTAATGCGCTTGGCATTCCGGAAGGACAGGAGATCGAGCACAAGGCGCTGACGAAAGCCATTGAGTCGGCACAGAAGAAGATCGAGAACAACAATTTCGGCATCAGAAAGAGTCTGTTGGAATATGACCAGGTCATGAACGAGCAGAGAGAGATCATCTACGAGGAGAGACGGCGTGTATTAAACGGCGAGAGTATGCGGGATGCCATCTACAAGATGATCACGGATATCACGGAGAATTGTGTGGATATCTGTATCGGTGACGACACGGATTTCGAGGAGTGGGATTTCAAGGAGCTGAACACACTGCTTCTGCCGACGATTCCTCTGAAACCTTTGAACGCCGAGCGGGTGATGAAGCCGAAGAAGAACAGCTTAAAGCAGCAGCTGAAAGAGGAGGCTGTCAAGCTCTATGAGGCGAAGGAAGCGGAATTTCCGGAGCCTGAGGCGATCAGAGAGATCGAGCGCGTGATCCTGCTGAAAGTGATCGACAGAAAGTGGATGGATCATATTGACGATATGGACCAGCTGCGGCAGGGGGCAGGCCTGCAGGCTTACGCCCAGAAGGATCCGCTGGTGGAATATAAGATGAACGGCTATGAGATGTTCGACGATATGACGCAGAATATCAGGGAAGAGACCGTCAGACTCCTGCTCCATGTACGTATCGAGCAGAAGGTGGAGAGAGAACAGGTAGCCAAGGTGACAGGTACAAACAAGGACGATACCGTCCAGAAGGGACCGGTAAAGCGTATGGAGGCCAAGGTATATCCCAACGATCCCTGTCCCTGCGGATCCGGTAAGAAGTACAAACAGTGCTGCGGGAGAAAATAAAGGAAGCGGCATAATATTCAAATATTACAACTTGTATTTTTCAGAAGTAAATAATAGAATAAATAAAAATGAGAAAAAGGTGGTGACGTTAAGTGGTAGAACTGGATAACATGAAATCCGAGCTCCTGGCTTATGAAAGTCCCTTAGCGGAAGTGAGGGATTCACTTTGACTTAGCGAATAAGTCGAAGCGGATCGAGGAGCTGGAAATGGAAATGCAGGCGCCTGATTTCTGGAATGACCCGGAGAAGTCGAACCAGAAGATGCGGGAGGCCAAGAACCTGAAGGATATCGTCGGTACGATGGACGGTCTGTCCGGCCAGTACGAAGATATCCTGACGCTGATCGAGATGGGATATGAGGACAACGATCCCGCGATCATACCGGATATCGAGCAGGAATTGAAGGAATTTAAGGAAACCTTCGAGAATATCCGGATCAATACGCTTTTGTCCGGGGAGTATGACAAGAACAATGCCATACTCAAATTAAACGCGGGCGCAGGCGGCACGGAGAGCTGCGACTGGTGCAGTATGCTCTACCGCATGTACACGAGATGGGCCGAACGAAAAGGATTTGCCCTCGAGGTGATCGATTATCTGGACGGCGATGAGGCCGGTATCAAGTCGGTGACCTTCCAGATCAACGGTGAGAATGCTTACGGTTATCTGAAATCAGAGAAAGGCGTGCACAGACTGGTGCGTATATCGCCTTTTAACGCTCAGGGCAAGCGTCAGACTTCCTTCGTATCCCTCGATGTCATGCCGGATATCGAGGACGATGTGGATGTGGAAGTGAAAGACGAGGATATCCGTATCGATACCTATCGAAGCAGCGGCGCGGGCGGACAGCATATCAACAAGACGTCCTCGGCGATCCGGATCACCCATTTCCCGACAGGGATCGTGGTGACCTGCCAGAACGAGCGGAGCCAGTTCCAGAATAAGGATAAGGCGATGCAGATGCTGAAGGCGAAGCTGTATATGCTCAAGCAGGAAGAAAATGCCGAGAAACTGTCCGATATCCGGGGGGATGTGAAAGAGATCGGCTGGGGCAACCAGATCCGTTCCTATGTCATGCAGCCCTACACGATGGTCAAGGACCACAGGACCAATGAGGAATCGGGAAATGTGGATGCGGTGATGGATGGAGCGATCGATCCGTTTATCAATGCGTACCTGCGGTGGATCAATTCGTAATGGTTTTGCTCTCTGTGGGCAAAGCGCTATTCTATCGTGAAAAATAAAAGCCGGGCCGTGATGGCCTGGCTTTTTCCGATTCAGGGAGAACGCGTTCCCTATTATGCAAGTATAACATGTTATTTGGCGTCAGCGGTCAGATGTGTGGCCGGAATGGGTGACGATATCCAAATAAAACTCCGCCAGCGTCGCATTCATGTAGGGCGATACCCAGAGAAGGGCGATCCCGCAGGATAAGAGGCCCAACAGCAGAAGCGGCACGAAGCTGAGAAAGATATAGAACAGCCGGATCTTGTTGCCTGCCATCAGCTTTCTGCTCATGGAAAGCAGTTCCCTGGCGGTATACTGCGGGAAATCATGCAGCAGGAAGAAGGCCGGCGCATAGAGCAGATTCAATATGAGGGAAACCACGCCGGATAAGATCATGCACAGTCCATATTGCGTGAGCGTAGCAGCATCCGGGAGAAGCGGCATCCTGTACAGCACCACATACTCGGGCAGACTGCCGATAAACGTGATCAGCGTGATCCAGGCCTGGATCGTAAGCGCCTTATCGGAATACATGCGGAAGCCACAGAAGACGTCATTGACAACCGCAATATGCCCGGTCGCGATCTTAAGGTAGAAATAAGCCACACCGGATGAAAGCAGCCCGGTAAAAACGGATACGGCAAAAAGCAGCGCATAATGAATAAGCGTGCCAGGCAGGGTATTCGTGTTCCCGGCAACGGAAGTGACAGAAACAGTGGCAAAGCCTGTGAGGAACGTCACGAGCAGGCAGGCGCCGACGGCGCTGCCATAGCGGCCGAACATATGCTCCCTGGCGGCGGCCTTCAGCGCCGCAGATGATTGATAAAAATTCATAAATAACCTCCCAAATGCTTTTAGAATCCGGCGTCAAAATTTCTTCCCCGGTACTTGCCTGCGGCATCGGAGGATTTCATTTCTTTCTGGTACGGATTTTCTTCGTTGTAATATTTGATCTGTGTAGCCGTGGTGCCGCCGGATACGTAAGTGCGGCCGCATTCCGGACAGACTGCCGTCTTGATCGAAACGTTGCAGGATAAGACCTTGCCGTTGTTCTCGGCGGCATCCTTGTAGGCGTTGTTCACGTGTTCCTGCTCGTGGCTGCGCACCCGGGATGCGGCCGCGTTCGGATCGATATGAGACGCGGCCTTGAATGAGACGTTCTCGTCGGAACCGTCCTGGTACTTACGTTCCCTGCAGGTCTGGCATTCGGCAGGTGAAGACTGCTTGCCGGCCTTTTTCTCTGTGGACTGGCCAGGGTTACGGATGACGGCAGGTTCGGATTCCGGGGCCGTCGCTGCAGTGGGACCCCCTGCGGAATAAGAACGCTCATAGCCGTTTATTGTATTATGGGTTGAAGCGATCATAGTAATCCTCCATTCTTACTCAGCCTGCGAATTTTGGTGCAGGCGCAAATCTACGGGGCGGGGATGCCGCCGTCTTCCAGTATCGTCTTAAGCATTTCTTCGTAAGACATACCGTACTGTTTCTCGAAAATGTCATTGACCTGATTCATGATCTCCGGCTTCGTGTAGAGCATATAAACGCTTGTCGTGCACAGCGCGCAGTTGGCGATCAGGCCGATTGTGGCGCAGATGATGCCGGCCCTGGCCTTGACGTTCATCTTCGTGACACGGCCTCTGGACAACAGCGCCAGCACGATGGCGATACTGCCGAAGACAAAAGGAGGATAGATCGTCATGGAGATAAAAGTAGCAAGGGCAAGGATGCCCGTGATCATCGCTGCCGAGGCCAGACGGTCGCCGGAAGCGCCGTTCGGATAGCGGCCGTGACTGGGGCTTTCATAGGGACTGCCGCCAGTATAGGGATTATTGTTATAGCTATTGTTGGAATTGTTGTTGTATGGATTGTTATCGTACATGGGACACCTTTCAAAAAGAGACCTGTGGCAACAGCTCTACGCACCTGCTGCGCTGAGCGTACATGCATGACTCTTGGAATCATGCATTCAGTATACCATAGTTTATGGGGAAAAACTATAAAAATTGTGTGATCAGAGTCGATCACAGCCGGTCAGGGGCAGTAGGGATATCTGAAGTATTTTGAAAATTTTCTTTAAAAGAGCAGACAGGTATGATATCATAATCGACAGGAGTGGATTGAGAGAGGCTATGGTAACGATAAAGGATATTGCGCAGAGAGCCGGAGTGACGACGACGACTGTTTCAAGAGTGATGAATAACAGGGGATATATCAGCGATAAGACCCGGGAAAAGGTGTGGAAGGCGATTGAGGAGATGCACTATCATCCGAATGAAGTGGCAAGACAGCTGTCAAGACAGCATACGAACACGATCGGGATCATCGTACCGCATATATCACATCCTTATTTTGCCAGACTGATCAGTGATCTGGAAAATGCCGCTGCAGAGCGCGGCTATAAGATTCTGCTGTGTAATTCCAGAGAACAGCCGGAGAAAGAAGCGGAATATCTGGAGATGTGTGTTGCCAATAAAGTATCCGGTATCGTACTGTGCAGTAAGAATCTGCAGGCGGAGAAGTTTAAATTTCTGGATATACCCGTGATTAATCTCGAGCGCCTGGATGAAAGGCAGGACATCATAACGATCCAGAGCGATAATTACGAGGGAGGAAGGATGGCGGCGCAGCATCTGATCGATAAAGGATGCAGGAGCCTTCTCCATTTTGGCGGAGTTACAGGTAAGAACATGCCGGCGGACAGAAGAGCCGACGGGTTCCGGGACGTATGTGAAGAGAGAGCGGTTTCTTATGTGCTCCTTCAAAGTGAACCGAAGGAATTCGAGTCGCTGCAGTACCAGGAGTATATTCGAAGGAATTTGGAGAGGAATCCGTCCGTAGACGGTATATTTGCCAGCAGTGATCTGATCGCACTGCAGGTAATCCAGGTATGCAGCCAGATGGAGATGAGGATACCGGAACAGATCAAATTGATAGGGTTTGACGACGTCGGCATTTCTTCCATGGCGACGCCTGCAATCACGACGATCCATCAGCCGATCAGGGAGATGGCGGAACTTTCGGTAGAATATATAGATAAGAAACTGCGGGGAGAGGTTGTACCGCTCAACGTCTATATGCCGGTGAAGCTGATAGAGAGAAATTCAACATAATGCGTATGAGAATGTGCGAGAAAAAGACTGCTTGTGAAGGCGGTCTTTTTTTCGTATACGCGGAAGTGTAAGCGGTAGACATATTTATGGATTGTAAAATAGAAAATATACAAATCAGAATGTAAGAAAAAGGAGACAGAAAAAGAAATAAAGTGAATTTGTTCAATATTAATTATGAAAAACATACAAATTAGACAAATGATATTTGTGTGTTTTTTATAAAATGAAAATAATATACATGTTAACGGTTGATAGAAATGAACCGGGGGAGGGTATTATTGTATCTATCAATTATGGTTCCAAAGAACCGAGACAGGAGGAGAAAAAGATCATGAAGAAGAGAAAAGTTTTATCTATCCTGCTGGCAGTGACGCTGGCGGCAGGGGTTCTGGCCGGATGTGGCGATTCCAATGCGGACACAGGCAGTACCGGCGGTGAAAGCCAGGCGGAGGAGAGCGCCGAAAGTACCGGGAGCCAGACAGAGAGCGAAGCGGGAGAGGATGCGGCAGCAGATACGGATGGCGGAGCAGCAGCGGAAGGAGCGGACTTTAGCGGCGTTTCCATTACAATGCTGAACACGAAGAGCGAGATTCAGCCTCAACTCGAGGCGGCTGCGGAAGAGTGGGGCGCGCTGACGGGCGCTGCGCTTGAGGTATACACGATCGGCGGCGACAGTTCTCCGGCTAAAGAGAGATCGGATCAAGATATGCGGCTAACAATGCGCCGACTCTGATCATGGGTGATCCGCAGGATGTAACGGACTTCTGTGAGGAATACGGTGTGGATCTGAGCGGCGAATCCTGGGCAGCCAATGGCGGAACCAAATATGGCATTGTGAAGGGTGATGTGCTTTACAGCTTTCCCTTCTGTATTGAAGCAAGGGGCCTGATCTATAATAAGACAGCCATTGAAGAAGTGCTGGGCGAATCCTGGGATCCGGCATCGGTAACGAATATGGATGATCTGGCGGCGCTTTTTGGACGTTTGTCTGATGCCGGCATGGAACTGCCCGTAGCGTTGAATATGGAAGACTGGAGCATTGCCGGACATTATCTGACACAGATGTATGAAGAGCAGGACGGTACGCTGGCGACTACAGAGAAGTTTATGGAAGACCTGAAAGCGGGAACCGTGGTGCTTGCCGACAATGCGAGATTCAATGCGCTGATGGAAACTTTTGAACTGTTGATGGAGTATAACTCCAACAAGTCCGATCCGCTGGCGGCAGATTATGATATGAATGCGGCGGACTTCTGATCGGTGGTATCATTCTCGGTTATATCTGGCAGTTTATCTTTAAAAATATTCTGGTGAGCATTGGCGATACCTTGAACATTGCTTTTTTACAGAAATCATGGCTTTCCAGCAGCGCACTGGCTTTTGTGGCGCTGATCGTTGTGACGATCTGGCAGTATTCGGGATATATGATGTTAATCTATATTGCAGGGCTTACCGGTGTGTCTGAGGATGTGCGGGAAGCGGCGCTGATCGACGGATGTACGGGCAGCCAGGTTACGAGATATATTATCATTCCATTGATGCGATCTTCCTTTACGATCTGTATTTTCCTGTCGATCACCAGATGCTTTATGGTCTATGACCTGAATCTGGCCCTGACAGAAGGCGGGCCGTTCGGCTCTACGACGATGGCGGCCATGTATGTATACCAGAAGGCGTTCTCTTCCAAACAGTATGGAGTCGGACAGACGGAGGCGATCATTCTGTTCCTGATCACGGCGGTCATTGCGGTTACCCAGACGATGATCAGTAAGAGCAAGGAGGTGGAAGCATAATGGATAAAGCGAAAGAGAATACTTCATTAAAACCGGCGGGCGTGATCAAGATGGCAGTGCTGATCGTGATATTCCTGGTCTATATGTTCCCGTTTTACATGTTGGTGCTGAATGCGTTTAAGTACAAACGGGACATCATCAAACTGCCCTTAAGCTGGGGCGGTAAAAACGGGTTTACTCTGAATAACTTTGCGGAAGCATTCCAGAAAATGAATTTCATGACCGTTTTCATGAATTCCGTTATCATTACCGGAGTCAGCTGCCTGCTGATCATTTTGCTGTCTTCCATGTGCGCTTATATCTTCGTCAGGAAAGACTGGAAGGTCAACAAGTTCCTGTTTACGCTGATGTTGTTTTCCATGGTAGTTCCCTTTCAGGTCGTTATGATCCCGTTGATCTCCATATATGGCGGCATCTTCGGCATCCTGAATCACAGGGCTACGCTGATCTTCATGCATGTCGGCTTTTCCATGTCCATGTCGGTGTTCATGTTCCATGGATTTATCAGAGGCGGTGTTCCGATCGCACTGGAAGAGGCGGCAAGTATTGACGGGGCGGGGCCGCTGCGGATCTTTTTCCAGATCGTCTTCCCGCTGTTAAAGCCGACGATCGCTACCCTGGTGATCCTTCATGCGCTGGCGTTGTGGAATGACTATCTGCTGCCGAGTCTGATTCTGACGGATAAGGCGCTGTATACCATTCCGATCGCGACGAAGTTGTTCCAGGGGGCATACAGCAATGACATGGATCTGCTGATGGCTGCGCTGGTGATGGCGATCATTCCGGCGATCATCCTGTATCTTGCCCTGCAGAAGTACATTATTGCAGGTGTGGTAGCGGGAGCCGTTAAGTAGGATGTGGAACATCCGGGCAACGGTTCGGGGTATTCGGCAGACCGGGCATCCCGGAAACAGGGGCAGTGGAAAAGTTCACTGCCCCTTTCGTGACAGGATTATGATAGAAGAGGAGAAAAGAACATGAGGTATTGTCTGAGAGTAGAGCAGGATTTCCTGCTTTTTCCAATCCTGCCGCACAGTAAAGAGAGAGAAGTGCTGATCTTTATGAACGGTAACAAGATATATCATTTCCATGCGGCTCTTTGGACGAAGGCCGCGCAGACGGAGGAGATACTGTATGGAGAACTGCCGGTAAAAACGTTGAGGGGAGAGACGATCGAGATTGAGATCAGGCCGCTTGACGATACGGAGACGGTTTCTCTGCGTCAGAGCGACAGCCTGCAGCAGAGGAAAGAAGAGTATTACCCGTATCTGCATTTTACACCGAAACTGGGACATATGAACGATCCAAACGGGCTTTGTTTTTATAAGGGGGAGTATCATCTTTTTTTTCAGCATAATCTGTTTGACATCAAGTGGAATAATATCGGCTGGGGACATGCGGTGAGTCATGACCTGCTGCACTGGCGGCAGGTGGAGGAGGCGCTTATGCCGGATGAAGACGGGGAGGCGTATTCCGGATGTGCGGTTGAAAATACGGATGGGAGGATGTCGGACTGTCCGGCGGGGGCCCTTCTGCTCTTCTATACGTGTGCGGGCGGAAAAATGGGTTGGAGTGATGAGGCTTCTTTTACACAGAAGGTGGCGTGGAGCCTGGACGGCCGCACCTTCACGAAACTGGACAGGCCGGTGATCCCTCATATCGTGGGCGAGAACAGAGACCCGAAGGTGGACTGGAATGAAGAGAGCGGGTCCTATTATATGGCGTTGTTCCTGGATGGACATGAGTATGGAGTTTTCCGGTCCGGAAATATGAGGGAATGGGAGCTGACACAGCGTCTGACCATAGAGGAAAGCTGGGAGTGTCCGGATCTTGTCAGGGTACCCGTAAGAGGACAGGAACAGAAGAAATGGATGTTCTGGACGCCGGACGGTTGTTATCTGGTCGGGGAATTTGACGGCAGACAGTTTCTGGCTGTTCAGGAGACGAAGAAGATCTATGGCAATATCCGGGAGGAGAGAAAAAGTTATGCTGCCCAGACTTTCTGGGGCCTGCCGGACAGGGCGGTACAGATTCCCTGGCTGACCGTCGGGGAGAGCGCGGGAAGATACAGCGGCATGATGGGGCTGCCAAGAGAACTGGAACTGATCAGGAAGGAAGAAGGATATGTGCTGGCAGCGCATCTGGTGCGGGAATTTTGTGACGGCGAGACGAGATTGTGGGATAAGGAGGTCACGGGGGAATCCCGGTTTGCCTGGACGGAGAAAGGCGTGGTGATGCTGCAGGTCAGAAACAGGGGAAATGATTCCTTTGTCATAGAATTTGCCGGAACCACTGTAGCCTGGGAGAAGGAAAGCGGTAACTTGAAGATCGGAGGGCTTTCCCCGGCGTCCCATGACAAGATGGAGGATATGGTCCTGACAGCGGATAAGGGTATTCTGGAGATCGGGTGCAATGGTGATACGACCTGCTATTTCACGGAACTGGAAGAGGATTTTCCGGGAGAAGTTGTAATTAAGGGGAGACTACAGGCCCTGGTTGGTGTAGTATTGTGAGTAGGAAACCAAATAATGAAACGGGAACGGCAACAGGGACAGGAGGGGATAACTTATGATGTATGGTTCATTGGAACAAATGCCTTATTTGAGACAGGGGAAATCCAGAGCGATCAATGCGGAGAACCGGACCGGAGAAAAGGGTAAAGCCGGAATGGCGGCCAGCGATTTAGGGCAGGGGCGCAAAGGGAGCCCGTGCCTGAAACAGATCATGCCCGGCGATACGGTGACGCTTGCGAATATTGACGGATGCGGAATCATCAATCATATCTGGATAACGACCGATTATAAGACCGGTGATGCGGACTGCTTTCTGCTCAGAGATATTGTATTACGGATGTATTGGGACAAAGAGGAGGAGCCGTCCGTCGAGGTGCCTCTGGGGGATTTCTTCTGCTGCGGTTTCGGGCAGACTTATCCTGTCCATTCGCAGCCGATCGTGGTACTTCCCAGAAGAGGATTTAACTGTTACTTTCCGATGCCTTTTCACAAGCAGGCAAGGATCACGATAGAGAATCAGCATAAAAATCCGATACGGGAGTTTTTCTACCAGATAGATTACAATCTTTATGATGATCTGCCAGGCAATACGGCTTATTTTCATGCGCAGTGGAGGAGGCAGCCGATCACGGAGAAAGCAAACGATTATGTGATTCTTGACGGGGTGAAAGGCAGGGGCGTCTATGTCGGGACCTGTCTGCAGATCCAGGCGCTGGAACGGTACTGGTGGGGAGAAGGCGAAGTGAAATTTTATATCGATCATGATGAGGCTTACCCCACGATATGCAGTACGGGATTGGAAGATTATTTCGGTGGGTCGTGGAGCTTTGCGAAGTATGATAAGGACAAGGATATGACAGAGGACACTTACAGCACGGCATACATGGGATACCCCTTTTATTCCAGGGACGACGATCTGCTTCGGAATCCGTATCATAATACGGATGTGCCTCCGATGAGAGCCTTTTATCGGTTCCATATTCCGGATCCTGTTTTTTTCGCGGAGAATATAAAAGTGACGGTACAGCAGATCGGGGCTTCTTACAGAGGCTTGTTTGAACGGCAAGACGATTATACGAGCGTCGCCTATTGGTATCAGGATGAGCCGCACCATCCTTTCCCGGAGCTTTGCGGGGCTGCCGGGCGCTGGCCCAGATGATTTACATGTTTTCACGGACTTTGCAGTAAATGCAAAGTCCTGGGCTAAACTGTTACTGTGACTTTTCTTTTTCAGACTTTTCTTTTTCGGTTAAATTTGGTGGCGGGAATCGGGGACTTCATGTATAATAAAACATGGAGTTCTGCTAAGACTGCAAAAAACGCAGTCTAAGTAGAACTAACCATGTTTAGGAGAATGCGAAAAGCATGCATTCTCCGTAGTCTGCGTATGCGGCAGAAGTAAAATCATATCGTAAGGAAGAAAGGCACAAGAGCAAGGATGGACATTATTTTAAAACTCAAGGAAGAACTGAAGGTAGAGAAGTGGCAGGTGGAAGCTGCCGTGAAGCTGATCGATGAAGGAAACACCATTCCTTTTATCTCCAGATACCGTAAGGAGGCGACGGGCTCCCTCAACGACGAGGTGCTGCGTGACCTGCACGAGCGGCTGACGTATCTGCGGAATCTGGAGGAGAAGAAGGAACAGGTCTTAAAGAGTATAGAGGAACAGGGCAAGCTGACGGAAGAGCTGCGGGCGAAGATCGTGGCGGCGGAGACGATGGTAGTGGTGGAGGACCTTTACAGGCCTTACCGCCCGAAGCGTAAGACGAGAGCCAGTGTGGCGAAGGAGAAGGGACTGGACGGACTGGCGCAGTTCATCCTGGCGCAGGAGACGACCGCTCCCATCGAGGAGGAAGCGGCGAAATATGTTCATGAAGATGAGGATGCGGCCAAGACGGTGGCTACCGTTGCGGATGCTGTCCAGGGAGCGAAGGATATTATCGCCGAGATGATCTCGGATGAGGCGGATTATCGTATCTATATCCGTAATATCACCATGGAAGAAGGGAAGCTTACGAGCGCGGCCAGGGATGAGAAGGCGGAGAGCGTATACGAGATGTACTATCAGTATGAGGAACCGGTGAAAAAGGTTGCCGGCCACAGGACGCTTGCCTTAAACCGCGGGGAGAACGAGAAATTCCTGGTGGTAAAGGTGGAAGCGCCGGTGGAGCGTATCTTACAGTATCTGCGCACGAAAGTGATCACGAAGGACAATGCGTTCACGTCTCCGATCCTGGAGGATGTGATCGAGGACAGCTACAGCAGGCTGATCGCGCCCGCCATCGAGCGGGAGATCCGCAGTGATCTGACGGAGAAGGCGGAGGACGGCGCGATCTCCGTATTCGGTAAGAACTTAGAACAGCTTCTCTTACAGCCGCCTATCGCGGGCAAGGTGGTTCTGGGCTGGGATCCGGCATTCCGTACCGGCTGTAAGCTGGCGGTGGTGGACGAGACGGGCAAGGTGTTAGACACGAAAGTGATCTATCCCACCGCGCCGCAGAACAAGGTGGCGGAGGCCAAAGCGGAACTGAAACGACTGATCAGGAAGTATAACGTGTCTTTGATCTCCGTGGGCAACGGTACAGCGTCGAGAGAGTCCGAGCAGGTGATCGTGGAATTGTTGAAAGAACTGGATATGCCGGTGCAGTACGTGATCGTCAATGAGGCGGGCGCGTCGGTGTATTCTGCGAGCAAACTGGCGACGGAGGAGTTCCCCAACTTCGACGTGGGACAAAGAAGCGCGGCGTCGATCGCCAGAAGACTGCAGGATCCGTTGGCGGAACTGGTGAAGATCGATCCGAAGTCCATTGGTGTAGGTCAATACCAGCATGATATGAACCAGAAGAAACTGAGTGAAGCGCTTCACGGCGTGGTGGAAGACAGCGTGAATAAAGTCGGCGTGGACTTAAATACCGCGTCCGCTTCCCTCCTGGAATATGTGTCGGGCGTGAGCAAGGTGATCGCCAGAAATATCGTGGATTACCGGGAGACCAACGGCAGATTCACCAACCGGGCACAGCTTCTTAAGGTGGCCAAGCTGGGGCCCAAGGCCTATGAGCAGTGCGCGGGCTTCATGCGGATTGCGGACGGCGACAATCCGTTGGATGCCACCAGCGTACATCCCGAGTCCTATGAGGCGGCGAAGAAGCTGCTTGATAAGATGGGCCTGACCATGGACGACGTGAAAGAAGCGCAGAAGAAGGCGGCGGCCAATAAGGCGGCAGGAAAGAAACAGGCGGCAGCGCCGGTGAAAGAGAAGAAGAAACAGCAGCCGAAAGTAGTGATCCGCAACACCAATACCGCCATGGGTAAGGCGCTGGCGGCGGCTATGGGCGGCATGACGTTTGACGGGGATGACAAGGATGCCGGCGTGGGCAGTCACGGAAATGCCGGGAAGAGTGCAGGCAGAGGCGGCGATAAGCCGGAGATGACGGTCAGCAGTCTGGAGAAGAAGATCAAGGATAAGAAGAAGCTGGCGGAGGAATTGGGGATCGGTGAGATCACGCTGACGGATATTCTGAAGGAGCTGGAGAAACCGGCCAGAGATCCTCGTGACGATATGCCGGCGCCGATTCTGCGAAGCGATGTACTGGATATGAAAGACTTAAAGCCGGGCATGATCCTGAAAGGCACGGTGCGCAATGTGATCGATTTCGGCGTGTTTGTGGATATCGGCGTGCATCAGGACGGGCTTGTGCACATTTCGCAGATCACCAACCGCTATATCAAGCATCCCCTGGAGGCGGTCAGCGTAGGAGATGTGGTGGACGTGCAGGTGCTCACCGTAGACGTGGCGAAGAAGCGGATCGGATTGACGATGAAGATTAAGCAGGAGGCATAAAGCGAAGCAGGGAAGCCGTAACGGTGTGAACTTCTGTATTTACTGCAAACGGACTTTGTGTTTGAAAAAGTCCGCAAAGAATATGAAATCCGGACAAAGGAAGTCAGGCTATCTTGCCTGACTTCTTTCGTATGTTACGGGAATATGATCATACTCAATGGCCAGTTCGTACGCTGTATCCGGATTGGCCGGCGCGTAGGAGAAAGCCAGCAGTACATAATTGCCGTCGGATCTTGGCCTGCGAAGAAGCGGCGAGTCGGTCCTGATGTCTGCAATACGGATGGTTATCCGGTCGCTGCCGCTTTCGATACCGGCATAGATCTCTGATTCGTAGGCGTAGGTGCCTGGCAGGCCGTTGTAATAGATGTACTGCAAGTTGTCTGCTTCGATCACATACCATTTACCGCCTTCGCAGACGTCAAGCGCAGTTTGTACCTGCTCGGGTACTTCCGTCCGCGTGGCACGGCGCAGATCCATGGTTCCCAATGTGGGTGAGGGGTCAAGCTTCTCCAAAGCGTCAAGGCTGTCCAGAGCGTCAAGGCTGTCCAGAGCATCAAGTGCATCCAGAGCATCAAGGGCGTCAAGATTATCCAGAACGTCAAGGCTGTCCAGAGCATCAAAAGCGTCCAGATTGTCGTAAATATTCTGATCGCCCAAAACAATGGCATAGCGGATATTGTCATCCTTCTCGCAGCGTTCCAGCCACTGTCTTTTGCTGTCTTCTTCTAACATACCGCTCAGGACGGAAAAGAAAGAGATATTGTCCTCCTCATAGGCTTTCAGGATGTACCGTTCCACGGCCTCTTTCTGTTCTCCGTCGTCCGGCAGTTCTCCGATACAGCAGGCAAAAAAGGAAATATTGTCGTCCGCAAGCATACGGTCCAGATACTGGAATCTGGTCTGGCGGTCGAGTACCCGGAATACGGCAGAGAAATAGGATAGTGTCTCTTCCTCATAGTATCTTCTGGCCAGGGAAGAAGGCGGTTCGTCGCCCACATATTCCAGATTCACCAGAATAAAAACTTTCATATCACCGGCATTTTCCTGTGCCAGCATCTGCTCGATCACGGACGTGACGGCGGTCATGGCGCTTTCATCAGACGCAAGCTGCTGCTCGGATGCGGCATCGTAGTAGAGCGGTACCGCAGTCCGGTCTGACAGAGTGATTGTCCTGCTGTGGCAAACCTGGAGCATTGCAGGCTGCGTCTGGTTTGTATAGCCAAGATCAACGATATAGGGTTTCTGATAATAGCCGCCCTGCATTTTGAACGTGTAAACGTTGTCGGATTGTTCTGCCGTGGAGGAGAGCCAGGAGTCCTGAAGGTCTCCGGCAATCTGCAGATACAGATCCATATCCTCCTGTGTGATCTGTCCGTTTTCCAGCAGTGTCCGGCACTGGGATTCCATATTCCTGACAAGATGCGGCATATCCTTGTCCCTGAAAGTACCGAAGGTGGAATAACGGTCTTTCCAGACAAAAACAAGTTTCCGGTAACCGTCGGTCACGTTGGAAAGCGGTTCGTCCTCCCGTGTTGCGCCGTCTATATGAAAGTAGTAAATACCGTCCTCGTACCGCATATCATAATCGACATAAGCTTTGGCGGATGCCTCGCGATCAGTTATGGCGCCGGCGTCCGGCTGTTGTCCGGCTGTCCTGGCGGTATCTGAGGACAATTCGCTGCCAGGAGAGGCAGAACTACTGGATGGCTGGCCATCCGGCGTGACCGGGTCCTGGACCGATCCGCTGCCCGGTGCGGCGTAAGCGCCGAGGACTATGGCGCTGCCGATCAGAAGACCGGTGATAAACAGAGTGGCCGATCGCACGGCTTTGGAAAGTTTCTGATAGTGCATGATCGCATCTAACCGTCCTTTCAATAATTCTTTGCTTTCGTGTAAGGTAACCGAGGCTAGCGTATCTTTGTAGGAGCCTCCTGCTCCGACGGCATTTAACAGTGTATCGCCGTAGGATTTGCGGGCGGTTTCGGAGAGTGTCTTAATAACTCTCTCATCACAGGAGAGTTCACACAGCCGGTTGATCTCGTTTTTCATCAGATAGACAAAAGGATTGAACCAGTGCAGGCAGAGCGCAAGCTGTACCAGCCATTTGTAGAGCATATCCCGGCGTCTGTAGTGGGTCAGCTCATGCAGAGCCGTGTAATAAAAATCGCGTTCGGACAGGTGTGATACCGGCAGGATGATGCGGGGACGGAACAATCCGATCAGCATCGGGGAAGACACAAGGTGGTTGGTGCAAAGGTCAATGGATCCCCTGATGCGGTTGTCTTCCAGGATGCGGCCGAAGGATTCCAGCAGTTCCAGGTCTTCCAACGGGCTGCATCCGGCCTCCACGTACTTGCGGAAGCTCTGATAGATGGTGACCTTGCGCATCAGAAGAAGCAGCGCCACGATCAGCCAGAGGGCGAAGAGCAGGGTGCCCACAGGGACAAAACTGCCGTGTATATCTTTGGTGTCTGCCGCGTTTGCGGTGTCAGGCCGTGCGGCGGTAAACTGTCGGGTGTCGCCGGCGGAGGTTTTGGTGTCAGGATCGTTACTGCCGATACTGTCCTGAACCATATTGCCCTGGCCGGTAACTGCTTCCGCTTCCGGAATGGTTTCGACCGGTGGCTGCCCGTTGTCCTGTGGTAAAAGGGCAGAGATTGCTGTGCCGGACAGGATCTGTTCCGCTTCCAGAAAAAGATTCCCGGTCAGGCTTGCTTCCGGCGTTATGGGAAGGAGCAGACGCCAGATCACGACCAGCCAGATGTAGTACTGCCAGCGTTTGCTCAGCCGTTTCCGGTACAGAGGACGAAACAGCAGCAACAAAAGGATCAGTATGGTTCCGGATAAAGATAATGATAGGATCAGTTTTAACGCTTCATGCATGGAATACGAAGTCTCCTTTCCTGACTGACAGGAACCTGCCTTCCGGCAGAGGGTTTCCGGCCGCGAACATTTCCCTGGATTTACGATTATTCAGACAAAGTGCCGTGGGTGATGGATTGCCAGTGTTTTTTCAGATCATCGTAATCCGAGGAAGAGAGCAGGTCCTTCTGGATCAGCGTGGCAACAAGATCCCTGGCATTTCCCTCATAGACTTTGGAAAGGAAATTCTCGGTCTGGGAGCTCTGGTATTCTTCCGCGGAGACGATAGCCGTGTAGCGGTTGCGGTGGCCGATCTTGCCTGCTTTTAACAGACCCTTGTCGATCAGCCGGGAGAGCAGAGTGATAATCGTATTCTTGGTCCAGTTCATACCTTTGCCGGACAGCGTGGATACGATTTCGGCATAGAGCGCCGAACCGTTGTTATTCCAGATTGCTTTCATTAATTCCAGTTCATAGTCGGATATTTGCTGCATGGGGACCTCCTTCCCGATTCAAAACAGTCTGTGCAGCCTGGGTGCGCTGTGAAGATTTATGGTGACAACGGCTGCATTTTCGTAAGCGTACAAGTTGTAATCTAAATATAAGATAACACTTTGTACGCTATAAGTCAACCGTAAATTGTGAGATATTGTGCTATGGTATCAGACCAATCATAAAGATCATATTTATTTAAGAAAAGGAACATGGTATAATACCCGTAGCAGAAGAGAGAGTGAAACAACGACCGCCGACCGGATGGATAACGGATGTGAGCGGTTTAACAACACGATAAATTTATTCGGGAAGATGAGGAGAACGATATGGAAGCAAGAATCGCAACGCTGTGCAGGGAGACGAAGGAGACGAAGATCAGTCTGACGCTGAATCTGGATGGAAGCGGCAAATGTAATATCGATACAGGAATAGGATTTCTGGATCATATGTTAAGCGGCTTTGCCCGCCATGGTCTGTTTGATCTTGATCTGGTGTGTAAGGGTGACCTGGAAGTGGATGCCCACCATTCCATAGAAGACTGCGGCATTGTTCTGGGAGAGGCGATCAGGCAGGCGGTAGGAGAGAAGAAAGCGATCAAGCGGTATGGGAGCTTTATTCTGCCAATGGACGAGGCGTTGCTTTTGTGTGCTGTGGATTTATCGGGAAGACCGTATCTTTCCTTTGATGTGAAGTACACGGTACCGCTTCTTGGAACTTTGCAGACGGAAATGATCCACGACTTTTTCTATGCGGTTTCCTATGCCGGCGCGATGAATCTGCATATGAGGCAGCTGGCGGGAGAAAATAACCATCATATTGCCGAGGGAAGTTTTAAGGCGTTTGGCAAGGCGCTCGATATGGCAACTATGTATGAGGAGCGTTTGCACGGCGACGTATGGTCGACAAAGGGTATTTTGTAACTGTCCCTCACTCTTTATTTTGTTTCAGATAATCGATGTAGTGAAGAAGATCCTTGCGGTTGTCGGGATCGAACTTCTGAATATCATACAGAACATCATACATGGTGACATCATTCAGATAAGCATTTCTCAGATCCGAACTGCCGGGAAAATGATATTCTGTGCCGAGGAGGTAGTCGGTGCTGACCTTATAAAAACCGGATAATTTCACGACTACCCAGATTGGAATGCCGCGGTTACCGTTTTCGTAGTTGGAATAGCTTTGCTGCGAAACACCCAGATAGTCGGCAATATCTGACTGGGTCAGATCCATGTCTTCCCGCAGTTCGCGCAAGATTTCACGCAGCTCCTTCATACAGACTCTTCTCCCCTGCCAATGATTTATTGTTACTGCTATTCTATAACAACAAAAGATGGTGAAGAGAAAACTATTCAAATTGAAATAAATGCAGAAATTATACAACGAATCGAATTAAAAAGACCTGACTTTTTGTAGCTTTTTGCGCGTTTGGGTTGTATTATCTGTGAAGGAGGCGGGAAGAAACTTATGCATAAGGAAGATTCATTGGAAGAAGTGGTAAGACGCAACTCCGATATGGTATACAGGCTTACGTATTCTCTGGTAAGAAACAGGACGGATGCAGATGATATTTATCAGGAAGTTTTCATGCGCTATTTCAGGAAGCAGCCGAAGTTTGACAGCAGCGAGCACGAGAAGGCATGGATGATCAGAGTGACGGTCAACTGTTGCAAGAATTATTGGAAGTCTCCATGGGTAAAGCACAGAGCGGCCTTTCATGAGGCGATCGTCATGCAGAACAAGGATCTGCCCGGAGAAAACGGGACGGCAGCTGCAAGCGACAGCGTGACATCTGATCAGGATGAGCTTCTGATTGAAACTGTCAGGCAGCTTCCGGAGAAGTACCGGGTGGTCATTCACCTGTTCTATTATGAGGAAATGTCTGTGGAGGAGATCGGAAAAGTAACTGGAACAAAGGCTTCGACGGTCAGGACGCAATTGACCAGAGCGAGAAAGATGTTGAGAGAAAGGTTGGGCGACAGATGATGTTTGAAGAACGGTATAGGAGGGCCTATGACTCCATAAAACCTTCACAGGAACTGGTATGTGAGGTGATACGAAGGGCAGAAGAAGCAAAGAGTCTTCAGGGGGCAGACAGGAAAAGTACGATGTGGGAGACCGGCAGAAAGCGTGCGATGTGGGCGGCAGGCGTTTTGATGGCGGTATTGTGCTGTATGGTTTCGGTATTGCCGGTATGTGCCGCAAAGATTCCGGCATTTTACAGAGTGATCGAGTATCTTTCCCCGGCTCTGGCTGACAGCCTGATTCCGATCGAAAAGAGCAGTTCCGACCAGGGGATCACGATGGAGGTGGAGGCTGTCAATATCGAGGGAAATGAAGCGCGGATTATTGTCTCTGTTCGGGACGAAGAGGGGAGTAACCTTGACCGGATCCATGGGCCGGTAGATCTTTTTGACAGTTATGATCTGTCAAGTTTCGGAAGTGAACAGATTGTGGGAGGATGCAGTTTTCTAAACTATGATGAAGAGACAGGAAGAGCCAGCTTCGAAGTGACCGTGCTGTCTTCCGGCAGATATCAGTCTGACAAATTTCGATTTCGTGTCAGGGAGATCCTGTGTGATGGGAGTGAAGAGACGCGAGAGATCGATCTGGCCGCACTTGGCTCTCAGGCAGATATGAGATGTGTAAGTCTGAACGGAATGGGAGGGATCGTGGAGAGGGATGATCTGCCGGATTCTCTTAAGGCGATCAGCGAAATTGAGGATGATCCGAAGCAGCAGTGGGATGTACTGGATCTGATGCAGGTGGAGGACTGTGCGGAGAATGATTTTACCGTGACCGGAGCGGCTTACACGGACGGCGCTCTGCGACTGCAGATCTGTATGGGAAATGTCAGACATGCGGACCGGCATGTGCAGCCATTTCTGGTGGATGCGGCCGGTGAAGAGCAAAGCTGCGCGTTCAGTGTGAGCTGGTATGAAGAAACGGACGGACAAAGCTATCAGTTTTATGAGTATTATTTCATCGGTGAACCGGAAGAGATAGAAAATTCTTCCGTGTACGGCATCTTCTATGACAGTGGAGAAAGCGTAGAAGGGAATTGGGAAGTTACCTTTCGGGTCAGGTAAATGACCGGAGCTTTAACTGTCGTATTCCAGAAATTTGATGAAGTGCAGCAGCTTCTTCCGGGTTTCCTCGTCAAACCCCTGAATATTGCACATGACGTCATGCATGGTGATCTCGTCCAGATAGGCGCTGTTTAGATTTGTATTGCCCAGATAGGCGCTGTCCGAATTCAGGAGATAGTCGGTGCTCACCTGATAAAGCCTGGCCAGTGAGACTACCGTGCTTGTCGGTATTTCCCGAACACCGTTCTCATAATTGGAATAAGTCTGTTGGGAGATACCAAGATAGGCCGCGACTTCACGCTGTGTCAGGTCGTGGTCTTCCCGCAGATCGCGGATCAGTTGTCGCAGTTCCTTCATGGATACCCTCCGATCTATTTTGTGAAATACCCAGGCCAGAATTTGGGTATCGGCATAACAGGGAGCAGATGTCTTGCTTAAAAACGTTGTTGTGATCATTATTACACAACAAAAACAGGTAATGCGGAAAGTAAACAAATTGTGATAAGAGGAAGGTGTTTTACAATATAGTGTTGTAAAAAGAGACGACATTTATACATGTCATGATCCGATCTGAGAAAAAGGTGTAAAGTCCCGGAGGCTTTACACCTTTATGTGTACATGTCTGATATTACGGCGGCAGATTCGAACGGGAATCTGCTCTTACTTCAGAATAGAGGGCTTGATAAAGGTCAGCTCGTCCGGCGCCTCCGGGTGGTTGGTCCGAAACAGCAGCTGTACGGCCATTCGCTTGCCAAGAAGTCCGGTGGGGACGTTGGCGGTGGTGATGCGGCCGGAGACATTGGTGTACTCATTGGTGTTGTCGAAGCCGGTCAGCACGACGGGATGAGGCAGTTTCTGCGCGTTCTCATCCAGATACTGCTGTGCAAAATGGGCCACATAGTCGCTGACGCATATAAAGGCGGTGGGCCAGTCGGTAAGGCCGTCCAGATATGCATAGATCTCCTTCTCATAAGAAAAGACGCCCATGCTGTCGATGCAGCAGTATTCCGGACGAATGGGAAGTTTATATCTGTCCATGCTCTCGCGGTAGCCCAGATACCGTTCCTTGTTGGTCTGCGCATAGCTGATGTCGCCGATGAAGCCGATCTCCTTATGACCGTCCAGGATCACGGACTCCGTGATCTCCGCTTCGGTGCGGTACCCTTCGATCAGAAGCAGGTCGCCGTTCAGCTTACGGTCCGTCAGGGTAGGGATCGTGTCGAGAAAAACCTTCGGCAGCGGCAGCTCGTTGACCATGCCCAGGATGACCGGATCATATACGTTCATCACGGCGATGCCGGACAGGGCGGCGCCGAACAGGACGGACGGCAGCGCAAAATCCTTCGTGAAGGTGGACGGCACATAGACATAGAGAAGATTGATGCTGTATTCAGAGAGCTCCTGCGCCATGCGGTGTATGATACCGGTCCAGAAGAAGGAGGACTCCGGCCTGGATACGACAAGCGCCACGGTCCGCGCCTCCTGTGCAGCCGGCGTCTGACTGGCGGCCTGTGCCTGATAGGGCAGTTTCGTATAGCCCAGCTCTCTGGCTTTGTTGAAGATCGTCTCCCGGAGAGAGTCCGATACGCCGGATTGATTGTTAAATGCCTTGCTGACGGTGACTCTGGAAATGTTGAGTGCGTCAGCGATATCTTTCATTGTGATCTTTTCCATAAGAAAACCCCTGTTACATGTCTTTAGCTGTTCTTTAGTATATCACAATCTTTTGAAAAAAACAACAAATGTGTTTACAAATGTTAAGAGAAAACAGGACATACACAAGAAAAGGATACATTTACCGGTGAAATCCGGTGGGTAATGGGAAAATCGCACGATCCTTTCGCCCAAAAAGGCAGGTTACATTGTTAACATGTCGAAAACTACGTGTAAACTTAATATTTGTAAACTAAAATAATCGATAAAAAGCTACAAATGTGACATATAAATGAAAAGATGCACAATGAAAGGGCAAATTTGAAAAAAATAATAACAAATTTGCATGTTGGTGTTGACATTCTAGTTAATAAGTGTTAATTTAATGTTAACAAAAATAAATAAAATATAAACAAAGGAGGTAAAGAGAACAGGATCATATAGAAGAAGGTGCACGAAGTGGCAAAACAAGAAAAAAGCGGACAGTCTTTGAACCAGATCAAGACATCCACCAATGTAGTATTTAATGTGATCTTTCTGATTCTGGCGGTGATGTGTGTGATCCCACTGTTGTTTGTGTTTTCCATCTCCATCACGGATGAGGAATCGATCCGGGCCAACGGCTATCAGCTGATCCCGCAGGCGCTTTCGGCTTCGGCCTATGAATTTCTGTGGAATGAGCGTATGACGATCCTGCGGGCGGCCTTCATGTCCGTACTGGTGACGGTAGTCGGTACGATCATCTCGATCGCGCTCAATACGTCCATGGGATATGTGGTTTCCAGGAGGAACTTTAAGTTGAAGACGGTGTACACGTGGCTGATCTTTATCCCGATGGTATTTAACGGCGGTATGCTGGCAAGCTACGTGGTGGTCAATAACATCCTGGGACTGAACAACAGTATCTGGGCGCTGATCCTGCCGCTGGCCTGCTCCGCGTTCAGTGTGACGATCTGCCGCACGTTCTTCAGGACGACGGTGCCGGATTCCATCATCGAATCCGCCAAGATCGACGGTGCGGGACAGTTCAGGATTTGGTCGCAGATCGTACTGCCGATCTCCAAGCCGGTGATGGCGACGATCGGTATGTTCGCGGCCTTCGGTTACTGGAACGACTGGTTCCAGGCATCCTTGTACATACAGGATACGAAGCTGCAGACACTGCAGTCACTGCTCAACAATATGCAGAAGAATATCGAGTATATCGCCAACAACCCGTACGGCGGACTTTCCTTACAGCAGTATAAGTTGTCCATGCCGACAGAGAGTGTGAGAATGGCGATCGCGATCGTGATCATCGTGCCGATCGCATGTACCTATCCGTTTTTCCAGAAGTACTTTATCTCCGGTCTGACGATCGGGTCGGTGAAGGAGTAGGCAGACCGGGAGGCTGCCGGACCACTCCGACATTGTGAGCGGAAGGACGGCAAAAGGGAATGATCGTGTAAAAGGTTCAGAAAAATAACAAAGAGTGAATAACAGGAGGAAGGACATGAAATTCAAAAAAGTTTTAGCGACAGGGATCGCTGCGGCGATGACGATGGGAATGCTTGCCGGATGCGGCGGCGGTGACAGCGGCAGTGCAGCGGGGACGGCGGCTTCCGGCGGAGGCAGCGAAGCGGGCACGGAGTCTGCGGCGGACAGCGGCGAGATCGTGAATCTGAAATGGGTGACGATCGGAAACGGGATGCCCACCAACTATGACACATGGGTGGAGAAGGTAAACGCCTACGCCGGGGAGAAGATCGGCGTGAATATCGAGATGGAAGTCATTCCCTGGGGCGACTGGGATAAGCGGCGTAACATCATCGTCAGCACCAATGAGCCTTTTGATATTATCTTCGGAAACGGCAACAACTATATCGCGGACATCAATCTGGGCGCCTACTACGACATCACGGATATGATCGCCGACAACATGCCGGGTCTGATGGAGCTGATGCCGGAGAAGTACTGGGACGGCGTGAAGGTGAAGGACAGAATCTACGGGGTTCCTACTTATAAGGACAGCTCTATCTCCAACTATGCGGTCTGGGATAAGGAGATCGTAGACGAGTACGGCCTGGATATCGCATCTTTGACCGAGATCGAATCGCTGACGGAGACTTTCGAGACGCTGAAAGCCGATAAGAATGACTATCCGGTCTATGTGAAGAATGACGGCGTGTACTATATTTTCGACGTATATGACCAGATCGGCGCCGGAACGCAGATCCTGGGCGTGCGCTATGACGATGAGGATGCGAGAGTGTGCTTCACACTGGAGGAGCCGGATGTGTATTCGGCACTGGAGACACTGCATGACTGGTACGAGAAAGGGATCATCAACCCGGATGCTTCCACCCTGTCGGAGGCCCGCGTATACAATATGTGGCGTGTGGCACAGGGCTGGGAGTCGGCAGGCATTACCTCCTGGGGACCGCAGATGGGCAAGGATGTGGTGGTACAGAAAGTGGGCGACACGATCCTTTCCAACGAGACGGTAAGAGGTTCCCTGAACATGGTGTCCATCAATACCAAATATCCGGAGAAGTGTCTGCAGTTCCTGGATCTGGTAAATACGGACACGAAGATGCGCGATATGTTCTACTACGGTGAGGAAGGCGTGAACTTCGAGTACACCGCAGACGGCAAGGCGCACAAGATCAACAACGACTGGGCAATGGCAGGCTACACGCAGGGGTCTTTCTTTACGGTGACACAGGTGGACACGGACGAGTATAACCAGTGGGATGAGATCAAGGCGCTGAACGAGGCGGCGGTATCTTCCAGGATGTTGGGCTTTACCTTCGACACCACCGAAGTGTCGGATAAGCTGGCGAACTGCCGTGAGATCTGGCTGCGCTACCGCAGTGAGGTGATGACCGGCGTGCAGGATCCGGCAGTGGCGGTCCCCCAGATCAAGGAGGAGCTGATGAAAGCGGGCTGGCAGGATGTGATGGATGCCGCGCAGAAGCAGGTTGACGAGTTTGTAGGAAAATAGAAACAGGTTTGACAGGTCAGCACAGACACTGTGCTGACCGCAGCCGGAAACTGGAAAGAGGGTGTGGCATTGTGACAAAGATAGTGGGCAGGGATCTGCCGAATATCCCCTGGCAGGCCCCGGCAGAGGATACGAAGCTGCCGGTGTGGCGCTACAGGGATAATCCAATCATAGAGAGATTTGCGACGAAAAACTCCAACAGTATTTTCAACAGTGCGGTAGTTCCCTATGGAGACGGATTCGCGGGAGTGTTCCGCTGCGACAGCAGATCGATCAGCATGGATATTTTTGCCGGATTCAGCAAGGACGGTATCCATTGGGAGATTTCCGATGAACCGGTCACATTCCAGGGGGCGGATCCGGAGATCGCCAGACGGGATTTCCGTTACGATCCCCGGGTATGCTTCATCGAGGACCGGTATTATGTGACATGGTGCAACGGCTACCGGGGATATCCTACCATAGGGGTAGGGTATACCTTTGACTTTCAGACTTTTTACCAGTTGGAAAATGCTTTCCTGCCGTTTAACCGTAACGGCGTACTCTTCCCGAGGAAGATCGGGGGAAAGTATTACATGTTGAGCAGGCCCAGCGACAACGGGCACACGCCTTTCGGGGATATCTTCTTGAGTGAGAGTCCGGACCTGAAATACTGGGGCTGTCACCGACTGGTGATGGAGACCGTCAAGGGGGATTACTCCGCCTGGCAGTCCACCAAGATCGGCGCCGGAAGCGTGCCGATCGAGACGGAGGACGGCTGGCTTCTGATCTATCACGGGGTGATCAATACGTGCAACGGTTTCGTGTACCGGATGGGATGCGCGCTGCTTGACTTAGAGGAGCCATGGAAGGTAAAGCAGCGGACGAGAAATTATATTCTGGGTCCGCATGAGCTGTATGAGTGCGTGGGCGACGTGCCCAATGTGGTGTTCCCCTGCGCGGCGCTGACCGATGCGGCCACGGGACGGATCGCCGTCTATTACGGCTGCGCGGACACGGTGACGGGACTTGCGTTCACCACGGCGGATCGCCTGATGGAGGCTATGGAGCCGGTGTAGTTTGCAGCGCGGACTTTGGACGGCAGGGGATCCTGCCGGGACACAGCGCCGTATGGGTGAGTCATATCAACTGGAAATTCTGCAAAGAGGGCAGATAAGGAGGCAGCTATGCATTTTTTAGACAAGAGGGTCAACGTCATTTGTGAAGAGTTGAAGAGGTTAAAGGTAAAGCAGAGATTTACCATCGATGACTGGGAATACAAAGAGGGCAATTACATACATCCGGAGGATGCGGAAAAAGATCTGACACCATGGGAGAGTTTTGACTGCCGGAAGATGCACTGGTACGGAAAGAACCGCCACTATTGGTTCAAGGCGCTCTACCGGGTGCCGGAGGAACTTGACGGCAGGCGGATGTGGATGCATGTGCGCACCCAGATCGACGAGTGGGATGACGCGAAGAACCCGCAGTTTCTGCTTTTCGTAAACGGCGAGGCGGTGCAGGGGATCGACATGAACCACAGGGATGTGTTCCTGCGGCAGGAGGCGCAGGCCGGGGAGGAACTGACGCTGGAGCTGCAGGCCTATACCGGGACGCTGCATACGGAATTTAACCTGATCGTGGAGATGCAGGAGATCGATCACGAGATCGAGAAGCTGTATTACGATCTGTGGGTGCCGCTTGCCGCCTTTTCCAGAATGGAGGAGGATGATAAGAACCGCAGGGATATCGAGACGATTCTGAACGAGACGGTGAATTTCCTGGATCTGCGCACGCCCTACTCGGAGGATTTCTACAGGACGCTGCGGGAGGCGTCCGCTTATATCGACCGGGCATTGTACACGGATATGGCCGGCTGTCAGGATGTAATCGCCACCTGTATCGGCCACACGCACATCGACGTGGCGTGGTGGTGGACGGTGGAGCAGACGCGGGAAAAGGTGGGACGAAGCTTTGCCACGGTGCTGAAACTGATGGAGGAATACCCGAATTATAAGTTTATGTCCAGTCAGCCGCAGCTGTACGCCTTCCTGAAAGAGCGTTATCCGGAGCTTTACGCGAAGGCGAAGGAGCGCATCGGGGAGAAGCGCTGGGAGCCGGAAGGCGGTATGTGGCTGGAAGCCGACTGCAACCTGACTTCCGGGGAATCCCTGGTGCGGCAGTTTATGCACGGGAAGCGTTTCTTCAGGGAAGAGTTCGGCGTAGACAACAGGATCCTGTGGCTGCCGGATGTGTTCGGTTATTCGGGGGCGCTGCCGCAGATCATGAAAAAGTGCGGTATTGATTATTTCATGACTACGAAGCTTGCCTGGAACCAGTTTAACAAGATTCCGTACGATACCATGCGCTGGCGCGGGATCGACGGTTCGGAGGTGCTGACGCATCTGATCACGACCCTGGGTGTGAGCCAGCCGATCAAGGACTTCTTCACCACCTACAACGGGATGCTGCACCCGGATGCCATCATGGGCGGCTGGATGCGCTACCAGAACAAGGATATTAACAATGACATTCTCATTTCCTACGGCTACGGCGACGGGGGCGGCGGCCCTACCAGAGAGATGCTGGAGACTTCCCTGCGTATGGAGAAGGGAGTAAAAGGCATTCCCACGGTGCGGCAGGCGTTCGCGCGCACCTACTTCGAGGAGCTTGAGGAGCGGGTGAAGGATAACAGACGGCTTCCGGTCTGGGAAGGGGAATTTTACTTCGAGTACCATCGGGGAACGCTGACCTCCATGGCGCGCAATAAACGCTCCAACCGCAAGGTAGAGTTAGGGCTGATGGATCTGGAACTGCTGTGCGTTCTGAGCAGACAGACACAGGCGTATCCGGCGGAAGAACTGGATGCCATGTGGAAACTGGTGCTGTTAAACCAGTTCCATGATATCCTGCCGGGCTCTTCGATCCATGAAGTGTACGAGGTGACGAAGGAAGAGTATGACCGTCTGGCGAAGCAGCTTGCGGACAGGAGCAGAGAGCGCAGAAGGGCCATTGCCGGAGAGGGCGGGGCGGTCACGGTCTTTAACACCATCGGCAGGGTGCGGGACGATGTGGTGTGGCTCGGCGATCTTGAGGCGGAGGCGTTGACGGACGGAAGCGGCGCAGTCTATCCGGTGCAGAAGACGGATGCGGGAGCCATTGCTTATGTGAAGAATCTGCCGGCCAAGGGGTATAAGGCATTTCGTACGCTCCTGCAGGGGGAGACGGCACAAGCGGCAGCAGAAACGCCGTTTGTTCTGGACGGCCTGTATGGACTGGAGACGCCTTTTTACCGGATCAGACTGGATGAACAGGGAATGTTTACCAGCATCTATGACAAGGACAATGAGCGGGAAGTGGTGCAGGAGGGACAGCGTGCCAATCTGCTGCGGATGTATGAGGATAAGCCGATTTACTTCGACAACTGGGACATTGACATTTACTATACGGAGAAGTTCTGGGATGTGGACGGCGTAGAACAGATGGAATGGACGGAAGTCGGGCCCGTGCGCGCGGTGCTCACGATCACGAGAAAAGCCTCTCAGTCTGTGATCAGGCAGCAGGTGATCTTCTATGCGCAAAGCCGCAGGATCGAGTTCGTGACGAAGGTGGACTGGAAGGAACACCAGACGCTTCTCAAAGTACATTTCCCGGTGGCGGTGCATACGGACGAGGCGACTTTCGACGTGCAGTTCGGTAACCTGACGAGAAAGACACACCGCAATACGAGCTGGGATGTGGCGCGTTTCGAGAGCTGCGGACAGAAGTGGATGGACCTGTCGGAAGGACATTACGGCGTGTCATTGTTAAATGACTGCAAGTACGGGCATTCCGTGCAGGATTCCAATATGGCGCTGACGCTGATCAAGTCCGGGATCGAGCCGAACCCGACGGCGGATAAGGAGGAGCATGTATTTACCTATGCGATCTATCCTCACGCGGAGGGCTGGCGCGCAGCCGGCACGGTGGATGAAGCCTATAAGCTGAACCAGCCGCTCATGGCGCAGACCGGCACGGCGGATGTGGAGACGTATTCGTTTGCCGCCGTAGATCAGGCGAATGTGGTGCTGGAGACGGTGAAGATGGCGGAAGACGGCGACGGGATCGTGCTGCGCATGTATGAGTCGGAGAACGCGCTGACGAAGGCGCATCTTACGGTGAATACGGCGTTTGAGAAGGCGTATGTCTGCAATCTGCTGGAGGAGACCGAGTCGGAAGCGGCCGTCAACGGGAATACGATTGAGGTTGTGCTGAAGCCGTATGAAGTTGTGACGGTGCTGGTGAGGTAAAAAAAGACGGATCAGTTTATGAAAATTAAGGAGAAAGAGGGTTATGAGAAAGAAGTGGTACGGAAGGAAAGCGACCGCCATGCTGTTAGCCGCTGCGATGGCAGCCGGGCTGACGACCTGCGGCGGCGCACAGGGGGATACTTCGGGGAAAGATACGGGAACGGCGGAGACGACGGAAGCGTCCGGCGCGGGTGAGGAAGGTGCGGATGCCGCAGACGGTGCGGCAGAGGAAGGCGGCGAAAAGAGCGCTGCCGGAAGTACGTCGCAGTATGCCGTCACGGAGGAGAACGGGAACCGGGAACTGACCATGAACAGGCAGCCGGAGGCTTCTTACTGGTTCCCGGCACAGCTGCTTGAATGGAAAGCGGAGGAAGATGAGGATCTGCGGTTTAACGTGAGCACGGTGCCGTTGGCGAAGAGGGTGGATATCGCGGATTTAGAGCCGGTGAACGGTACGCAGAATAAGGAGACGCGGAGCATGGCGATTTCCATTATGAACGGCAGTACCAGCGGAAATTCCCCGCACGGGCTGAATAAGGCTGAGGCAAACGCCTTTTCCTACTGGCAGTATGTGGATCTGTTGGTGTATTGGGGCGGTTCCTCGGGAGAGGGGCTGATCGTGGCGCCTTCCGCGGATGTGGTGGATGCAGGGCATAAGAACGGCGTGCCGGTGATCGGTACGGTTTTCATGCCGCAGGCGGCTCACGGCGGTAAGATGACCTGGCTGGAGGACCTTTTACAGAAGGAAAAGGACGGCAGTTATCCGGTGGCGGATAAGCTGATCGAGGTAGCGCATATATACGGGTTCGACGGCTGGTTCATCAACCAGGAGACGGAGGGCACGGACGAGGAGCCTCTGACGGCGGACCATGCGGCGCGGATGCAGGAGTTCCTTGGCTATTACAAGGCGCAGGCCCCGGAACTGGAACTGATCTACTATGATTCCATGACGGCGGAAGGAAAGATGGACTGGCAGAACGCGCTGACGAAGAAGAATGCCATGTTCCTGCAGACGGAGGATGGAGCGCCGGTGGCGGATGATATGTTCCTGAATTTCTGGTGGACGTCCGAGAAGCTGGCGCCGGAAGAACTGCTTAAGGCTTCCGCTTCGCTTGCGCAGGAGAAGGGGATCGATCCCTACAGCCTGTATGCGGGCGTGGATCTGCAGAGCAACGGTTATCATACGGAGATTGACTGGAGTCTTTTCGAGAAGCCGGAGGGCGGCACCTATACGTCGCTGGGACTTTACTGCCCGAGTTGGGCTTATTTTTCCACGGAAATGATTCAGGATTTCTGGAAGCAGGAGAATAAGCTGTGGGTGAATGCCAAGGGGGATCCGTCGGCGGAAGTGGAGATTACGGACGATACGCAGTGGAGGGGCGTGTCCTTCTATGTGGTGGAGCGCACGGCGGTCACCAGCCTTCCTTTTGTGACAAATTTCTCTACGGGAAACGGATACGGCTTCTATAAAAACGGAGAACTGATCAGTCAGTTAGACTGGAACAATTGGAGTATTTCCGATCTTCTGCCCACCTACCGCTACATCATCGAGGACGGCGAGGGCAATGATCTGACGGCGGATCTGGATGTGGGTGACGCCTGGTACGGCGGCACAAGCCTGATCCTGCGGGGTTCCATGAAGGCGGGCGCAGAGTCGGTGATCCGGCTGTACAGTGCGGGTCTTACGATGGCGGAGCAGATGGAGTTTACTACCACGGTCAGGGCAAGAGGCGGCGAGATCGCGGTGGATGCGGTGCTGACGACGGAAGATGGCAGCGAGACGGTACTGGAAGGGGACCGGAAAGCAGGAGAAGAGTGGACTACGATCACCTACGATGCGTCTGCGCTGTCCGGAAAGACGATCCGGAAGATCTCTTACAGGCTGCGGTCCGATGCGGATGTGAACGGGTTACAGCTTCGTTTCGGCAATATCACGATGGCGCAGATCGGTCAGGAAGAGAGCGCTTCCGTGAGCAACGTGCAGGTACTCGACAGCGAATTCGATGAGGACGGCATGTATGCGGGCGTGCGGCTGGCATGGGATACGGACGTGCAGACGGATTACTATGAGGTATACCGGATCAACCAGGATCAGACGAAATCGCTGCTGGGCGTGTCTAACACCACGAGCTTCTATATCAATACGCTGCCGCGCACGGATGAGACGAACAGATCCGACTTCCAGGTGGTGCCGGTGAATGCGCTGCTTATCGAAGGCGCCGGGGATAAGGTTACGATGGAGTGGCCGGACAACAGTCTGCCGAAGGCGGCTTTTGCGGCGGATGTGACCCTGGCAGCGCCGGGTGAGACGGTGACCTTCAGCAGCCTTTGCTCCCAGAATACGGAGAAAGTGACCTGGACGATCACCGGTTCCGATACGGAGAGCGCGGAGGGCGAGCAGGTATCCGTTACCTATCCGGAGGAAGGCGTCTACGATGTATCCATAACGGCGCAGAACGCGTCGGGAACCGCGGAGACGACACAGGAAGGGTATATCGGTCGTGACTGACAATGCGGCCGGAGGGCTTGCGCTTCTTTCGCAGGGAGCCGGTACGGAGGCGGACGCTTATGTCAATGAGAATGAGGCGCCGGAATTTGCCGTGGACGGCGATGTGACGAAGAAGTGGTGTGCGACCGGAAGCGCGCCGCACGAGATCACGTTGGATCTGGGTTCCGTGAAGACGGTAAGCGCGGTGGATGTGTACCATGCGGAGGCCGGTGGAGAAGGCGCGGATATGAATACGAAGTCCTACGCAATCTATGTTAGCGTTGACGGTGCGGCCTTCGAGGAAGTGCGCAGCGTGACGAGAAATACGGCGGGTACGACCCACGACGCGTTTGCACCGGTGGCGGCACAGTTCGTGAAGCTGGTGATCAATAAGCCGACCCAGGGCAGCGACAGCGCGGCGCGTATCTATGAAGTGGAGGTCTACGGACTGGAAGAGCCGCTCGAATAGAAGGCGGTATAAGGGTGACGGTCCGTGAGGAACAGACAGATTCCCGCGAATGCTTGCGGCGGGGATCTGATCATAGAGGGAAGGGGCTGTACAGAAAATGGCAGTTTTGAAATTAAAACCCGCCTGCAAGGATTATCTCTGGGGCGGAACGAGGCTGATAAAGGAGTTTGGCAAGGAATTTGCGGGAGAACGGCTGGCGGAGACATGGGAACTGTCCTGCCACCCGGACGGCTCCAGTATCGTAGAGAACGGGCCGTACGCGGGAAGTACCCTGAACGAATATATCCTGATGGAAGGAAAGAAGGTGACGGGGACGAAAAGCCGCCGGTATGAGCAGTTCCCGATTCTGATCAAATTCATCGATGCCAGGGAGGATCTTTCGATCCAGGTGCATCCGGGAGACAGTTTTGCCCTGGAAAATGAAGGACAGTACGGTAAGACGGAGATGTGGTATATCGTGGACTGCGAGGAATCTGCCAGCCTGTACTACGGCTTTTCAAGGGAAGTGTCCGCGGAGGAATTTGCGCAGCGGATCGAGAACAAGACGCTCCTGGAGGTGCTGAATAAGGTGGAGGTGCAGAAGGGAGACGTGCTTTTTATCGAGCCGGGCACCATTCATGCCATCGGCGCGGGAAGCCTGATCGCGGAGATCCAGCAGAATTCAAATGTGACTTACCGGGTCTATGATTACGGAAGAAAAGGACCGGACGGGCGGGAACGGGATCTGCATATCGAGAAGGCGCTGCAGGTGATCAACCGGATACCGATCCTTAAGCGGAAATCCTTCGAGCCGCATATCGTATCCTGCGAGTACTTTACGGTGGATAAGATCGTGCTGGACGGGCAGTTCGTGAAACGGATCTTCGGAGAGACGAACCGCACCTCCTTCGCCAGTCTGCTGGTGTTAGACGGAGAGGGAGAAGCCCGCGCCGGGGAGGAACGGGTGGTCTTCCGCAGGGGAGACAGTATCCTGATCACGGCGGATACGGGAGAATATGAACTGGAAGGAAGCTTTGAGGCATTACTGACGACGGTGTAGAAGCCGTACAATTTATGGGGCTGTTGTGCCGGAGATGACAAAATCTCCGGAATGACGGCTCTTTTTGTATTCTATTGGGAAAATGCTCCGGATTTTTGAGGCCAGGCCTTAACCGGACGGACAAGCGTGACACGGTTTTATAAAATGTGTTGTAGAGAAAGGCAGCTTTTGCTATAATATGGACGTAATAGTGTACGAAATAGAACCAGTCTGACAGGAGATAATATGGATGAAATTGCGAAAACCTTTACGAAAGTGGTTGCTATTATAGAAAACGCAAAGAAGAATGCATATCGGAAGGTAAATGAAGAGCTGATTCATATGTATTGGTGTGTAGGACAATTTATCAGCGAAGAGGCGAAAACAGTATCTTACGGAGATTCGTTTATCGATGAACTTTCCCGGTATATACAGGATACATTTCCAGGAATCAAAGGATTTAATCTGTAACGATTTAAATTAGGTACGCTATGATCGAAAGATAATAGGTATG
>CANOCU010000014.1 GCA_947564645.1 uncultured Lachnospiraceae bacterium
GTTCTGTTATTCACTCATGATTGGGCCAAATATCAGTCTGTCTTATACTGCAATTCATAGATAATTTATTCCCAAGCACAAATATAAGTATATTTTACTAAATTACACAAAAAATTTCAACAACAATTATACATTCTGCACACGATTTTTGCGTCAATTTTTTGTTCTATTTCTCAATTTTCGTAACTATTCGGTTATTGGCAGTTTGCAACTTTTTTCTTGTAGCGGAATTTTTGAGATGTTATACTGTATCTGTGCATGATCACATGCAATGAAGAAAGAAAGGTACCAGACATATGAACACTCTCACCTGCGGCTTTATCGGCCTGGGGCTGATCGGCGGCTCCATCGCCAGAGCCATCCGCGCGGCATACCCGGCGGCCCGTCTGATCGCATATGATATCCGGGAGACTTCCCTGCAGCTTGCCCTGCAGGAACGAATCCTCACCGAGATCCGGCCTGCCATCGACGCTGCTTTTGAAGACTGCGACTATATTTTCCTGTGCGCGCCCGTCTCCTGTAATAACGAAAATCTGCTCAGCTTAAGGAAGTATCTGTCACCGCACACGATCCTCACCGACGTTGGAAGCGTGAAGACAGACATTCACAGACAGACGGAAGCGCTTGGACTACAGGAACAGTTTATCGGCGGCCATCCCATGACAGGTTCCGAACGTATCGGCTATCAGAATTCCAAGGCATCTCTTCTGGAAAATGCTTACTATATCCTGACTCCCTCAGACAAGGTGCCGGATGAAAAAAAGGACAGTTACCGATCTCTGGTAGAAGCCATGGGCGCCATCCCGCTTATGTTAAGCTATGAGGAGCACGACTTCGTCACTGCGGCCATCTCCCACCTGCCTCATGTGATCGCGGCTTCTCTCGTCAATCTTGTAAAGAACGCCGATTCCGAGGCCGGCGTCATGAAGATGATCGCCGCCGGAGGCTTCAAGGATATCACAAGAATCGCCTCCTCCTCGCCGGTCATGTGGCAGCAGATCTGCCTCACCAACAAGGATAATATCTCTGCCTTATTAAAACGATATATTAACTGTCTTACGGAGATTTCCGCTAAGATCGACGATGGCGCCGCGGAAGCGCTCTATGAATTCTTCGACACCGCAAGGAGCTATCGGGAGTCCTTTATCACCGCTTCCAGCGGCCCGATCAAGACCGCCTATGTTCTGACGGTGGATATCGCGGACCGGCCAGGCTCCATTGCCGCCATCGCCGCGCTTCTGGCTGCTGACGAAGTAAGCATCAAGAATATTGGCATCAACCACAACAGGGAGCTGGCCGAAGGCGCCCTGCGCATCGAATTCTACGAGGAAGAAGCAGCCCGGAAAGCGGCCGTCATCCTAACCGGAAAGGGCTATGCGATCCAGAACGGAGGTACACCATGATCTTTCAAAAAGCACATCATCTCAAAGGCGAAGTAACCGTCCCGGGGGATAAGTCCATCTCCCACCGGGCCGTGATGTTCGGTTCTCTGGCGGAAGGGACTACGGAAGTCCTCAATTTCCTGCAGGGCGCAGACTGTCTCTCCACCATAGAATGTTTCCGCAAAATGGGAATCTTAATAGAGAATACGCCCGAACGTATTCTGATCCACGGCAAGGGGCTTCACGGCCTGCAGAAACCGGACGGCATTCTGGATGCCGGCAACAGCGGCACCACGACAAGACTGATCTCCGGCATTCTGGCCGGACAGCCCTTCGAGACGACGCTGACCGGAGATTCTTCCATCCGGAAACGCCCCATGCGCCGTATCATGGAGCCGCTCTCCATGATGGGAGCCGATATCACCAGTCTTTCCAACAACGACTGTGCACCGCTTCGCATCAAGGGCGCGCCGCTGCACGGCATCCATTATCATTCCAAAGTAGCCTCCGCGCAGGTGAAATCCGCCATCCTGCTGGCCGGACTGTATGCGGACGACATCACGAAAGTCACGGAACCCGTCGTCAGCCGTGATCACACCGAGATCATGCTGGGCTACTTCGGCGCACAGGTCCACACGGAGGGCACCACCGCCTCGATCTGCCCGGAGCCTGCTCTGCATGGCCAGAAGGTGTGTGTTCCCGGAGATATCTCTTCCGCAGCCTACTTTATCGCTGCCGGTCTGCTCGTTCCCGGCGCAGAGATACTGATCCGCAATGTGGGCATCAACCCCACCAGAGACGGGATCCTGAAAGTCGCACAGGCCATGGGCGGCGATATCACGCTGCTCAACGTCCGCCGTGACGGCGAACCCACCGCCGACCTGCTTGTAAAGCACAGCGCCCTGCACGGCATCACCATCGAAGGCGAGATCATTCCCACCCTGATCGACGAACTCCCCATCATCAATGTGATGGCGGCTTGTGCCGAAGGCACGACGATCATCCGGGATGCTGCGGAGCTGAAAGTCAAGGAATCGGACCGCATCGATGTGATGGTGAACTCCTTAGGCGCCATGGGATGCGATATCACCGGTACAAAAGACGGTATGATCATTCACGGCGGCAGACCGCTTCACGGGGCGGTCATCGATTCTCATCTGGATCACCGGATCGCCATGAGCTTTGCCGTCGCCGCCCTGACCGCTGACGGTGATACAAAGATCCTCGGCAGCGATGCTGTTACGATCAGCTATCCGAATTTCTATACGGATTTGAGCCGGCTGATGCATTAACCGGTAACTTAAGAAAAGCAAGCGTTTTCCGCTTGCTTTTCGCATCAAAATAAAAGTTCGGTTTCTTAAAAGATCCCTGTCAATCTGACAGCTTGACCAGCAGTCTGTTCAAAAAATAGGATCCTACCATAAAGAAAATCCCCGTCAGACATCCAAGCCAGTTTAACTGTACATCCGTCATCTGGAAATGTCTGCCGTCTATATACTGTTTAAAATATTCCGTATAGTATGCCATCATATAACAGGCGACTCCGGACAGGAAAATTCCTATGATCCGAAAATATCCCCTGAATATGACCATACTGACGAAGGCAATGACTGCTCCCACTACAAAAAACAATCCCAGATGAGCACCATAGCGCATCATTAAACCAACGGTTACGATCTGTTCATTGCTCGGATCATCAAAAACCGTTCTGGCAATCTTTCCGGCAACACGCATGGTCACATTCGTGGAACTGATCCCATTTTGAAAGGATACGATCATCACAAAATACACCAACAACGCCAAAGCAAGAAGCGCTGCGACGATCACCGTAAGCTCCAGCCACAGATTTCTATGTTTTCTCCGCTTCATTCCGATCCGCTATCCTTATACATTCATTTTCTGTATCGTGCCATATGTCTCGATCCTGCTGGCATCCATCTCAGACATCCCGATAAAGATCGCACCATATTCAAATCTGCCATTCTGCTTATTCTCAACACGCACAATTTCCAGAAAGACATGAAGAACCTCTTTGGTCCAGATCGTCAGATATGCCTCATAGACCGCTCCCATATCCAGTCTCTCCATACAGGTAAAACCAACTCCTGTCTTGGAACAGTCATTTATTTCGATGCCTACTTTCTCTGCCTTGCCGCCCTGATCCATTCTTCTGACCAACAGCTTGCCTTCCAGTTCTATCCGTTGATTTTTTCTTCTCTCCTGCATAATTCTTTACCTTCCTCTTACCTATAAGTAATTCCATCAATCTCTGATTCTATTCTACTCTATTTGTTGCCTTTTGTAAAGGAATCCGTAAGGAACATTGCATCCCCAAAACTAAAAAAACGATATTCCTGTCGTATTGCTTCCTGATAGGCATGAAGTACATTTTCTCTTCCTGCCAGTGCACAGACCAGCATGACCAGCGTCGATTCCGGAAGATGGAAGTTTGTGATCAGGCAATCCATTACTTTAAACCGGTATCCGGGATAGATGAAAATCTCCGTATTATCACAGCATTCCTGCAGTCTGCCATCCTCCCCGGCCGCACTCTCAATCGTCCGGCAGCTTGTCGTGCCCACACAGATCACACGTCCTCCCGCCTCCTTTGCCCGATTGATCTTATCAGCCGCTTCCTTCGTTACCTGATAATATTCGGAATGCATATGATGTTCCAGTATATTCTCTGCTTTGACAGGCCGAAAAGTCCCGAGCCCTACATGCAATGTCACATACGCGATAGAAACACCTTTGGCTTCTATCGAAGAAAGCAGCTCTTTCGTAAAATGAAGCCCTGCTGTGGGAGCGGCCGCCGATCCCTCATATTTGGCATAGACGGTCTGATAACGGCTTTTATCCTGCAGCTTATGCGTGATATAAGGCGGCAGGGGCATTTCTCCGAGCCGGTCCAGTACTTCCTCGAAGATACCTTCATAAGAAAATCGGATCAGACGGTTTCCCTCTTCGACAACCTCCAATACCCTGGCACGCAGGCTCCCTTCTCCGAAGACAATCTGTGTCCCCGGCTTTGCCTTCTTTCCGGGCTTTACCAGTGTTTCCCATATATCGTTTTCTTTTCTTTTTAAAAGGAGCACTTCGATGGCTGCGCCCGTATCCTCCTTAACGCCCATAAGCCTGGCCGGCAGTACTTTGGTGTCATTTAAGACCAGGCAGTCGCCCAGTCTTAAATAATCAACGATCTCCCTAAAGATATGATGCTCGATCCTGCCGTCCTTTTTGTCCAGAAGCAGCAGCCTGGAATTGGAGCGGTCTTCTAACGGATCTTGTGCGATCAGTTCCTGTGGCAAATCAAAGTAGAAATCAGATTTTCTCAGCTCATTCATAGTTACCTCTACGTTCTCAATTCAGGTCCGCGTTCTCCAGGAATGCAACATATCCTCTCTTCGTCTCATAGATGTCGATCTTGCTGGTCGCCTCCCACGGAGCATGCATGTTCAGCACGGCAACGCCGCAGTCGATGACGTTCATGCCATACAGGGCAAGAATATAGGCTATGGTTCCGCCGCCGCCCAGATCTACCCTGCCAAGTTCTGCCGTCTGAAAATTAACCTTCTCTTTCTCGAAGACAGCACGGATATGTCCAAGATATTCCGCATTGGCATCATTGGATCCTGATTTTCCTCTGGCCCCGGTAAATTTATTAAATACCATGCCGCCGCCCAGATAAGCGACATTTTTCTTATCGAAACTGGAAGCATAAGCAGGGTCAAAGGCACTGCTCACATCGGAGGAAAGCATACAGGAACGAGCCAGGCATCTGCGCAGATTCAGTTCGCTGTATTCTCCTGTCAGATTCATGACCTCAGCCACTGCATTCTCGAAGAACCGCGACTGCATACCTGTCGCCCCCACACTGCCGATCTCCTCCTTATCCACCAGGATACAGCACGCCGTACGATCAACCTTGTCAAGCTCTAGCATCGCTTTCAGGGAAGTAAACGCACACACCCTGTCATCCTGGCCATAAGACAGGATCATGCTGCGGTCGAATCCTGCCTCACGTGCCTTGCCGGCCGGAACCACTTCCAACTCCGCGGAAATGAAGTCTTCTTCCTCAATATCATAAGATTTTTGCAGAATTTCCAGAATGCTTTTCTTGACCGCATCCTTTTCTGCAGCCGGCTCTTCTTTTCCGTCTTTGTCTTCCTTTTTGTCCAGCACCAGAGGTTTATTTCCGACGATGATATCCAGCGCTTCTCCTTCGATCACCTTATTGGCCTTTTTCTCCAACTGCTCCTGTGCGAGATGGATCAGCAGATCCGATACGAAGAACACCGGATCATCCTCCTTCTCCCCCACATTGACTTCTATGGTCGTCCCGTCTTTCTTTACGACTACGCCATGGATCGCAAGCGGGATCGTCACCCATTGATACTTCTTCACTCCGCCGTAATAATGCGTATCCAGATAGGCAAATCCGCCATCCTCATACAGAGGATTCTGCTTGATATCCAGACGGGGAGAATCGATATGAGCGCCGAGGATGTTGATGCCGTCCTCCATTCTGTCCTTTCCGATCTGGAACATAACGATCGACTTATTCATCCATACGGAATATACCCTGTCGCCTTCCGTCAGCTTGCCGCCGGATGCGATCACCGCATTCAGCTCCCTGTATCCTTCTTCCTCGATCTGATTTACGATCTCATCGATGCATTCACGCTCGGTCTTTCCGTTATCCAGGAAATTCCTATACTCCCTGGCAAGATCGTCCACATCCTTCAACTGTTCATCCTTATAAAATTCCCACGTATTCTTATACTCCATCTTAATCCTCCATTCTTACCTCTCAACCTTCGAATTTGTGCATGTGCACGTTACGCTTTCCTGTTTACCTCTGCGTAGATACGCATTAACTGCGCAGCTCTATTCCCATTCCTTCAAGACCGTTAAGGATCTTCTTCATGGCCGCCGTAATATCGGCTTCTTCCAATGTTCTGTCCTTGGCACGGAATGTGATCGAATAAGCCACCGATTTATAGCCTTCCCTGATCTGGTTTCCTTCGTAGATATCAAAAAGCTGATAGTCCTCCAGAATCTTACCACCGCGCTGGGCGATCACTTCCTCGATCTGTCCTACCATGATCTGTCGGGGAACCACCATGCTGATATCGCGCATCACTGCCGGATATTTGGCAATTCCTTCGTATTTGCGGTCGAAAGTTGCATGTGGTATGACAGAAGGCATATCCAGTACTGCCACATAGGCCCTTGTCTTCAGATCATAATTATCGCATACTTCCGGATGTACCTCTCCCAGGTAGCCGAGGATGCATCCTTCATAAATCACGTTGGCCTGTCTGCCCGGATGCAGGAAGTTTTTGCCGGCATTCGGATCATACAGGATCTTCTTATGCAGTCCGATACTTTCGAAAAACTCCTCGATGACTCCCTTCATGGTAAAGAAATCACCTTCCCCGTACATGCCGAGTGTAAACTGCATTCTCTCGTCCGGCAGCTCAGTCAGCGGCAGATCCTTCGGTATATAGATATTGCCCAGTTCGTATAAGCGCACGTCCTTATTTCTTCTGTTATAGTTGGTCGCCAGACTGAGCAGCATACCGTTTAAGGACACCGTCCGCATAACGGAGAAATCCTCTCCTAGCGGATTGGCGATACTGATCGCCCGCCGCGCCGGATCATCCGCAGCAAGCAGCAGCTTGTCAAACACTTTCGGACTTTCGAAAGAATAACACATTCCCTGGGAAAATCCGCAATACTCAGCGATATCTCTTGCCTTCTGCTCGATCCGGAGCTTAAAGGGCAGTTTACCGGTTGTCGCCTCACCGTTTGGCAGCGTGGAAGGAATCTTGTCATAACCATAGAAACGGGCCACTTCCTCCGCCATATCGCACTGCCGCAGAAGATCCTGCCGGAAAGTGGGAATAATCAGCTTGTCGGCATCCGCATCATACCGTACCTCTATCATGTTAAAGATTTCGAGCATTTCTTCTCTGGATACGTCCGTGCCCAACAGTTTGTTGTATTGATCCGGTTCAAACGGAAGTTCTGTTTCCGTCCGCAGCTTACCGCATACATCCACCATACCATTCACAACTTCACCACATCCCAGCTCTTCGATCAGCTGGCAGGCTCTGTTGATCGCCGCCTCCGCATTGTGAGGATCAAGACCTTTCTCAAACTTGCCTGATGCATCGGTCCTAAGACCCACTCTCTTCGCCGATTTGCGGATGTTTGCGCCGTTGAAGGACGCGGCTTCAAACAAGACTGTCTTTACTTCATCGGTGATCATGGAGTTCTCACCGCCCATGATCCCCGCGATACCTACTTCCTTCTCAGCGTCACAGATCATCAGCACGTCGGCATCCAGATTCCGCTCCTGTCCATCCAATGTGCGGAATACATCCCCGTCTTTGGCCCGGCGGACGATAATCTTATGCCCGGCGATCGTATCCAGATCATAGGCATGCATGGGCTGACCAAATTCTTCCATCACATAGTTGGTGATATCTACAAGATTATTGATCGGGCGAATACCGCTGGCTGCCAGACGTCTCTGCATCCACTTGGGGGAAGGACCGATCTGAATATTGGTGCACACCCTGGCACAATACCGGGGACAAAGCTCTTCATCCTCCACCTCCACGGAGATATACTCCTCTACATTGCCGCCGTTTCCCGTCACCACGACCTGTGGCGGATAGAACGGTTTCCGGAAGGTTGCGGCAGCCTCCCTGGCAATACCGATCACGCTGTAGCAGTCCACCCTGTTGGAAGTCACTTCATATTCAAATACGGTATCATGAAGTCCCAGCGCTTCTATCGCATCGGAACCTGTTTCCACATCTTCCTCGAAAATATAGATCCCCATTTCCGGCGCTTCCGGATACATCATGCGGTCGGAACCCAGTTCCTCTATGGAACACATCATACCGTTAGAGGGTACGCCCCGCAGCTTACCGGCCCTGATCCTGATTCCCTCTTCCGGCAGCGGGCCGCCGTCATGACCGCCTGCCACTTTACCGCCATCAAGTACGACCGGAACCTTGTCCCCTTCCTTAACGTTTGGGGCTCCGGTCACGATCTGAATCACCTCAGAACCGATATTGACCTGACATACGATCAGCTTATCCGCATCCGGATGTCTCTCGATCTTCTCAATCTGTCCGACTACGATCTTCTCCAGATTATGATCCCGCCTGCTATATCCTTCCACCTTGGTTCCCGACAACGTCATCGCATCCATATACTCCTGATCCGTACAATCCAGATCCGGCACATAGGCTTTAATCCATGATAATGCTGTATTCATTTACTAACCACTCCTCCATTTCGAAATATTCTATCGTTAACGACATTAGAAATTGTGCTTTCGGTCTGCCATACCTGTTATTTGCCAGATACGGAATCCGTCTTAGAACTGCTTCAGGAAACGAATATCATTCTCGTACAACAGTCTCATATCATCTATCTCATATTTTAACAGCGCTATGCGCTCCAAGCCGACTCCGAAGGCAAATCCCGAATATTTCTCCGGATCGATGCCGCTCATCTCGAGCACATGGGGATGTACCATACCGCATCCCAGAATCTCGATCCATCCCTCTCCCTTACAGAAACGGCACCCTTTGCCGCCACACTTAAAGCAGGTAACATCCATCTCCGCGCTGGGCTCTGTGAACGGGAAATGATGGGGTCTGAATTTAACCTTCGTCTCCTTACCGAACAGCTCCCTGGCAAACTCCGCCAACGTCCCCTTCAGATCTGCGAATGTGATATTCCTGTCGATCACCAGTCCCTCAATCTGATGGAAAGAGGGAGAATGGGTCGCATCTACTTCATCGGAACGGAATACACGGCCGGGAGCGATCATGCGGATCGGCAGTTTGCCTTTCTCCATCTCATGTACCTGGGTTGAGGATGTCTGTGTCCTTAACAGGATATCTCCCGTAATATAGAAGGTGTCCTGTTCGTCCTTCGCCGGATGATCCGCCGGAATATTCAGCGCTTCGAAGTTATAATAGTCCCTTTCGACCTCCGGTCCTTCCACAACCTCATATCCCATACCGATAAAAATTCTTTCCACCTCTTCCAGCGCAATGGTACTGGGATGCCGGTGCCCTACACTGTTCTTCTTCGCCGGCAGGGTCACGTCAATGACCTCCGTCTTAAGCTTCGCATCCCTGACTCTTTGTTCCATCTTCCGGATCGACTCATCCAGTACCTTCTCGATCTCCGCTCTTGTCTCGTTGACGAGCTGTCCCACCTTCGGACGTTCCTCAGCCGCCACATCTTTCATGCCTTTTAGCACCGCCGTCAACTCACCCTTTTTCCCCAGATAATTGACTCTTACTTCGTTCAGTTTCTCCAGCGCATCACTGGCCTCGATCTGACGCAGCGCTTCCGCCTTGATCTGCTCCAATTTCTCTCTCATCATCGTTCTCCTTTACTAAATATTATAAGAAAAAACCCATGTGTATCAACTACACATGGGACGAATCATCTCCGCGGTACCACCCAGCTTCCTGTCCGGCGAGACTGCGGCAGAACCATACAGCCGTCCCATCCGTGGACAGACACTTCATTCGACGTAACGCGTCGGAACGTTCCGCACTACTGACAGACATACTTAACATCACTGAAATGCTTCCAGGATCCTATGCCTTCTTCATCCGGACAACTCCGGTGGGAAATTCGAAACATTATCTGAACCGAAGGGGCTTCCAGCCAATGACACCCTCTCTCTGTCGGAAAACAAGTTTCTACTGACACCTTCACAGTCTTTCATGATCTTATAATCTTATTCTCTTTTGACATTCTAGTGTCTTTTGGACGACTTGTCAAGCCATCCAAACAGAAATTTATATACCGGTCCAAAATATCGGTTGATATGGGCTCCGATCATCAGGATATACATCAGCAGATAAAACCACAGCATCATAATGACTACGGTAGTCAATCCCCCATATGTACCGAAGCCATTAAAATGGTCCACATAAACTGAAAAAGCATAGGAGGCAGTACCCCACATAATGGCAGAAAACGCTGCACCCGGAATCTGTCCTTTAAACCTCAGCTTATGACTTGGCACATAGGCATAGATCAGCGAAAAGATGATCGTAAGCACCACCCAGGAAAACAGGAAGCGAAACCGCATGACAAAATGCACCAGAATATGTAACGGCGGGATGTCTGCCAGCAGAAGGTCTACGATCACATTGCCAAATACCATGACGATCAGCGCCAGGATCGTCGCCACCAGAATGATCACCGTATAGATGCAGGCGATAAACCGCAATACGAAATAGTTACGCCGCTCCTCAAAATCATTCACCGCATTCAATCCGCGAATCAACGCGAGCATCGCCTTGGAAGCGGACCAGATCGTTACAATGGCAAAGATCGTGATCGTGCCCGCGGACCTTGCATACACATCAGAGATCACACCGACGACCAGTACATCCATGGCATCCGGCGTAAATCTCGTTATAGCGGTGATCAGGTTGCCCTCTGTCACTCTCGTATAAGGAAGAATAGCACATAACGCCATCAGCAGCGGGATCATGGACAAAAACAGAAAGAAGGAAGTGCTTGCCGCGAACGCGCTGATATTCTTCCTTGTCATCTGCCAGTTGAAATCACGCATTATGTAATAAAGCCTGTAGATCGTCTTCATAGCTCACCTTTTATGATTATTTATTGGCAGCCCACACCTTATTTCTCTGCTGTGCAGCTCTATTCCAGAGCCCCAATTTCACAACCCGGAAAGAAAAACTCCAGGATCGTGCGGTAAGATGCACCGTCTTCTCCGAGCGCCCGGGCTCCGTTTTGGGACATTCCTACCCCGTGTCCGTAACCGCCGCCAATCAACGTATATCCTATCACACTTCCTTCCTTTTTTCCAGTTTCCAGTATAAAAAATCCACTGGGAAGTAATGTCTTTGGCGTGGTTATGCTGTCATCCTGTCTTACCACTTCGCTCACGCCGTCACACAAAATACTGCGGATATTGTATTCTGATAAGATCTTGTAAGTTCCCTCCTCTGCCTCGATCAACAGTTCTTCCGCCACACCGCCGGCGCCCCGTTTACTAATGGAAATATCCCATATCTTCCCTGTCTTTTCGATCGGCTCAGATACAAAATAATCCCCCTCCGCTTTCGTCAGTACCGATTCCGGCTTAGCCTGATAGCGTGACTGTATGCGCTTAACCAGAGCCTCTTCGTCCAGTTCCTCCACTGAATAACGCCAGCGGTACCAGGGCTCATCTCTTTCCAGATCCGTCTCTCCTTTCGAAGTGATGAAGCGCTGAAACGTTTCCTCTTCCCGCAGATCGTCAGGGGATTCATTCGCATCGGCATCATCGGATTTTTTCAAAAGCACAGCCTGCAGATAAGAAATGTCCGCTGCATCGGCCGACTGCCAGACTTTAGCATCCGTACCGGCGCCACAGGAAGTAGAATAATAGTAATTCTGTGCGGGCTCTCCTTCATAGCTCAACAATACACCGTCTGTCTCCTTGACTGCCGTCGTGCTTGCAGCATTTTCACTGCTGTTATGATAGACCTGATAACTTGTCGTATCATCTACATGTGCTCCCAGCTCAGGCAAACCCGCATACAGAATATGCCGGTAAGCATAAGTTCTGGCACAGACCGCCTGCGCCTTTAGCGCTTCCAGCGGATAAGATGCCGGCATTTCACTGGGTACCACCGCATACAGATATTCTTCCAACGGCAGTTCATTGATCAGGATCATCCCTTCCGCAGTGCGGCAGCATTCTATGGTCCCGCGGTAAGCAGCATCCTCCTTCCCGCCCCCTTCCATGGACAGGATCACCTTATCTGTAAAAGCCGCGCATTGATATCGCCTGCGCTCCCCGATTTCCATATCATCCGCCTGGATCCGGATCGTTTCTCCGTCTGCCGTCAGTTCCACCTTATCGTGATAGCAGCTGTCCTTTGCCGTATTTTTCAGCAAAACGCGTATTCTGTCCGCTGCCTCTCTCTCACAGATCAGCGCCGCACATACCTGTCCTTTATGAATTACAAAATCCGTGTCGGCATAGCCGATCCTTAAATCCGATTTTCTTTTTGTCTCAAGATTCCCGTAGAGTTTATAGACTTCCATTCCCTCCGCGATCTGATAGGTACCACATCCCTCAATCTCCAGTTCTTTCTCTGTCACATACAGCAGTTTGCCATATATCTTCTCGTTTTTTTCATTTGCATCGATGATCATGCCGTCCCGGAATGTCAGATCGGCAACCCGTTCCCGTTCCACCGGTCTTAGGGCCAAAGCCTGAAAAGAGACCTGATGATAAAAGCATTCCAATACGCCTTCCGTGGATTCCATCACCCACACATTATCCAGCCTGTATTCTTCCGGAAGCTCTTTCACCAACGTCAGCAGCTGATCTCCTTTTACATATACCTTCAGCTGCCGCAGCATATTCTGCTCAAACGCGGCGGAAACATAATGATAGGGATCCTGCTTCCCTCCGGCTGTCGTATAGACCATATGCGTGTCCGGATCGACCTGCAGAACAAAAATAACGGTCTCCCAGATGGAAGATTCAGGATCAAGATGTGCCAACATCAGCTTGTAGGCTGCATACCAGTCCTCCTTCAGCATCGGCTGGTCTTCTTCGTACCGGTCTTCATAGGAAGGCAGTTCCATTTCTTCTTTGCTTAAGCTGTCCCGGATTTCTATGTATTGTCCATAAGTCAGATAGTCCGTTCCCGGCTGCTCCACCGGATTTTCTTCCGTCTCCTGCCCGTTGCTGTATTCTTCTAAAAAATTAAGATCCTGTGCCGAAAGATTTAATGCCTGCAATAAGATCGCAGCATCTTCCACGGTGATTTTCTCCCCTTCCGGCGGCCGGCTGACACGCTCCTTCCTTCCAAGCCAAATACAGATCAGAAACAGGAGTCCGAAAAAGATCAGCGCCAGCTTTGTGAGCATTCTTGTGTCATACTTGATTCCGTTCCCGATAACGCATCCCCGCCCTCTCCATTTTACTCTTGCCCGCTTCTTTTTGTGCCGCTTACAGCAAAAGCAGCCGCATAAAGCGACTGCCTTTTCTCTTCTGTATCCCCCGAAATGCCGAATCTTGTATTTTGACTCCTAGCAATGCTAGGTGGGTAACCGCAACCATACTTCTGTCTTCCACTGCATAAGGCCTTAAAGCCGGAGGCCTGACATCTATATGGCAATATAAGAATCCCGTTTAAAGTATCTGTAGGTTCAAAATAACAAGACTTTCTCGAACATTTCAGGTTATTTCTATTATATCCGAGATAGTGACATATTACAACCAGATTTTATTGTTTTTACTCTTTTTACGCGATCTGGCCTTCCAGTACCTTAACACTCTCCGCGATCGCCGCATCGATTCCGGCCGGATTCTTACCGCCGGCCTGGGCCATGTTCGGACGGCCGCCGCCGCCACCGCCTACAAGCGCTGCAATCCCCTTGATCAGATTCCCCGCATGGGCGCCCCTGTCCATGGCTCCCTGGGTCGCCATGGCGATCATGTTCACCTTGCCGTCCTTGTCGGAGATCAGCACCACGACACCGTCGCCCAGCTTCTCCTTCAACTGGTCGCCCAGCTCCCGCAGGCCGTTCATATCCACCCCGGCAACCTTAGAGGCCAGCAACTTTACGCTCTTCACTTCCTGTACCTGATCCATGACATCGCCCAGCGCATCCTTGGCCGCCTTACTCTTTAACGCCTCGTTCTCGCTCTGCAGCGCTTTCATCTCCGCCATCAGGTGTTCGCACCGCTCCACCAGGCTTGCCGGGGAAGTCTTAAGCGCCCTGGCCGCCTCATGCAGCTGTTCCTCCAGCTTCTGATAATAAGCCGTCACGTTACTGCCCGTCACCGCCTCGATCCTGCGCACGCCTGCCGCCACGCCGGACTCCGACAATATCTTAAAGGAGCCGATCATACCGGTCGCTTTCACATGAGTGCCGCCGCACAGCTCCTTGGAGAACTCTCCCATCTGCACCACTCTTACCGTCTCGCCGTATTTCTCACCAAAGAGTGCCATCGCGCCGGACTGCTTCGCCTCCTCGATGGTCATCACCTTCGTCTCCACGGCCAGATTCTCCGCGATCTTCTCATTGACGATCTGCTCCACGCGTCTGATCTCCTCCGCCGTCATCGCCGCAGAGTGGGAGAAGTCGAAACGGGTCCGCTCTCCGTCCTGATAGGAACCGGCCTGCTCCACATGGCTGCCCAGCACCTCTCTGAGCGCCTTCTGTAACAGATGCGTCGCGCTGTGGTTCTTACAGGTGCTGTTCCTTCTCGTGCTGTCCACCGACAGGGTTACGGTATCGCCCACCTTGAGCATACCCTTCGTCACCCTGCCCACATGGCCCACCTTGCCGCCCAGGAGCTTCACGGTATTCTCCACCTGAAACGCACCGTCCGCCGTGGTAATCGTTCCCAGATCTCCTTCCTGACCGCCCATGGTGGCATAGAAGGGCGTCTGCTCCACGATCACCGTACCCACTTCGCCATCCGTCAGCGCTTCCACCAGTTCCGTCTCCGTGGTCAGTACCGTCACCTTCGAGTCAAAAGTCAGATTGTCATATCCCACAAACTCTGTCGTGACGGCCGGATCGATGGACTCATAGACCGTCACATCCGCGCCCATATAGTTGGTCGTCTTGCGGGCTTTGCGGGCCTTGTTCTTCTGCTCCTGCATACAGGTCTGGAAGCCCTCTTCCTCTACCGTAAAGCCCTTTTCCTCCAGGATCTCCTTCGTCAGGTCAAGCGGGAATCCGTAAGTATCATATAATTTAAATGCCTCGGCGCCGCCCAGTTCTTTCCTGCCGGAAGCCGCCGCCGCATCCGTCATCTCATTTAAGATGCTGAGCCCCTGGTCGATGGTCTTATTGAACTTATTCTCCTCCTGCGTCAGCACGTTAAAGATAAAGTCCTTCTTCTCCTCCAGTTCCGGATACCCGTCCCTGGATCCTTCGATGACCGTTCCGGCCAGATCGGACAGGAACGTGCCCCGGATCCCCAGCTTCCTTCCCTGTCTTGCCGCCCGGCGGATGATCCGGCGCAGCACATAGCCGCGGCCCTCGTTGGAAGGCATGATGCCGTCGGAGATCATAAAGGTCGCCGAACGGATATGGTCTGTGATAATGCGGATCGAAACATCCGTCTCATAGTCCTTCTTATATTCCACACCGGCGATCTCGCACACCCTCGTGCGCAGCGCCAGCACCGTGTCCACATCAAAGATGGAATCCACGTCCTGTACCGCGGACGCCAGCCGTTCCAGTCCCATGCCGGTGTCGATGTTCTTCTGCACAAGTTCCGTGTAATTGCCCTTGCCGTCATTGTCGAACTGGGTAAACACGTTGTTCCAGATCTCCATGTAGCGGTCGCAGTCGCAGCCTACCGTACAGCCCGGCTTGCCGCAGCCGTATTTCTCCCCGCGGTCATAATAGATCTCCGAACAGGGGCCGCAGGGGCCGGAACCATGCTCCCAGAAGTTATCCTCCTTGCCGAAACGGAAGATTCTCTCTGCCGGGATGCCGATCTCCTGATTCCAGATCCCGAAGGCTTCCTCGTCATTCTCATAGATGGAAGGATAGAGTCTGTCCGCATCCAGTCCCACCACCTCTGTAAGGAACTCCCAGCTCCACGCAATGGCCTCATGCTTAAAGTAATCCCCGAAGGAGAAATTTCCCAACATCTCAAAAAAGGTGCCGTGTCTTGCCGTTTTCCCCACATTCTCCAGGTCACCTGTACGGATACATTTCTGGCAGGTGGTGACGCGTCTTCTGGGCGGGATCTCCTGTCCCGTAAAATAAGGCTTAAGCGGCGCCATACCGGAATTGATCAGCAACAGGCTGTTGTCATTGTGCGGCACCAGCGAAAAACTTTTCATCTTCAGATGTTCCTTGCTCTCGAAAAATTCCAGGAACATTCTTCGTAAATCATTCACACCATATGGTTTCATCGCAGTTCTCCTTCTTAAAACGTAAACTTATCTGCAAAGTACGCATCTAACTGGTCGATCGCCACACGCTCCTGCTCCATGGAGTCACGGAAGCGCACGGTCACACAGCCGTCCGTCTCGGACTCGAAATCGTATGTAACGCAGAAAGGCGTCCCGATCTCGTCCTGACGGCGATATCTCTTGCCGATATTGCCTCTGTCGTCAAACTCGCAGTTATACTTTTTGGAGAGCTGCGCAAAGATCTTCTCCGCACCCTCGTTCAGCTTCTTGGACAGCGGCAGCACGCCGATCTTCACAGGCGCCAGCGCCGGATGGAAATGCAGCACGGTACGCACGTCTCCCTCACCGATCTCCTCCTCATCATACGCGCCGCAGAGCACCGCCAGGAAAAGCCGCTCCACGCCTAGCGAAGGCTCAATCACATAAGGGATATATTTCTCGTTCTTCGAATCGTCGAAATAAGACATATCTTCGCCGGACGTATTCTGATGCTGTGTCAGATCATAATTGGTCCTGTCGGCAATGCCCCACAGCTCGCCCCAGCCGAAGGGGAACAGAAACTCGATGTCCGTGGTCGCCTTGGAATAGAAGGAAAGCTCTTCCGGATCGTGATCGCGGACGCGCATCTCTTCTTCCTTCATACCCAGGCTCTTCAGGAAATCGATACAATACTGCTTCCAATATGCAAACCACTCCAGATCCGTATCCGGCTCACAGAAGAATTCCATCTCCATCTGCTCGAACTCACGCACACGGAAGATAAAGTTACCGGGCGTAATCTCGTTGCGGAAGGATTTACCGACCTGGCAGATGCCGAAGGGTATCTTCTTGCGGGAAGTCCTCTGCACATTCTTGAAATTGACGAAGATCCCCTGGGCCGTCTCCGGACGCAGGTACACCGTATTCTTGGCATCCTCCGTCACACCCTGGAAGGTCTTGAACATCAGGTTGAACTGTCTGATATCCGTAAAATTATGTTTGCCGCAGGTCGGGCAGGGAATGTTATGTTCTTCGATAAAGTCCTTCATCTCCTGCTGGCTCCAGCCATCCACGGAACCATCAAGCGTCATGCCCTGCTCCGCTGCATAATCCTCGATGATCTTATCCGCACGGAACCGTTCATGACATTCCCTGCAGTCCATCAGCGGGTCGGAGAAGCTGCCCAGATGACCGCTTGCCACCCAGGTCTGCGGGTTCATCAGAATCGCACAGTCCACACCCACGTTATAAGGGCTTTCCATCACGAATTTCTGCCACCAGGCTTTCTTGATATTGTTCTTAAGCTCCACGCCCAGATTACCGAAGTCCCATGTGTTCGCCAGGCCGCCGTAAATCTCGGAGCCGGGATATACGAACCCTCTCGCCTTCGATAACGCCACTATTTTTTCCATTGTCTTTTCCATCTTTTTACATCCTTTCTATGCTGCACCGCTCACACCGCGGCTTGTTATCTGTTTTGTCCTAATACTCCAACGTCCCTGTCACTCAAAAATGATATAAGACAATTCGCCTTTTATCTCCTCCGTCTCAGAAGACGGATAAGAGATCGTGACTCCGCTCTTCCCGGCAAAGGATACATCAAGATCACTGTGTGCGCTTTGGTTGATATAAAGCACCTTCCCCCAGGTAGTAACCTGCATTTCTTCCGTCGGCTTCATGCCAATGATCATAATCTGTTTCTTCTCTGGCTCATCCAGATCACTGATCTCCATCGGCTGTCCCTTAGGAGAAACAAAAGCCACATACCCCAGATTATAACCCTGCCTTTCCGCCTCATCCAGCGATCCCACAAATAAGGTCCTGTTGTTGAAAGCGCTATAGTCCTCACCGGATGCATAATCGAAATGTAGCAGTACCTTACCGTCCTGCTCATCCACATCTCCCAATACAACGCTTCCCTCGCCGTTAATCGCACAGTATTCTGCCACTCTCTCCTGCGCCAGTGTGACGAGCCCGTCTTTCTCGTAATAGCTCTGCTCAAACTGTCCTACGATCTGGTGGCTGACCTTCCCCTCTTTATCAATGGAAAGAGAACTCACATCCGGGGTTTTGCCCTGACCGCAACCGGCAAGAATGGCGGTCACTGCCAATATCAGCATACCGGTCTTTTTTCTACGCATACTCTACCTCCCACATACTGCCTGATTACCATTTCACTGCCTTTGGCGGCTCACAGTAACACTGCCTTACATTATATTAAAGATTATCCACAATTTCAAGACTTTTAAACGTCCTGTCAAGATATCGCCTCCGATAATCATCCGCGATCGCCCGAAGCTCTGTCAGCACGTTCTCCGTTACCGTAAATGTATACAGCTTTTCAATGCTCGAATCCATGATGTACGACACCGCATAAACCGTGGAGCTGTCCCACACGCCCTCCGCCGGCATCCCCGGAAATTCACCGTTGACCACCATCGCCTTCATCTCGAACACGCAGCGGATCAGCCTGTTGGGAATCCCCTTATGTAACACGGCCCGCAGCGACTGGTACAAAAGCTTCAACATCTCCCTCTCGTCGTTGTTCTCTCTCGTGTAATAATCCGCAACCTCCAGAAAGTACATGCCGTAGTAAGCCCCTTCGAAGTCTTCCCGCAGTCCCTCGAAGTAATTGCTGATCGAAGCGTCTGTCAGCGTGTAGGAGCTTCTGCCCGCATACAGCTTAAACTCACCGAAGGAGAAAGGATTGGTCGCCGCCAGAAGCCTGCTGTTGGGCTTGCGGGCCCCTCTGGCAAAAGCGGATATCTTTCCTTTCTCCTTCGTCAGTATCACTACTCTTCTGTCATATTCCCCTATCGGCTCAGCCTTTAAAACCATTCCCGTAATCTGTGTATATTCCTGCATGAGAATGTTCTCCTGCCCTTTCCTTCCCCTCGCATTTCTCTATTCTTTCATCCTGCACCGCATTTCTATATGCCAGAAAATCATCGATCCTGCCTGTTATCATAAACTTATCCCAGTAATTTATCTCTTTCATCTTACGCCCCCTGATCCTATGCTGATGTACAATGATAGGGTTCGCAGATTTGCCTTTTTCTATTCTATATCTATTCGGTTTCTTTCGGGTTATAGCCGAAATTTTTCAACAGATAATCACTGTCCCGCCAGTCCTTCTTCACCTTCACCCACAGCTTCAGATTCACCTGGCATTCCACCAGCTCCTCGATATCCGGCCTGGCCAGGGAACCGATCCGTTTAAGCATACTGCCCTGTTTGCCGATGATGATCCCTTTGTGGGATTCCCGCTCACAGACAATGGTCGCCTCGATATCCACGATGCGCTTGCGGAATTTCATCAGTTCGATCGTCACCGCAATGCCGTGCGGGATCTCATCCTCCAGGCACCGCAGCGCTTTCTCCCTGATCAGCTCCGCCACGATCTGCCGCATGGGCTGGTCCGTCACGGTATCCTCATCATAAAAAGGCTCTCCGTAAGGAAGGTACTTCATGATACACTCGATCAACACCTCCATGCCGTCCTTCTTCAGTGCGGACACCGGCACGATCTCCGCAAAATCAAGCTGCTTCCGGTAAGCGTCTATAGAAGTAAGGATCCGCTCCTTCTGCACCGTGTCGATCTTATTGATCACTAAAATAACAGGTGTTCTCGTCTCCTTCAGCTGTTCGATGATATGCTGTTCTCCGGCGCCGATATAGTCCGTCGGCTCCACCAGCCAGAGGATCACATCCACATCCGCCATGGTACGCTCTGCCACATTGACCATATAGTCGCCCAGCTTATTCTTCGCCTTATGGATTCCCGGCGTGTCCAGGAATACGATCTGCCCCTCCCGGGAAGTATAGACGGTCTGGATCTTGTTTCTGGTGGTCTGTGGTTTCTTCGACGTGATAGCGATCTTCTGCCCGATCAATGCGTTCATCAACGTGGATTTTCCCACATTGGGTCTGCCGATCAGCGTGGCAAACCCGGATTTTTGCTGTCTGTCCTGATTCTCCTGCATAGATTTTACGTCCGTTTTCTCCCTTTTGTTTGTTCTGATGTTATCCTTTATCCGCAGTCGTTTTCTCTTTGCTCTGCCCTGTAGGATCAGTATCCTGCTTCTTACTCTGGCCGTTCCCATTCCCGGCGCCCGGCGCATCAGGCGCAGTATCCGCATTCGGAACATAAGGCGCGTACGGATCATAAGGATTGTACGAGGTATATTTCCTGCCATGCCCTCCGCTTTGCCGCGCCGTCCGTTTTGCCGCCCGCTTCGCCAGTACTTTAACAAAAATGCGCACGATGACAATAATAATAACAATCGTTATTATCCAGACAAACAGGTAAGGAAGATTGATCACAAACCAGATCAGCGCATCCTGAATCCCGCTGCCGACGCCTTCCACGCTCTCTGAGAACCCTCTGCGGATCCGCTCGCCTGTAGACGCGCTCTCCGACGGAGAATAACGCTCCACCTCATCCACGCCCAGATAGACCGTACTGTAATCGATCTTATTGTCAAAAGTACGCAGCTGCGCTTCCATACTCTCGATCTGGTAGCGCACCTCGGACAGACGGCTCTCGATGGCTATGATGTCCTCTACCGATTCCGCCCGCTCCATCAGTTCGAGCAGCCTGTCCTGCTCCGTGAGGAGCGCCTTCTTATGACTTTCCAGATCCACATACTGCAGCGTCACATCCGTCACACTCTCGGAACGGCTCGTCACATTGGTCTGTTCCCCGATCTCCTCCAGAAAGATTTCCAGATTCTGCCGCGGTACCCGCGCGGTGATACTGGCATAACGCAGGTATTTCGTGCCCTGATAGTCCTTAGCATATTGATTGCCCCTGCTGTAACTGGACATCTCCTCTATGTAACCGCCAAGCGCCGCCACTCTCTGCTCAATGGAAGGCAGCAGCGTATCGAACTGCTCCGTCTCCACATCCAGATTCACATTCTTGATCAGTTTCCGCTCGGAGACGGCCTGTTCGGTTACCTCAGGCCCCTCCTTGCCCTCCTGTGTCTCGATGATCTCTCCGGCTTCCTCCGCCACCGCCTCATTGTCATAGAATCCGCCTCCGGCATCGGCCGGCGCCGCCGTGTCCATGGTAGCCTCCTCATAGGCATACATGCCCTTGCTTCCCGCGCTGCCACAGCCGGACAGCGCTGCCATGATCAGGCATATCGCCAACGCCAGGCCGACAGATTGATGCCTGTCCCCTTTTCTCTTCTTCATAATCTCCCCTTCCCTTCCTAATGAAAGAGATATGCAATCTCCCCGAACCGCGCCGCATTCTCCTTGATCTTCTCCTCATTGCCCACAACGCACAGACAGTCATCCTCCATAAAGGCCCGGATATAGGCCGCCAGACCCCGGATCGTATCCGCATCCGCTGTCAGCAGTTCGTCCCTGTTCTTCTGCACCTGCGCAAGATCATAATGGGTCATATAACCGGTCAGGGAATACATTCCCTTCGCCGACGGTGTGAGCGGCATATCCAATTCGCTCACCGCACCGATGATATACTGCGTCATCGTCCGCTCATCCGCCTCGAAATGCGCGATATAGTCCGCAGCCTTCTCATACACATCGATGGTCTTCTCCAGATTCGGATCCCGGTAGGACACGAAGTAACTGTCTCCCGACTTGCCGAAATTGCACATACAGCCGTAAGCGCCGCCCTTCACGCGCACCTGCGTCCACAGATAATCATAGCCCATCAGTACACGCAGCACACGCAGCGCACCGTTGTAGGGCAGGCCCTTTTTCTCGAAATTGCCTGCGCGGCACACGTACTGGATCTGAGCCGAGGACATAAAGCCCTCGTTCTTCTTCACCGGTACCGGATCATATCCCGCCGTTTCCACAGGATCCGTATACAAACCGGCCTTAAACTTCTCAACCAGAGGTTCGATCCCTGTAAGCCCCTGTGGCTGTGCCGTATAGTCCACCAGAAGGTTCTCCGGACGGAAGATGCAGCGGACCACTCTTTGCAGATTGGCCGTCAATTCTTCTTTTCTTTCCTCAAATTCCTTCTCCAGCCCTTCCAACAGCCGGTAGAAGGGAATCCCGTTGACATGCTCCAATATCATCGCCGGCCTGGACTGATAGGCCATCGCCCTGCCTGCCGCCAGCGTATGTCCCGCCGACATCATGCCCGCCTGCTTACAGGAGCGCGCCTCCGCCACCAGCTCGAAGAGACGCTTCGCACTCGTGTAATCCGACTTCGTCAGGATCTCCTCTGCCAGCGCGAAAGCCTGCGGCAGGTTCTCATATAGCACCTTCACCTTCAGATCAAACGTGGCCGTATACTTCTCCAGGTCTCTTACATCCGTGTAGGTGTTTACCGCCGGTGCGATACCGCCCGTCTGCAGATTGATCTCATTGTACAGTTCGCTGTAGCTGTAATGCTCCGTATCCACCAGGCCGAGAACCGTCTTAAGAATGCCCACATAGGGGAACAGCTCTTCCGGCACCTGCCTTAAATCAAACAGAAACCGCAGATATCCGATCCCGTTCGTGTAGATATCATGGTACAGAAGCACCGTATCGCCGACTCTCTTCTCCTCGTTGGTGTAAGGCATGGCCTCCTTCTTCATATCCGCCCGGGACAGCAGCGGGATCTTCTCCAGATCCTCCTTCGTGTCAGGCTCCTCCTGATACTGCACAAGCGCCGCCGTCTCCTGCACGATCCGCTCGATCTCCTCTTTGCTCATGGCGGCCTTACGCTTCGCCAGTTCCTCCGCCAGCGCCCTCTCCTTCCGGCCTGTCAGTCCCTTTACCGGCTTCACCGTCACCACGCTCTTGTGCGGATTCCCGATCAGACAGGACCGGATCATCTCTTCATAATAAGAAGTCTCCACTTCCTGTTTCAGTTCCCGGTAGATGTCTAACAGTTCCACCTCCGCAAAAGGCCTGCTATCATCATACAGCCAGGTCTCCAGCATCTGCAGGCCGTACATAAGTCCCTTCGGATAAGAGCCGAAATCCGCTTCCCGGTACTTAAACTCGCTGCCATTCAGACTGGCCATCAGCGACTTCTTATCGATCCCCCGGTCTGCGATCTTTTGCAGAGTCTCCTCGATGATACGGATAAACTCCCCTTTCTGCTCCACATTGGCGTTCTTCGCGATCACGGAAAAGTAAGGCTGTTTCACGCCCGTATCGTACAGACAGCTTAAGTCCGTTCCTACGCCTGCGTCAAGCAACGCCTGCTTGACCGGTGCTCCCGGCATCGAGCAGAGTACGTCCGCCAGCGCCGCGAATCCGTTGCAGAACCTGGGATCCGGCAGTTCGCCCAGAGAAACATTGTAGGCCAGATAGCTGTTATCCTGTTCCGACTCGCTCTCCATGATCGAATACTCCCGCTCCACGTCTCTCATCTTTGTAAAGGCAGGCTCCGTCGCCAATGCAGAGTCCACCGCCAGTGCATCATATTTCGAGAGATATTCCTCGTCGATATACGCAAGCTTCTGAGCCATATCCATATTCCCGTACAGATAGATATAGCTGTTGGAGGGGTGATAATACCTTCCGTGAAAAGCCAGGAAGTCTTCATAGGTAAGCTCCGGGATCACATCCGGATCCCCGCCCGACTCCACCGCGTAGGCCGTATGCGGATACAGCGAATTCATGATCTCGCGCTCCAACACGTCGTCCGGTGAAGAGTAGGCGCCCTTCATCTCGCTGTAGACAACCCCGTTGATCGTCAGTTCGTCGTCCGCATCCTCCATCTCATAATGCCAGCCCTCCTGTCTGAAGATCTTCTCTTCCCGATAGATATTAGGATGCAGCACCGCATCCAGATAGACATCCATCAGATTCTGAAAGTCCTTATCATTACAGCTGGCCACAGGATACACCGTCTTATCCGGATACGTCATGGCATTGAGGAAGGTGTTCAGAGAACCCTTGGCCAGTTCGATAAACGGATCCTTCACCGGGAACTTGTCCGACCCGCAAAGCACCGTATGCTCCACGATATGCGCCACCCCCGTGCTGTCCTTAGGCGGCGTCCGGAAGCCGATATAAAAGACCTTGTTCTCATCATCATTCGACAAAAGCGCCACCCTGGCCCCCGTCTTATTATGTTTCAGCAAATATCCGATCGAATTCAGATCTTTGATCTCCCGTTTCTCGATCACCGTATACGCCTGCAACTGTTCTATCTGCATAATCTGTATAAACTCCTTTCATCCATGTCTTTCACTGCATCAATAGATATAGTATACCACCCAACCCAAGACTCAGACACTGAATGTCATGATGCCCAGCTTCGACAGCACCAGTTCCTGCACCACAACGCCATACTTTTTCTTCTGCGCCAGATTCATCTTCACAAACTCCTCCAGCTTCATCACCTTACTCACATACCGCACGCTGCTCTTGCCGGTCAGCCGCCTCTTCTCCTCTAACATACTGACCTTGACCCGGGCCTTAAGCTGCAGATAGGTCTTATAGGAAAACTGCTCCGGCGTCATATAATACAGCTGGCTCTCCAGTGTCGTCTCCGGGTCGGTATCTTTGAGAATATAGTGCTCCACGATACTCTTATACTTAAAGGTGACCATCTCATCCTGCAGGATCTCCGCATAGCTGTACTTCGCTCCCAGATACAAAGATCCCGTATCCTGCATAAAATATTTAAAATCTCTGTTTGCCTGTTCCACTGGCCGTACCGTCCTTTATCCCGGGCTTCTCTGCCAGACCGCATCGGCTGACCGTTCCGCCTCTTCTCTCTTCTTAATGGATCAGCGCTTCGATCTTATCCCCGCTCATGCGGATGGCGTCCTCGATCATTCGCCTGCTAAGCCCCGACTCCTGCATCACTTCCTCGACCGTCACCTTCCGGTGCAGTTCCGCATACAGTTCATTGGCCGCCTTCGCCACTTTATTGACTTTATCCAGGATCCGCTGATCTTTCTTCGCTTCTTGTGCACTCTCCGCAATGTATTCTTCCATGGCGTCCATGATCATCTTACCCAGCATTCCCTGGGCTTCCGAGGCATGTTCCAGAGCGCCCAGCATCGTAACGCCCATGGCCACCGCCACATTCCCCTCGCCGATCAGATCCTCCAGGAATACCCCCTGCCCCGCATAGAGCTTCGCGATCTGTGCCACCTCCGGCAGATACAGCTCCGTCAGCCGGTTTCGCGCGTCCGTATCGCCGGCCATCGCCGACAGGGTGATCGCCTCCCGCTCTCCCTCGGACACCTGCGGCAGCTTCTGCAGTTCGTCCAGATAAGTGTCCAGGTAATCCTTCTCCTCCGGCGCCAGATATTCCTCCGGATCCACCGGCTCGCCGATCCCGATCTTACGCTGGCGCAGATAGGCATACACCATATCCATCTGCTCCCCGCTTAAAGCAAGCGGCCCGAAGGCCTCCTCCACCTGCTCTTTCGAAATACAGTTCCCCTGTTCCTTCGCCGTCCTTCTGACCTGCTCCAGGGTTTTTGCAAATAAAATCTCTTTCTTCTCCGTATTCACGCCTCTACCATGATCCTTTATATAAATTGTCTCTTCCTTACCTATTGTCTGCGGATATGCGTATGGGTATACAAATGCTCCTCGCAGTATTCATAATTCCCGTCGCACTTCGAGCAGAACCGAAACTGCAGATCCGGACTGTCCACCTCGGTCCGGCCGCAGATCGCGCATTTATGTTTGGTAATGCCCGTGCTGCGCTTCACGTCCCGCTTAAACTCATGCCGCCTGTGGATCTGCTTCGGATTCAGATGCATCATATTCCGGGAAGTCACAAAAAAGACCGCAAAATTAAGCAGTGACGCGCCGATCGCAAATTTGTGTTCCACTCCCGGCGACATAAAATCAAACAACAGCATGACCGCGTAAGCGACGCCCATCCATTTTACTTTCACCGGTATGATGAACATCAGCAGTACCTGTACATCCGGAAAAGTCGCCGCAAAAGCCAGGAAAATCGACATATTGATATAGTAAGTGCTGAAAAACAAAGACGCGTATTGGAAATACGGCGCCGCGCCTCCTGCAAGCTCCGCACCGTTAAACAGATAACGGAATCCCATCAGAAGAAAGCTGCCTGCAATGGTGAACAGCATCCCCTGAAATAAATACACGTTATAGCGATATGTTCCCCATGTCCGCTCCAGGGTCGTTCCGATCGAACAGTAGAAATACAGCATGATGACCGTGAGAAATATGTTGCCGCTCGACGGCGGGATCAGGATCCATGTAAAAAGCCGCCATACCTGCCCGTGCAGGACCGCATAAGGATCTAACGTCAGGTACCCGTACAGCAGAACCTGCCCGCCAAACATCTGCAGAACATAGCCCACGGCATAGCACATCACCAGCACAAACGAAAGATTTCTGATCGCATATTTTCCGAATTTACGTTCAAAAGGGCTCATTTTCATTTTACTCCACGCCTTTCAAGTATTTTCATCTTTAAAATTGAATATATTTTATCACCCCTTTATTTAAAAGTAAACGATATGGCCTTCAAAAATACGGAAGTCATAAAAATTTTATAAATACATCCTGAAATCTTAACACTTTACCAACAATTAGCCGATTGCTTTTTGCATAACGGTGTCGTATAATGACAGAGTCTGTCAGACAGACTTCCTATTATAATGTATCTGTATACCATCCGTGAACAGAAGAATACGCATGTGTTCCTTTCCTCACCGACGGTACAGATCACAGAGAAAAAGACAGAGAAGGAGTGATATCTGAAATGAGTCAGATGCAGTATACCCTTGGCATTGATATCGGATCAACGACCGTGAAGATCGCCGTTCTAGGTCAAAAACAGCAAATACTCTTTTCCGACTATCAAAGACACTTTGCAAACATAAAAGAAACCCTTTCCGGCCTGCTGCAGCAGGCTTATGATAAGCTGGGCAATCTGTCCGTGCACCCGATGATCACCGGTTCCGGCGGTCTGACCCTGGCCAACCACCTTGAGATTCCTTTTGTGCAGGAGGTGATCGCAGTCTCCACTTCCCTGCAGACCTTCGCTCCGGTCACGGATGTGGCCATCGAGCTGGGCGGTGAGGATGCCAAAATCATCTATTTCGAGGGCGGCAATGTGGAACAGCGCATGAACGGAATCTGTGCCGGCGGCACCGGTTCCTTCATTGACCAGATGGCCTCCCTGCTGCAGACGGATGCGCCGGGCCTCAACGAATACGCGAAAAATTACCACTCACTGTACACCATTGCGGCCAGATGCGGTGTGTTTGCCAAATCGGACATCCAGCCGCTGATCAACGAAGGAGCGACGAAGGAGGATCTGTCGGCTTCCATTTTCCAGGCAGTGGTGAACCAGACCATCAGCGGCTTAGCCTGCGGTAAGCCGATCCGCGGACATGTCGCTTTCCTGGGCGGACCCTTACATTTCCTGTCGGAGTTAAAGCAGTCCTTTATCCGCACGCTGAAGCTGGACGAGGAACACATCATCGACCTGGACAACTCTCATCTGTTCGCCGCCATCGGTTCTGCCCTGAACGCCAAAGAGGACGTGTCCTACACGATGGAGGAGCTGACAGGCAAGCTTTCCTCCGATATCAGGATGGAATTCGAGGTGGAGCGCATGGAACCTCTCTTTGCCTCCGCCGAAGAATATGAGACCTTCCGCAGCAGACATGCGGCGCATCATGTGACGACGTCCGACCTGTCCACCTACAAAGGTAACTGTTTTTTGGGGATCGACGCCGGCTCCACTACGACCAAGGTGGCCCTGGTGGGCGAAGACGGCTCCCTGCTCTATTCTTTTTACAGCAGCAACGACGGCAGCCCGTTGAAGACGGCCATCCGTTCCCTGAAAGAGATCCACGCCCTTCTGCCGGAGGGTGTTAACATCGTGCGCTCCTGCTCCACCGGTTACGGCGAAGCGCTGATGAAAGCCGCTTTTCTGTTGGATGACGGCGAGGTGGAGACGGTGGCCCACTACTTCGCCGCCGCCTTCTTTGATCCGCAGGTGGACTGCATCCTGGATATCGGCGGACAGGACATGAAATGCATTAAGATCAAAAACCAGACCGTGGACAGCGTGCAGTTAAACGAAGCCTGCTCGTCCGGCTGCGGTTCCTTTATCGAGACCTTTGCCAAATCCTTAAATTACGGCGTCGATGAGTTCGCCAGGGCGGCGCTTTTTGCCGAGCATCCCATCGACCTTGGTACCCGCTGTACCGTCTTTATGAATTCCAAGGTGAAGCAGGCCCAGAAGGAAGGCGCATCCGTCTCCGATATCTCCGCCGGTCTCGCCTATTCCGTGATCAAGAACGCCCTCTTTAAGGTGATCAAGGTATCCGATGCCTCGGAACTGGGCCGCAATATCGTCGTCCAGGGCGGCACTTTCTACAATGATGCGGTGCTGCGCAGCTTCGAAAAAATCGCAAACTGTGAAGCCATCCGGCCCGATATCGCCGGGATCATGGGCGCTTTCGGCTCCGCACTGATCGCCAGACAGCGCTACAAAGAGGGCATGAAGACTTCCATGCTCAATATCGAGCAGATCACGAACCTGCAGTTCGAGACAAGCATGGCCAAGTGTAAGGGCTGTACCAACAACTGTCGCCTCACCATCAACAAGTTCACGGGCGGACGCCAGTATATTTCCGGCAACCGCTGCGAGCGCGGTCTGGGTAAGACCCGGAACGAGAACGGTATGCCGAACCTTTATGATTACAAGCTGAAACGGCTTTTTTCTTATGAACCGCTTTCTCCCGACAAGGCACCCCGGGGCACCGTGGGAATCCCGCGCGTTCTGAATATGTATGAGAACTATCCGTTCTGGTTCACCTTCTTCACGAAGCTGGGCTACCGGGTGGTGCTCTCCCCCAGTTCCAACCGCCGGATCTATGAGCTGGGCATCGAATCCATTCCCAGTGAATCGGAATGCTATCCGGCGAAGCTGGCCCATGGCCACGTGGCCTGGCTGATCAGCCAGAAGGTTGATTTCATCTTCTATCCCGCCCTCTTTTACGAGCGGGACGAGTTCCACGAGGCCAACAACCACTACAACTGCCCGATCGTCACCTCCTACTCGGAGAATATCAAGAACAATGTGGACGAGATCGGCCGCGGCGAAGTCGTACTGCGCAACCCGTTCATGTCCTTTCAGTCCCTGCAGACCGTCACCTCCGCTCTGACCAGGGAGTTCCGGGAGCTGCCGGTCACCGCAGTGATGGATGCCGCCGAGGCGGCCTGGGAGGAACTGGCCCATGCCAGACAGGATATGCGGGATAAGGGGGAAGAGGTTCTGCGCTTTATGGAAAAGAACCACAAACGCGGCATCGTCCTCGCCGGCAGGCCCTACCATATCGATCCGGAGATCAATCACGGTATTCCGGAGCTGATCAATTCCTACGACCTGGCCGTACTGACGGAAGATTCCATCTCCCATCTGGCGAAGCCCGAGCGGCCGCTGATCGTATCCGACCAGTGGATGTACCATTCCAGGCTGTACGCCGCCGCAAGCTATGTCAAGACAAGAGACGATCTGGACCTGATCCAGCTGAATTCCTTCGGCTGCGGCTTGGACGCCGTCACCACCGACCAGGTGAACGACATCCTGTCCGGCTCCGATAAGATCTACACCTGTCTCAAGATAGACGAAGTCAATAATCTGGGCGCCGCCCGGATCCGTATTCGTTCCCTGCTCTCCGCCATTCAGGTCAGAGAACAGAAACACAAGGAGCGCACCGTCCGGTCCAGCGCCATCACCAAGGTGCCTTTTACCGAGGAGATGCGCAAGGAGTATACGATTCTCTGCCCGCAGATGTCTCCGATCCATTTCGAGATTCTGCAGGCCGGCTTCAAAGCCTGCGGCTACCACTTTGAAGTACTGGACAACGACAATCGCCATGCCGTGGACGTGGGCCTGAAATATGTAAATAATGACGCATGTTATCCTTCCCTGATCGTGGTGGGACAGATCATGGATGCCCTTCTTTCGGGCAGATATGACTTAAATAAGGTGGCGGTCATCATGACGCAGACCGGCGGCGGCTGCCGTGCCACCAACTATGTGGGCTTTATCAGACGCGCTCTGGAGAAGGCCGGTATGCCCCAGATCCCGGTGATCTCCTTAAACCTGGCCGGCATCGAGAGCAATCCCGGCTTCCATCTGAACGCCGAACTGCTCCTGCGGGCCGCCTACAGCGCCCTCTTCGGCGATATCTTCATGCGCTGTGTTTACCGTATGCGCCCTTACGAGAAGGAACCCGGCTCCGTAGACCGGCTCCATCAGAAATGGGTGCAGCGATGCTGCGCCTTCGTATCCGGCAGGCATATGAACTACTTTACCTTCCGCAGGATGTGCCGCCAGATCATCCGGGAATTTGACGCCGTGCCGATCCATGAGAAGATGCGCAAACCGAGAGTCGGTATCGTGGGCGAGATCCTGGTGAAATTCGCTCCGGCCGCCAACAACCATCTGGTGGAGCTTCTGGAAGCCGAGGGCGCCGAGGCCGTAGTGCCGGATCTTCTGGATTTCATGCTCTACTGCTTCTACAATCAGATCTACAAGGCGGATTATCTGGGCACCTCCGGCAAGGCGGCCCTGATCTCCCGGTTCGGCATCTTTGCCCTGGAGAAGCTGCGGGGCGCGGCCGCGGACGCCTTCCGGAAGAGCCGGCACTTTGCGCCGCCGGTCAGTATCTATAAGCTGGTGGAGTATGCAAGGCCGATCGTCGATATCGGCAATCAGACGGGAGAAGGCTGGTTCCTGACCGGCGAGATGGTGGAACTGATCCACGGCGGCGTCAACAACATCGTCTGCACGCAGCCCTTCGGCTGCCTGCCCAATCACGTGGTGGGCAAAGGCGTCATCAAGGAACTGCGCAGACGCTTCCCGCTCTCCAATATCGTGGCCATCGACTATGATCCCGGCGCAAGCGAAGTCAATCAGCTCAACCGGATCAAGCTGATGCTGTCCACCGCCCAGAAAAACCTGCAGAGAGATCAGGCGAAAAAGCATCCGCATAGATGATGAAATCCGCCGCAAAAATATCCCCGGAATGCGCGATCAGCCTGTCTGATACCGCATCCCGGGGGTTTTCGTTATCTTATTCGTGCTATTTTGTCCGGTACAATCAGGCTTATGATCGTACGTTCCCAATCGTACTCACATCTGCCTGCGCACCACCAGATACTCGTTATCCAACTGGTAAAAGGAGCATTCAAAATTGCTACCCCGCAGGAAACGGCTCATATCGTCCTCGTCCAGATCCACCATGCAGACATAACACTCGTAATCTTCGTCATACTGATAATTGCTGCAGGTATCACAGCTGCTCATGATCACACTTCCTCTCTCCTGCCAAAAGGCCGCCGTTAATAAAAGGTCTTGTCCACTCTGCGGTTCACAAACCTGATCTTGCCTTTGATCTCCTCCTCCAGCTCCTGGATGGCTTCGTCGGCCGTCTCCTTCTGCAGCTGATTCACACAAAAAATGCAGGTGCCGAACTTATCGTTGGAAAAAAACTTCGGCTTCTCCCACTTTACAAAATAAGAAACCCTGTGTTTGAGCAGCAACTTCTCAATCTTCTCCTTGGTTGCAAGATCGTTCACCTGACACCACTCCAGCTCATTATGTACTTTCACTTTCTGATATGCAGTCTCCATGATCCCCTCCGTGTCTTTTCCGGTCAAAGCCGTAGTACATTCTTATTATAGCCTATTTGGATCGATTGTGCAATTATTGCGTGGCGGCTTTTTTTATGCTATAGTTATAGTTAACGATATAACAAATTTAGCAAAATGTGAGGATTGATACCATGCCCATTAAAATAGCGGACTCTTTACCGGCAACCACCACCCTGGAGAAGGAAAATATTTTCGTCATGACCGAATACCGCGCCATGCATCAGGACATCCGTCCGCTGGATGTTCTGATCTTAAATCTGATGCCGACCAAGGTCGTGACGGAGACCCAGCTTCTGCGCAAGCTGTCCAATACGCCGCTGCAGGTCAACGTAGAGTTCCTGCAGACTGCCAGCTATGTGCCGCAGCACACCGATTCCAACCATCTGGAATCTTTCTATACCACCTTCGACCAGGTTAAGAACCGGAAATACGACGGCATGATCATCACCGGTGCGCCTCTGGATTACGTGAAGTTCGAGGACGTCACATACTGGGACGAACTGTGCACGATCATGGCCTGGGGCAGGAAACACGTCCACTGCACGCTGCATCTGTGCTGGGGCGCCTTCGCCGGGCTCTATTACCTCTACGGGCTGGACCGCTACGATCTGAAAGAAAAGCTTTCCGGCGTCTATGCTCACAGGATCGTCAAGAAGAACTCACCCCTTTTCCGGGGCTTTGACGACGTCTTCTACGCGCCCCAGTCCCGCGCCATGGGCATCACGGCCGAAAAGATCGCCTCCGTCCCGGATCTGGAGCTGATGGCCATATCCGACGAAGCCGGCGTCACGATCGTCAAGACCACCGACAGCCGTCATTTCTTCGTCACCTGCCATCCGGAATACGATGCCGACACGCTGGCGCTGGAATACTTCAGGGATCTGAATAAAGGCATGAACCCTTCCATTCCGGCCAACTACTTCCCGGATGACAACCCGGAGAATCCTCCCGTCGTCAACTGGCGTTCCACGGGGCAGCTGCTGTATTCCAACTGGCTGAATTATTACGTGTATCAGACGACGCCGTATGACATTCGGACCATCGAGTAAGCAGGCTGTAAATGCCGTGTTTTCTAAGGTTTGTAAAGTACCGTGCCCTGGATGGGATGCGGTACTTTTTTACGGAATTTTCTAATGTAGGATTCTCTTTCCTGCCCTCTTCTTATCACGCATGATATTCAAAAAAGGAACTTTTTTGTAAGAACACAAGCTTTTTACGCTATCGGTTCAAACCAGCAAAATTCATCCGTAATCTCGTCCTTTATTATCTTATAAACCTGAAAATGCCCATTTTCATACTGCTCCCTTGCATTCGACAGACCGTCGGCAAAAAACCAGTAATAGTTTTCGTAAAAGTCCTCATTAACACCATACAAAACAAGATATTCAAAACCGAATTCAGCAACGATGTCCTTCATCTGGCGTTGATAATTTTCCTGTATTCCATAAATATTGATAAGATCAAGATCCGGAAACAAATAGTATTGCAGCTGAATAACCTGCTCATAACTGAGTGCCTCTTCTTTATCCGCATAAGAGATCCACAGATCGGGCATATCCCCTGGATCATCACAAGGCATTTCCGCGATACAGTTCCGAATATCATTTCCCATCTTATATGTGTCCTCTATTTCAGAACTAATTTCTTTCTGAAAAGTATTTTTATGTAAAAATCCGCAAATACTGCTTAAGAAAAACATACACAGATACAGATATTGAACTTTCACAGAGCCAATCCCGTAAAAAAACAGCAGATAGATACATAATACAAACCAACCAATAATATAGGTCCCAATATATCTGTCATAACATACGATCGAGACTGCTTCTCCTTCCGACATCGTAGTTAAATAAGTCCATAATAAAAATAAATTATAACAGCAGAATAGTATCAACATACAGATGTTCACATATGCAATTTTCTTTTTCTCACGATCGTCTTTCTGAAACCGTACAGTAAGAATCGCCAAGGCAACGCACAGTGCCATCCATCCTAAAGCGCTTATGCGAATTGCCACTTCTCTCGTAAGGAAGGCTCTGAAAAAATTTTTGATCACAACATAAAATAATTCTGCATAATCAGGATCCGACTGATATCTCGAGATCACAGTACTGATCAGAAATTCTTTTAGCCTGAATTGATCTCCACCTGTCATATGAAGATATTTCATCATGACATTCCATATACCTAATTCAGCCAACGGAACAGAGACCACAATTCCTCCCACACACACTAATTTCCCGATGCCATGGAGCGTCCTGTGAGACCCTGCGCTGATGTACTCATTGATCAGACAAACCAGACAGACAACGCCGACAAAAATAATACCACTCGGCTTTATCATAACCAGCATTGCAGACAACAAAGAAACGCCAGATGCCTTACGGTAACAGTCTGCATGATCTGTCACCGCCAAGCAAAGGACCGCCATAAAAACAGCGCCCAGCGGTATATCCATATAACCGGATGTGTAAGAACATACTTCTCCGAATTTCCAGATCCAGTGAAAGGACGCCACGCTCATTCCTGATATAAGATATGTCATAAGTAAAATACTCTTTTTATCTGGAAGCAGCCTCTTTATCTTATGTATCGCAATATCAATGACAGGACAACTGGACGCAAACAAAAGTACATTGATGCTTAACATCACATCCCGTTCCATGTAAACACTCTTTCCCAAGGCAAAAAGGGAATACCATGCCGCCATACCATGCGGATAGACCCTATGGTTTACACCCAAGCTGCTATTCCAGACATCAAAATTATGATCATAAAATACTGCTTTGGAAAACATGCCCCAATGAAAAAAAGAGTCTAACTCTGTATAAAACAATATTTTCCCATAAGAGAGGATTCCATAGAACAATGCCGCAAACAGAAAGCCGATGATAACTGGATTTAAAAAGTAGGATCTCATCTCCGTTGAGTTCCTCTTCTTTACAAAATATACGCCAGAAAGAATATAGGCAGAAATACAATAGATCATTGTAGTCGGCCACAATACGCCAAATGCTCCTCCTATTTCCAAAACTGCCATGCTGACTGCAATGGCCAGAACAGGTCCAAAACTTTCTCTTATTTTTAGTATGCTTATAAGTGCATATCCCCAAATCACTATACTGACTACACAAAGTAAATCGCTTATCATGAGTTATGCTCCTTTTTGTCAATCAAGAAATTCCTTGTTCATCAATGTTTATAGATGAGTAAGACCATCCCCACCAACACCATCAACGAGAATATTTTTGCCATCCGCGCTCGATCATAGACGCATAGCCTTCCCTACAGATACTCCTCCATAAACGTCTCCTCCGACACGATCCTGACTCCCAGCTCCTTCGCCTTCTTATTCTTGGAGGACTGCGAAGCCGTGTCATTATTGATCAAACAGACCGTCTTCCCGGTGACGCTGCCGGTGACCTTGCCGCCCCGGGCCTCGATCTCGGCCTTGAGCGTTCCCCGGTTCTCATAGTGCTCCAGACTGCCGGTGATGACAAAGGACATGCCCGCCAGTGTCTGGCTGCCCTCTTCCACTGCCTCTTCGGCAAGATGAAGCTCCCGCATCAGACGCTCTAACTGTTCCATCTTGTCTTCCCGGTGGAAGAATTCATGGATCCCGGCCGCGATCACGCCGCCCACGCCATCCACCTCATTCAATTCTTCCACCGATGCCTGCCGCAAGGCATCCAGTGAGTACTGAAAATGCCTGCACAGGATCTTCGCATTGGCCACCCCTACATTTTCAATACCCAATCCATAGATCACTCTTGCCAGGGTAGTCTCCCGCGCCTTCTCGATGCTCTCCATCAGGTTTCCATATGACTTCTCACCGAAGCCCTCCATCTGCGTGATCTCCTGCTCATAGCGGCTCAGCTTGAAGAGATCCGCAAACTCATGCAGGAACCCCCTTGCCAGAAACTTCTCCAGCGTAGACTCCGACAGCCCGTCCACATTCAGGGCATCCCGGCTTACGAACAGCGTAAACGCCTTGATCTTCTTGGCATCGCAGTCCGGATTGTTGCAATACAGAGACTGCACGTCATTGACCTGCCGTATCTGCGTGGGCTGGCCGCATACCGGACACAGCGCCGGAATCTCCAGCGTATTACTCTGTGTCAGATTCTCCGCGATCTGCGGTATGATCATGTTCGCCTTATAGACCGTGATACGGTCGCCGAGCCCCAGCTTAAGCCCTCTCACAATGCTGATATTGTGTACCGAAGCGCGGCTGACCGTAGTTCCCTCCAGTTCCACCGGTTCGAAGATCGCCACCGGATTGATCAGCCCCGTACGGCTTGCGCTCCACTCCATCTCCCGAAGCACCGTCTCCCGCAGTTCATCCGCCCATTTGAAAGCGATGGAATCACGAGGAAACTTCGCCGTTCTCCCTAACGACTGGCCATATGCGATATCATTATAAGTCAGTACCAGACCGTCCGACGGTACATCGTAAGTCTGTATCTTATTCTCGAAATATGCTATCTCTTCCAGGATCGTGTCCGGATCCACCAGCCTGTATTCCACCACATCGAAACCCTGCTCCTGCAGGAAGGAAAACTGCTGTGTCCGGAGACTGCCATCCTGCGCATCCTCCACTTTGACAAGGCTGAACGCATAGAAATTGACATTTCTTCCGGCTGTGATCTCATTATTCAGCTGCCGCACGGAACCGCTGCAAAGATTCCGGGGATTCTTGTACTTCGCATCCACATCCTCGATCTCGCTGTTGATGCGCTCAAACTCACTGTAGCTGATCACGGCCTCTCCCCGCAGGACCAATTCTCCCTGATAAGGAATGGACAACGGTACATTCTTAAACACCCTCGCATTGTTGGTAATGACCTCGCCCACTTCGCCGTTGCCTCTCGTCACGGCCTTGCTCAGCTTCCCGCCGTTATAAGTCAGTACGATCGTCAGCCCGTCTAACTTCCAGGAAAGCACGGCCTCCTTCCCATTTAGCCAGTCCCGCAGCTCCTCCCTGCTCTTCGTCTTGGCCAGGGAGAGCATCGGACGCTCATGCCGTTCCTTCGGCAGTTCCTCCACCGCTTCATAGCCCACGTTTACCGTAGGGCTGTTAGCAAGTGTAACACCCGTTTTGTTTTCCAGTTCTACCAGTTCATCATACAGGCGGTCATACTCAAAATTGCTCATGACCTCCGTATCCTCTGCGTAATATGCTTTGGCCGCATGATTTAAGACCGCGACCAGCTCTCTCATACGATTATGATCCGTTTTCCTCATATTAACCCCCATGCACATGATAAGCTTACCTGTGATACTACTCATAAAAATGATTAAATCTTTGATTTCTCGTCGTATTTCATACCACAGTGTCTATACAGCTCCTGCAGTTCCTCCTGCGTCAGCTCTCTGTACTCGCCGGGCCTTAATCCGTCCAGAGTAATATTGATAACACGTGTTCTTTTCAATGACACGACCTCATATCCCTGTGTCTGGCACATACGCCGTATCTGCCGGTTCACCCCCTGTTTCAGCACCATACGAATCGTCTTCGGACCGGTCTGCACGATCTCACAGGGCATGGTTGTTCTCTGTAATTCCTCAATCCACACTCCCTGCCGCATTTGCTCCAATGCATCCTGCGTCCACTCTTCGGACACCTTGACGATATATTCCTTCTCGTGACCGTTGGCGCCGCGCATCATGGCATTATTCAGCCAGCCGTCATTTGTCAGAAGCAGAAGGCCCTCCGAATCCTTATCCAGTCTGCCCGCATATGTGACATGCACCGGATATTTAATTTCATCTGCTATGGTTCGCTCCGCATGGGTATCCCGTTCCGTACATACCACCCCCACAGGCTTATAATATGCCAGCACCACCTTCCGGTCACGGCCCGATACCTTCTTTCCCCGGACGCAGATCTCTTCCTGTCCGGTGACTTTCATCCCCATCCTCGCAGGTTCGCCGTCAACCGACACCACACCCTGTTCGATCAGCTTATCCGCGTCCCGTCTGGAACAGATGCCGCACTCCGCCAGATACTTGTTCAACCGAGTTTCTTTTCCTCCCATGTACACTCCTTACACTGTCATCCGTCTATCGCCTGCGTTTACCATAATTACACTTGCTATTTATTTCCGCGAACAATGAACCAAGTACCGTGCTTGCACGAGTATTTGACTCTATTCATTCCGAGCCGCTGCATCCCGAATCCCCGCTGCCGGTTCCACCGCATGTTCCAGCAGAAACTCCCGCCACGCATCGTAATGTTTCGCATAGAGATGAACGCCGTCAAAGGTCAGTTCCGATCTCAGATATCCCTCCTCGTCCGTAAAGACCGGATTGACATCCAGATAAAAAACATCTGTTCCGTTTGCCAGGGATGCGGACGCCGCATTCTTGGCATTGATATTAATATTATTAAACTCCGTCTCCATATTATTCTTCTCTCTGCTGACATGGAGATTGGCCATAATATAGATGACCGCTTCCGGCTGCCATGTCCTGATCTGCTTAAGTACCTGCCGGTACTGCTCCAGATACATTTCCGTGTTGCCGTATCCCAGTTCATTCATGCCCAGCATGATATAAATCTTACCGTACTGCTTCTTCTGCAGCACTTCATCCATTCTGACCTTACTGCCGGTCTTCTGGTAGGTTACTTCTTCCTCCAGTATCTTAAAGATCATCATACCGCTGTCACAGTAAAAGTCGGCCCCCTCCAGTCCGGCATAATCCGATATGCCCAATGTCCTGGAATCTCCCAGAAAAGCGGCATCATCAAAATAACTGATGTTCTCTTTTGTGTAAGAATAGTCCGTTGTCAATGCAACTTTTCCTGCATCTTTGTAATAGCGGGATTCTATCGGTACAGGCTCATAAAACTCGAAATTTGTGACCCCCGGATGCACTTCTGCCGATTCTGCGCCGTTTTCCGGACTGTCATATCCGTCATGCAGTCCGCCGTCATTTTGCAAATCGTCATTTTCGTCCTTGCGTATTCCTGCATTTTCCGTTTCCGCTTCGGAAACCTCCTGCCTATTTTCTTCCTCCCGGCTGATGCTGTTGACAGAAACCGATTCTGCCAGCGTCTCCGTTACGCCTGCACTTTCATCCAGTATGAGTCTGCTGGAATCCGTTTCCACCATTCCCTGTTCTCCCGGTATCCTGGCATATGACTTACAGACAAGCATCTGTGCGTCCCTGGCCATAGCTCGGATCCCGATCTCGTCGGAGACAAACATTACTGCCAGAGAAGTCAGGGTGATCAGAATTAAATAGGGGCTGTTATAGATATAAGCCTTCCAGTCACGCTTTTGTCGCTTCTCCTGCTGTGCTTTTTGCGGTTTATTCTGTTGCTGTATCTGCCGTTTCTGTTGCTGCTCCTGTTCCTTCAGCTTTCTTTGCGGCTGCTTTTGTTTTTTCATTCGCTGTCATTCCTCAACCGAATCATCATTCTTATGTCTCTGATCCTCTATTGTATTTGTCATCACTTTTTCTGACGAAACAAAATCAGGCTGCCTGTCAGAACCTGAAATATAAGAACGGATTATTACTTCCCACCATGATCTCATGTACGGATAGCCAGAACACCCCCGCCAGGATCACTACCACAAACCACCGGTCTTTCCACTTATGATACCATCTGATCGGAAAAGGAGTGGCAAATAACGCACATACCGCCAACAGGGGGCCATACTCCTGCAGGTAACGCAAAAGCTGCGGAATACCAACCATAACACCCGTCTGCTGTATACCGAACAGATTACCCAGATATGCCCCCAGCTGTCTTATATCGGTAATAGCAAACACAACCCATGTTATTGGAATGATCGCCAGTGTATACAGCCGGCCAAGTACCCTTGTCTGTTCCAGTCTTCTGCCATAACTGTTCTTTTCGATCGTAAGGATCACAAAGAACAGCAGCCCCCACAATACAAAATTCCAGTCAGCGCCATGCCATAATCCGGTAAGCGCCCATACGATAAAGAGATTCCCGATCGTTCTCATTCTCCCCTTCCGGCTGCCGCCCAGAGGAAAATAGACATACTCCCGAAACCATCTGCCCAGCGTAATATGCCACCGGCGCCAAAATTCCGAAACGGATCTGGAGGCATAGGGGCTGTCAAAATTCTGCGGGATCCTGAAACCGAGCATCTTACCAAGGCCCATTGCCATCACGGAATACCCCCAGAAATCAAAATAAATCTGAAAGGAATAGGCCGCCGCTCCCAGCCATGCCACCGCCGGGTGCAGCTCTCCCGCGCCGGCAGACATGATCGTATTCCACAGCGTACCGATCTGGTTGGCCAGAAGTACCTTAAATCCCAGTCCCAGCGTAAAAAGCTTAAGACCGTTTTCCAGATTCCGGATGCGAATACGCCGGCTCTTCATCCGGTCTGCCACCTCATCAAAGCGGACGATCGGCCCGGCGATCAGCTGCGGGAACATACTTACATAAGCTGCAAATGACACGATTCCCACCGGCTTTGGTATCGTTCCCCGATAACAGTCCACTTGATACGACACCATCTGAAAAGTATAGAAGCTTATGCCCAGGGGAAGCGCCAATGCCAACAACGGGACTAACTCCTGTCCCGCCACACGGTTGATGCTGCCTGCCGCAAAATCCCAGTATTTAAAAACAAACAACATGCTGAAATCAAAGATCAGCGAGAGGATCAGCGCCCTCTTACGCCGCTTTCTCCTTTTTTGTATACGGTTCTGTACAGGAGCCGCCGGTTCCCAGAACATATATCTGCTCAGACAAAAGTTCACCACGATAGAAAAAATAAACAGCAGAACAAAATACGGTTCTCCCACTCCATAAAACACAAGACTACCTACCAACAGTACGATATTACGATATTTGGCAGGAACGATCAGATACAATATCATAAAAACCGGCAGAAACCGGAATAAAAATTCCACACTGGAAAACAGCATATACAGCACTCCCTAACCATAATAAAATGCAGTCCTTATCTAGTATATTCCACGTAGAATTTTTTTACAAGGGCGAACCTCTCTCTTTTTCGACATTTTATGCATCATTTTTGCATCAGAATTGCATCATTTTTGCATCCTGTCAGATATACTTTCTAAGTCCCTTCGGATAATGATTTTTCATCTGACCACCGGCAGCCTTGCCAAATCCCAGGGGATATCCACAGTAAGTCAGCAATGTCCAGCCCTTCTGCGAGCCGACCTGCAGACTCTCGCCGCGCAGATAGCGAACCGCCTCCTCATGCGACAGTTCCAAAACCTTATCCGTCTCGGCAGCATTCAAAGCAAGCGCCAGGGAATGAGCAGGCTCCAACCGGTTCTTCTTCTCAGTCGCCAGATTAAGCCCCGGACGAAGCGTCTTGATTCCCTGCAAGGGGATCATCTCATCTGGCACAAGATAAAGCTGTTCTTTGAACCGCTCCACACGCCCGTTTTGCCCCTGCGGCCAGTTTCTGGCAAGTCCCAGTTCCTCTGCAAGAAACTCCTGCAGGATACCGGTCGGATCCTTTTGCTTACCGGCAATCCGGCGACGCTCCCGGACTGCATGTGTCCGCCCATTGTCACGATCCCGCACGGACAATATCCCATCCGGATTTCCCTTCCTCTTAAGTCTTGCAATATAATGTCCTTCCCCCGGCAGGCGATGAGGCCATAACCGCAGGGTATGTTCTATCCCCGCTGCCGGCTGCGTCGTCCACTCCGCCCTTCCCGGCGCAAAAGCTGCATCATGAGGTATTTCCTCTATAACAAAGTCTTCCTGTTCCCGTACAAATCTGCTGACCGTTTCCTCATTTTCCTCCGGTGCAAAAGTACAGGTTGAATAGACCAGCACACCGCCAGGCTTAAGGCATTTGGAAGCTTCTCCAAGGATCATCCGTTGTCTTTCTGCGCACATCCGCACATGATCCTCGCTCCACTGTTCCACCGCCGTACCATCCTTGCGGAACATTCCTTCTCCCGAACAGGGAGCATCCACCACGATTCTGTCAAAAAAAGCCGGAAAAAGCTCTGCCATGCGCTTCGGTTCCTCACTGCAGACCACACAGTTTCTGATTCCCATCCGCTCCACATTCTGAGACAATATCCTTGCCCTGTCAAAGACCATTTCATTAGCCACTAACAGCCCGGTACCGTGCATCCGTCCGGCGATCTGTGTACTCTTACCGCCCGGCGCGGCGCACAGATCAAGAATGCGTTCGCCCGGCTGCGGATCCAGAACTTCCACCACCGCCATTGCAGACGGTTCCTGAATATAGTATACGCCTGCCTCATGGAGCACATCCTTCCCCGGCTGCTCCTCTGCCCGGTAATAATATCCTTCCCTTGCCCAACGGACTTTCTCCAGGGTGTAGGGCATCTTTGCCATAAACACTTCCTCAGAAGACTTTAAAGGATTCCTGCGCAGACCATAATAACGATCCTCGTCATAACTTGTCCGAAATGCCTCGTATTCCGCTCCGAGAAGTCTTTGCATCCTCTGGCAGAATGCCTCTGGCAGCTTCCTTCCGTCTTCCATCATCCCATCTTCCCCGCTTTCCCATCATCCACCCGTATTTACTGTATTTACTGTATTTACCGTATTTGTCATAGAACCTTACCTGACAAAAGCGCCTACACCCTTATATTCAGTATAACGGATTCCCACATTCCGGACAATCCCAAAATATTTCCGTCCACGGCCCTGTATTCTCCCGCCAAAAATATAAGCTGCCGATTCATTGACGAGACCATTTTTTACGGCTATAATTTAAACACAGAACAGTCTTTTACTCTATGATTTCTCATAAAATGTGAGATGACTCTATTACAGGGAGGGCTTGCCATTGCTACATATTACATCACTCAAAGAAGGCCTTGCTATCTTCAAGGCTCTCGGCTCAGATGTCAGGATCGAAATACTCAACATTCTGCTGGATAATAATAATATGAGTATGAATGAGCTAGCTTCCAGGCTTAACATCACCAACGGCGCACTGACAAGCCATATCAAGAAATTGGAAAGCTGCGGCCTGATCACGACCTCCAGCGAATCGGCGGGACACGGCAACCAGAAGATCTGTTCTGTCCATCTGGATAAAATTTTGATCGATCTGGAGAAACAGGAAGACTTTCAGAACATTTACAGCATAGATCTGAAAGTCGGACATTATTCCAACTACCAGGTCTGTCCAACCTGCGGCCTTGCCTCCGGCAATGCGCTGATCGGCGAAGTCGATGACCCTCGTTATTTTGATCATCCGGAACGATATACTGCCGATATTCTCTGGTTTTCCAAGGGGTTTGTGGAATACAACATTCCTAATCTCATTCCCGGCTTCCAGAGGATCACCCAGCTTACTCTCTCGGCAGAACTATGTTCTGAAGCTCCCGGCTTTAACAACGTGTGGCCCTCTGATATTTTTTTCTATATCAATGATGTATTTGTCGGCAGCTGGCTCTCTCCCGGTGACTTCGGTGATTCCCGCGGACTGTTTACACCGGACTGGTGGGTCTCCAACTGGAACCAGTACGGTATGCTGAAATTACTGGATATCAACAAGTCAGGCACCTATATCGACGGACTGCAGATCTCCGACGTGACCATTGACAATCTGCATCTGGATTACCGCAGCAACATTCGATTCCGCATGGCTGTCGAGGAAGGCGCTGCCCATGTGGGCGGCCTGACCATCTTCGGCAAGACCTTCGGCAATTACAGGCAGGACATCAAAGTCAGTCTTCACTATGCACCGATGGAGAACACACAGGTTCCTACTCGTTGATCGCGATATCGATCCTGCTCAGCTTCTCTAACAGGATTTCCTCTTTCGTCGGAATATCCTCGGACATCTCGATCTGTTGGCGCACCTGCCACATTTGTTTGTCCACGGATGCGATCTGCTCCGCGCACTCACTTAACTGCCGCACGATCTCCTGTTGGTTTGGCACCTCCTGCTTATACTTAAGCTGATGCTCTAAACTCGCCCAGAAATCCATGGCGATCGTTCGAATCTGCACCTCTACCGCCATATTCTTCGTTCTGTCCGAGAAAAAGACCGGTACGCTGACGATCATATGATAGCTGCGGTAACCGTTAGGCTTAGGATTCCTGATGTAGTCTTTCTCCTTGAGCACCGTGATATCATCCTGCTTCGCCAGTGCTTTGGCCAGCATATAAATGTCATCCACATAAGAGCATACCACCCGGATCCCGGCCACATCGAACAGGTACTTCTCCACATTCTCCAACGTAAAGCTAAGCTCCTTGCTGTCCAGCTTACGCATAATGCTTGTACTGCTCTTTAAACGGGAATTGATGGAGGTGATCGGATTACGCTGATAGCGCACATTAAATTCCGAATTCAGAACATCAAATTTCGTGCGCACCTCCTTGATGGCACAACTGTAGCGCATACGCATTTCCTTATAATCAACTACCGTGTCCACCATCTGCCGCCGTCTCTCATAGATCGACTGATCCACCTGGGGAAATACCATCATCGTCGTATCGTCAGACTCCGTATTCATTTCATCTAATGGAAAAAAGGGATTTGCCGTCATTTACTCTTTATCCTCCGTTTAAAACTATATAGCATCAAAAAACAACAACTTCTGTCTGTTATAACAACACACGATTCAAAAAAGCCACCGCCTTTTTGCCTCCTTTGTTACTATAACGCAGAAGCTGTCTGAAAACAATAAACGGAATGTTAAAATTGTATTAAGAGATAACGTAAATTAAAATTTCTCTTTGCCCAATGTACTGTACTGCCCGTTCTTATCATAGGAATCCAGCAGATAATGATTCTCCGCCTGCATGGACAGCACTTCCTCTCTGCTGACCAGACGTGTGCCCTGCCGTTTCTTTTGCGGCTGTGCGCTGCGTCCCTGTCTTTGGGGAGACTCTGCCTTCTTGCGCTGTTTCAGATAAATATCCCGCAATCTGCCGATGATCTCTCGCATCCGGCTCCCGGCTCTGTGCAGCGTCTGTCCCACCGCAAACGAATGTGCAGCGCCCTGCGCTGCATCCGGAGAGACCGTCCAGGATACAGCAGCCTGTACAACGGCATCCTGCGCTGCAATAGCTGCCGCATCCTGCATTATACCCGTAGCCTGCCGCCCGGACTGATGCGTTGAAAGGGTCAGGCCATCCCTGTCATCTGCCGCCTGCTTAAGCCCGTCGTAAGCCATGCCGTCTGATCCCAGGCCGCCGCTTCTCCATCTGCCGTTCTTTGGACGGTCTGCAAGTCCCAATCCGATCCCTTCCTGCTGCGAGGCTCTCTCACCGGCTGTTCCTGCGCCTTTTGCCTGCTCTCTCAGTTCGAACCCGTCGCTCACGCTTCTTCTCGTTCCCGGATGCAGATGAGAAGTCGGCCACCTGAGCACATGATAATCTATGAACTGCTCCTTCTGTGTCCATTCCAAACGGTTCAATGCCATCCCATGTTTCCTTCTTTATCACACTTTTCAACCAAAAAAGTTAAAATAATTTCCGCTGTTCCCATAATTATTGAACAGCTTGCTATAACTGCTGCTTGCCTGGGCCTCCATGCTGCGCTCTGCGGTAGTCTCCACGGAATCCGCCCATAATGTAACCCTGCTCGCAAAGCCGCTTCTGCCGCCCCACACCTTTTCCAGTGTTGCCAGATCTGCAGCCGCCAGTTTCTCGTCATCTACTACAAGCGTTCCGTCTGTCTTTCTGGTCACGCCGCAGGAAGCAAGCTCGGAACTGTTCATGCCGGTAATGCTGTTTAACTGCGACAAGTAGTTATTGTCTGTCCTCGTACCGGACTCCTTCAGGTTAGCCAGCATACTGTTATACTGTCCCACCATCCCCTTGATATTTGCCACGATCTCCGCATTGCTTCCGTTCTCCTTCGCCTTGGCAAAAAGAGATGTCTTGCCCTGATCCGCAAGTCTGCCGCCATATTCGCAAACCTGCCCTGCATGATACTTCATATTGTAATATAATTTCTGCTTATCAGCAGTTCCCTGTACCGTATTGGAAAAGATATTGTTTTTCCGCTGCAGTCCGCTAAGCAGCTGAGCGCTCCGGTTCAGTCTCCTGCCCTTGCTGCTCCGGCTTAAGGCGCTCTGTAACAGAGAATAGCTGCCGCCGGTCCTGTTTCGTCCACTCAAAAGAGCGCTGGAATAATTTCTTGGAATTCTCATAGGTCGTCTCCCTTCTGTCTGCACATTGTAAAGAACTACCGATCCCTTACACTAAGTATATCGTTCACAGTTTTGTAAAGTGAAGACAATTGTAACCAACCATACTGTTTTTCGTCACGAGATTTGCCTGCGGCAAACTCGAATAAGTGAAGTTTTCCTAGGATATGGCTGTAGTCCTCCCCTGCAGCATGATCGTCAGTACAAACCTCCCCTCGCCCGCCTCATAATGCAGCGTTCCATAGTATTTTTCCACACAGCTGTGCATATTGCTCATGCCAAACCCGTGACGGTCCGTATCCGGCTTGGTGGTCCGCAGGCTGCCCGTCCCCGCAGGAAGATCTTTGCCGGTATAAGGATTCTCCACCTCGACGAAGTAGATTCTTCCCTTCCCATATCCCCGAAACCGGATCGCCCGCTCTCTTTCTTCCGGCACTTTCCGACAGGCTTCTATGGCATTGTCAAGCGCATTGTTAAGCAGGATTCCCAGATCAAACGCCTCGATTCCAAGTTCTGTTGGAAAAAGCAGCTCTCCTTCTAACGATATATGCTCCTGCTCACAGATCTGCCCCTTCCGATTTAAAATAACATCAGTTACCGGATTCCCCGTAACAAACTGCAGCGAAAGTCTGGCCGCCGCCTGCTGCATGTGCTTAAGATACCCGTCTGCTTCCTGCCTGATCTGATCGGACAACCGGCTCTCCCCGGCGCTGGCGAGAAGCAGCTGTTCCATATCCGCCACATAATTATTGACGTCATGCCGCATCCTGCGTATCCCGTCATATAGCTGCTCCAGCTCCCGGACATGATCCGTCATATCCGCAAGCTGCTGTTTATAGAACAGCAGGCTGTTTTCCTGCGCCTCGGCATGTACAAGTTCACTGTAGATCCTGCGGCTGAAAACAATACAGGCCAGGCACAGAAGGGCTACCACCGGCACCACCACATACATACTGCCATGCTTTTCATACAGAAATTCCACTTCCGCTCCCCGCTGCCTGTAGAAGGAGATCCGCCAGTACACATCAAACGCCATGGTAAGCATCGGCGTTAGCAGCAAAAACCATAACCCCTGCCTGTTGATCTCCTCCACCGGTCCTGAATCTCTCAGATACCGCCTGTACACTCGAAGCGTCCCGTATGAAAGCGCCAGATAACCCGCCGTATAAAGCCACATGCTGTAATCCTGCAGATACACAATAATCGTCATAAATCGCTCCGGATCGATCTTCTCTGCCAGAGCCAGTTCGGTCAGATGATCGGTCAGGCCCAACATGGTAAAAGACCAGACGCTGTACAGCGTGATCCTTGCCATCTCCTGCACCGCATAAAAGACAGATAACAGATACAGCTTACAGAGCCGTCTCCCCTGATAGAACAGATCCATGGTCAGGAAGCTGCATCCCATAACGATCAGCAGTTTAAATGTACTGTAACCGCTGTCCATGATCATCCCATCTTCGTTGCCGTAGAGCATACGATTGACCCAGTCTGAATTAGACAGCCAGTATCCGGTCAGAAATGCCTGTAAGAAAAAAAGTATCCTTCCCGCAGAACGATACTTCTCTTTCACCATGATACTGTTACCCAAAAAATATAACAGAAGCCCTGCTTTCAATAAACACTCGATCAGACCCGGCAAATCCCAAACCATACAGTTACTCCTTCAAATACCTGCAGTACAGCTTCACAAACTCGCCATACTTCTGCTTCGCCAGATAGATCCGCTCTCCTGCCCCGACGGTGATGCTCTCATGATCATAGCCGGTAATGGCAGACAACGCTACCAGATACCCTCTGTGGCAGCGGTAGAATCCGTCTCCCAACACTTCCTGCAAGTGATTCATCCGTTCATAGTATTCCAGACATTCCGTCTTCATATGCAGGATCACCTTCCGCCCGCTGTTCTCCACATACAGGATCTCTTCCACAGGTATTCTGCGATGACTCCCCTCTGCCTTAACCAGAAGATAGCGTGGTCCGCACTGCCTTTTCTCCACTTCCTGCACGGCACGGTGCAGGACTTCACGCATCTTCTCCTCATCGATCGGTTTCATAAGATAATGGAAGGCGCCCACATCGAAAGCATCGAAAACCTGCTCCTTCACTCCTGTTACAAAGATCAGGATCGCTTCCGCAAGCTTTCTTAAACGCCTTGCCGTCTCCATACCATCCATGCCTTCCATCGCGATATCCAGTAATACGATATCTGGCCGGTAACCTTCTTTTACACTTTCCAGCAATTTCATCCCTGAATCAAATTCACATGTCTGTGCCTGAGAAAACTCCTTCTCAAGTAAGGTTCGAATCCTTTCTCTCCCTCTTACCTCGTCATCACAAACTGCAATATTCATGTTTCCCCTCGTAGTCTCAACCAACTGTCTGACACGGATCAACTCTCTTCATCCACCATGGTTCCCTTCAGATCTTCTTCCAAAAGCTTCATCTTATGCAGCATCTTCTTTACATCCATCTGCACATCGGAAAAGCTGCCAGGCCCTCTGCCGGCTTCCATGATATCATCCAGTAAAACCGCTTCCTCTCTCGAACGCTCCTCGGCCTCCCGGCGCAGTTCTTCCCGCTCCTCGTTCTTCACATGAGCTTCGTCGATCCGTTCATCCAGCTCTGCCGCGTCTTCCTTTCTATCTTCAATCTTCTCTTCCTGCTCCGCCTTCTCTTCCGCTTTCTCCTCGGCCTCCTCTTTCTTCTCTTCCATCTCCTCGTCCACGTGGTCTTTGGCCTCTTCCATGAGCATACCGACGATCTCTTTGCCCGCCGCTTTCATCACGTCCTCAGCCTTCTCCTGGGTCTTTTCCATCTCCCGGAATTTCAAACGCTCCAATTTGATGGCGCGGATGGAACCGTTATAGGCTGCGATCTGATCCTCAATGACATCGTTCTTCCGCTCATAAAACTCCTGCGATTTATCGATCTCCAGACAGCGCTTCTGATATTCCGTCAGGGGAACTCCTTCCAGCTCTTTCAACAGTGCTTCTTCTTCCTCAGTCCACTCTACTTCAAGCCCATACTTCTCTGCATCAGCCTTGCGCTGCAAAAGATCGATCTCCTCCTGCGTGTCGGGCAGACGACCGCTTATCTCCTTAAGCCGCGCCCTCTCTTCCTCTGTCAGGAAGACCTCATCCGGATGCCGCATGTAATCGGCCTTCTTCTCAAGCAGTTCCAGATCCTTCTGCTCCTGAGAATCCGGTGCAACATGATACTGTTGACGAAGCATCTCCTTCTGGGCTTCCCCCTCCGCGATCACACCCTGGTTCGCGACATATTCCTCATGCAGCCCGGCCAGCTTCTGCCGGATATCCAATATATTATTATCAATCTTACGATCTCCGTCCCAGGCATTACTGATCATCTTCAGCGCCTTCTGCTGTGCATACAGCTTACGCTGGGTGACCGGATCTTTCCTGACATTCAGATCCCCCATGAAAATAGCGTTCCTCTTCTGTTCCCCCTGTCCGTTCCTGCCTGCTCTCTCCTGGGCTCTGTCCCGGGCCGCACTGCTTGCCTGAATTACCTGATTCTCGTTCGCATTCGCTCTGATCTGCATGAATTGTAACCTCCTTGTTCCCCATGACTGCCATTTCCGGACAAAGTCCTTTTCGTCCGGCAAGTTTGCTATTCAGCTGTGTAAGCCCGTATAAAGCTGTACCTGAACACTATCGTTCACTATAGATATAATAATATTATCGGCATATTGTTATCATTTCTTTATCACGTTCTTACCTGTTCATGACAGGAAACCTCCCGCTCATGACATTACATTTCCAGGTACTGTACAATCAGCATAAAATAAGCCACCCGTCCCTTTAAGACGATAGTGGCTTATCTGTCCTGTCCTATTCTGATCGTTATGACATCTTCTTTAATAATTCTGGTCGTTCTGGAAATTCTGGTCCATCTGCCCTGCCTGGTACTGCTGTGTATTCTGATAATACTGTCCGCGTCCGCCGAAGGTGATCTCCTTCAAGGCCACATAGAGCTCCGCGTTGGTCATATGGATATAGGGGTTCACATAGAAGATCGACAAGATACCGCATGTAAACGCGCTTAAGATACTCCATCCCAGGAAAGAGAGATCCAGCACGAACGCATTCCACTTATTGCCGTCCATCATCTTCTTGCTGATCTCGAACGCTTCCCTGGTGTCGATCCCCGGATTCTCCGCCAGTATGTAAGGAATCATCCGGTATTCATAGCCCTTGATAATACCCGGGATAATGAGAAGCAGCGACCAGAGAAACGTGTACAGCCCTCTTAAGAACATCGTCTTGACCACATTCAGGTAACCGTTGGAGAAAGCATAGCCAAGCTCACCCGGCTCCGCCTTCTGATAATGGCTTACCACGAAGAACCGCTGCGCGCCCACATGAAGAGGGTATAATAAGAACACCGCAACGGCCAGGCCGATCACCATGATCACCGTAAAGGCACTGAAAAAGGCGACCAGGAAACCCATAAGCTCCGGCGAGCTTATCTCGTCAAGGCTGTACGTGTATGTTTTTCTAAAAGAAACACTGGCCCCGCTTCCGCCGCCGCTGCCGCCTGCAAATCCAAGCACCAGTGAAACCAGCACCATCTTCCAGTAATTAAACTTAAAAAATTTCTTCGCGTTATCTTTCAATTCCGCTCTTGTCCACATAAAAATTCTCCTCTCACATCTGCCATCGTCCAGATATTTTGATATCCAAATTACTATAGTTTACTTTAATATATTACGAACTATATTGCAAGATGAAAATTTTTACCGGTGTGGCTTCCCGTCTTCAAATGTGACCGTGATCCTGGTCCCCTGTCCAGGCTCGCTTACAAGCGTCAGCCCGGCATGATGGACCGCCACGATATGCTTCACGATGGCCAGTCCCAGTCCCGTGCCGCCGGTGGACTTCGAGCGGCTCTTATCCACCCTGTAGAATCTCTCGAAGACCCGTTCCTGACTCTCCTTGGGGATACCGATCCCCGTATCCTCCACCGTCAGCGTCTTCTTCCCGTCCGTATCCTCCACGCTGATCAGGACGGCTCCCCCGGCATTGTTGTAGCTGATGGCATTGTCCAACAGGTTATGGAGCAGTTCTTCCAGCATCTGCCGATCCCCCTGCACCATCACCTTTTCACCCAGAATCCGCAGATCCACCTTCCGCTCCCTGGCCCGCAGCTGCAGCAGCTCCGCACAGTCTTCCGCGATCTCATACAGATCGATCGTTTCAAAAGGAATCTCTCCCTCCTGTACATCCAGTTCCGAGAGGCGGATGGTATCATTGATCAGCATCAGAAGCCTGTTGGCATTCCTGCGGATCTCCAAGGCGAATCTGACCGCATCCTGGCCGGTGGCCATCCCGTTCCCGATCAGCTCCGCATAGCCGGATACCGCCGTCAGAGGCGTCTTCAGTTCGTGGGATACATTGGCGCTGAATTCCTGCCGCATATTCGCATTGTGGACGATGGCCTCATGCTGCGTCCTGATCCTCTCCGCAAACGGCCGCAGTTCCTCATACACCTCTTTCTCTCCGATATGGTCCATATCTTCCACCAGTCTGCCGATCGGCGCCACCAGACTGGCCGTGAGATAGCGGGACAAGAGCACGCACAGGATAAAGACCGCCCCCACTGCCGCCAGGATCGCGGGCAGCGACCGGTATAAGATGCTCCAGATGCTATGGGACTCTCTGGCCACCCGCAGCACATTGCCGTCCGGCAGAAGGATCGTGAAATAGAAAGTGCTGCGCTGCATGGTGGAGGACTGCCTGACACACCTGCCCTCTCCCGCCCGCAGCGCCTCCGCCACCTCCGGTCGCCCGGCATGGTTATCCATCCCGCCGATATCCGCGTTGCTGTCGTAGAGCACCCTGCCCTCCGGCGTGATCACGGTGGCGCGCACATTTTCTCTGCCATGGCTGTAGCGGTCGATATAAGCATAGCGGTCTGCTACGGCTGCGTTTCCATCCGCCGCAGGGACCGTCTCACCGGCTTGTGTCTCCTGGTCCGTCCCGCCGTCGGCCAGCGCGTAAGCATAGATCTTCAGATCCTCCATCACCTGCGCCTGGAACAGCCGGTAAAACACCACCGCCATCAGCAGCAAGGTGATCACGATCGCCAGGGTCGACAAAGCCATCAGCTGCCTGTTGATCTTCTTTTTCATGATTCTGTTACCGCTCCTGCCTTACGTCTTCTGCTTTCAATCCGTCATTCTCCAGGAAATACCCTACACTGCGCACCGTCCTGATCATGCCGCCGGCCTCCCCCAGCTTCTGTCTGAGCGTCTTGATATGCATATCCAGCGTTCTGGATTCTCCCTGAAAATCACTTCCCCACACGTGGTTTAAGATCTCCTCCCTCGTCGTCACGATACCGGCGCGCTGCATCAGAAGCCGCAGCAGCTCATATTCCTTATAAGTCAGCTCGCAAGGTACACCGTCCACATACACAGCATGTCTCTCCCCGTCCAGAAGGATCTTCCCGACGGACAGCGATCTCTCGCCCTGCTCTTCCCCGCTTCTTCGCAACAGCGCCCGCACCCTGGAGATCAGCTCCATCACGCCGAAAGGCTTCGTGATATAATCGTCCGCCCCCAGATCCAGTCCCCGCACCTTATCCAGTTCCGTGGTCTTGGCCGTGACCAGGATGATCGGCACCTGCTTCGTCCGCGGATCCTCCCGCAGCTTCTTTACCAGTGCAAGTCCGCTTCCGTCTGGCAGCATGATATCAAGCAGCACAAGACTCGGTGCCCGTTCCCGCACCGCCCGGCAGAAACCCGCCCCGTTCTCATACACCTGCACATCGTACCCGCTGTTTTTCAGCGCAAAACTCTCGATCTCGCTGATATCCCTGTCGTCCTCCACCACATAGATCAATCCCATAGACAGACTCTCCCGTTTTCCCGTTCTTTTTGCCATAGATGTTCTCTTTTCATATTTTATATGTTACCACACCTGCGCTCCCCTGTCAGCCATGTGACAGATTCCCTGGCTCCGCTTACGTGTTCACACACTGAGTCAATGGCATTTCGTCAGTCCAATGCACACTCAATTGTTCCAGACGCTACGGCAGTACATACTCCTTCGCAAATCCTTCATACAGCGCCCGGAACTGCTCCTGATCCCGGTTCCTTTCCCTGCTTAGCGTGCTGTAGCCGTGCATCTCCATGGAATCTTCCTCCCACACCTGTACCACGCTGACCGCGATCTGGGCACAATGAGCCGCGATCCGCTCATAGGCGGTCACGATATCCGACAGCAGAAAGCCCAGATCCACCGTGCATTTCCCCTTGCGGAGCCTTTTGACATGCCGCTTGCGCACCTGCGCCCCCAGCTCGCCGATCACCTCCTGCAGCGCCTGCGCTTCATACAGGCTGTCCGCATTTTCCTCCTGAAAGATACGCTCACAGATCGCCAACATCCGCAGCACCGCCCGGGAAAAGACCGCCAGCTCCTCCTGCGCCTTGGCGGAAAAGGTCTGTTCCTTCTCCTGCATCTTACCGCAGGCCATGGCGATACCCGCCGCATGGTCGGAGATCCGCTCGAAATCTCCGATACAATGCAGATACAGGGTCAGCGCGCGGCTGTCCTTCTCCGAAAGATCCTTTCCCGTCAGCTTCAGCAGATAGGTACCGATCACGTCCTCGTACCGGTCCACGTCCTTCTCCAACTGCCTGACGCCCTCCGCCGCCTCCTTCGTATAGTCATCCAGCAGACCGATGGCCTCCTTACAGGACTCCTGCACCGTATCCGCCATATGACAGATGACCTTCCGGCACTGCTCCATGGCCAGGGACGGATTGTTCATGAAACGGCTGTCCAATGCCTTCACATCCTCATCGATATACCGCACCGCCATATGCTCCACGCTGTCCTCCCTAATAGTCAGATAGGCCAGCTTCTCCAACAGATCGGAAAAAGGAAGCAGCAGGCAGGTGGCAAACACATTAAAGACCGTATGCACCACCGCGATGCCGTAAGGTCTGGCCGCCCTTTCCATAAAATCGAAGTCCACCACCCCGTGCAGCAGATAGAAAAACGCCATAAAGACGATCGTACCGATCAGGTTAAAATACAGATGCACGATGGCCGCTCTCCTGGCGCCCCGCGACGTCCCCACGGAGGATAAAAGCGCCGTCACACAGGTGCCGATATTCTGCCCCATGATAATGGGCACCGCCACGCTGTAAGACACGGCCCCCGTAGCGCACAGCGCCTGCAGGATGCCTACGGAGGCAGAAGAACTCTGAATGACCGCCGTCAGGACAATCCCGGCGATCATCCCGGGGATCGGACTGGAGAACAACAGCAGAAGATTCGTAAATTCCGGCACGTCCGCCAGAGGCTTGACCGCCGCCGACATGGTATCCATCCCAATCATCAGCACCGCGAAGCCGATCAGGATCGTGGCCGCATTCTTATGTCTTTCTTTTCCCGAAAAAAGAAGCAGCATCACACCCACCAGCGCAAAGATCTGGGAAAAGGCCGAGGGCTTTAACAGCTGCATCACGAAGCTGCCGCTCTCGATGCCCGTCAGGCTAAGGATCCAGGACGTGATCGTCGTCCCCACGTTGGCGCCCATAATGATGCCGATGGCCTGGGACAGCTTCATCATCCCCGAATTGACAAACCCCACCACCATCACCGTGGTCGCCGAAGAAGACTGGATTACGGCCGTGACGCCTGCTCCCAGCAGCACCGCCCGCCATTTGCTGTACGTCATTTTCTCCAGGACCTGTTCCATCCTGCCGCCGCTGGCCCGGGACAGACCCTCTCCCAGCAGATGCATACCATACAGAAACAGCGCCAGCCCGCCCAACATCGTCAACAGATCAAAAAAATCCATGATAACCTCCTCATCACAACCAAAAAACATTCCTGCTATTATGGTTTGACGTTATCATGAATTTATCCGCGCCACTATCATCTAATTGTAAAAGGAATGTAAAATATAAGTAAAACCGGATATCCGCAAAACCTTACACCGATCCGCAGCAAAATACCTTACGCCGGTCCGCAGCAAAAAGCCTTACGTCAATCCGCAGCAGACAGTCCGCCGCTCTGCCTTATCCGTATCTCCCCGCTATATAGTCCCTGGTCCTTGTGTCCTGCGCCCCGGAAAAAAGACGTTTCGTCCTGCCCTTCTCTATCACCTCCCCCGCCAGGAAGAAGGCGGTATCATCCGCCACCCGCGCAGCCTGCTGCATGTTGTGGGTGACGATCACGACGGTATAACTTCTTTTCAGCTGTAACAACAGTTCCTCGATCTTAAGCGTGGAGGCCGGATCCAGCGCTGAGGTAGGTTCATCCATCAGTAATACTTCCGGCTCCACCGCCAGCGCGCGGGCGATGCACAGCCGCTGCTGCTGCCCGCCGGAAAGCCCGGCTGCCGGTTTCTTCAAACGGTCCTTTGTCTCCTCCCATATGGCCGCGCGTCTGAGGCTCCTCTCCACGACCGCATCCAGCCTGGCCCTGCTCTTCTCCCCGTGGATCCTTGGTCCGTAGGCGATATTGTCATAGATGCTCATGGGAAAAGGATTGGGCTGTTGGAATACCATGCCCACCCTTCTTCGCAGCGCCGTCATGTCCACGCCGGACGCATAAATATCCACGCCGTCCAGTCGTACCCGTCCCGTGATCCTGACTCCCTTCGTCAGATCGTTCATCCGGTTCAACGCCTTTAAGAACGTGGATTTGCCGCAGCCGGAAGGCCCGATCAGCGCCGTCACCGCGTCCGCCCGGATGTCCATGGTGACCGCTTTTAATGCATGATGGTTCCCGTAGTACAGATTCAGATCGGTCGTCTCTATCTTGATCCCATTCATAAGAACCCCTGCCTTCCTGTTCCCCTCCCCATCCGGTCACCGTGATATCCTATTCCATCTTCTGGTCAGAAGCTTCAGAAGGAGATTGAAGGCAAGCACCATACACAGCAGGACCGCCGCGATTCCGAAAGCCGTATCATACTCCGCCCTCGCCATGCTCAGATACATCTGGATCGTGAGCGTGCCGCCCGACTCCATGATTTTATGAACCAAGCCGCTCCCGACGTCCGGCAGCAGATAACCGCTCCCGGCCGTAAAAAGCAGCGCCGCCGATTCCCCCACGATACGTCCCACCGCCAGCAGGATGCCCGTCACGATGCCGGGCATGGCCGAGGGCAGCAGGATCGTACGGATCATATGCCATTTGGTGGCCCCCATACCGATGGCGCCGTCCCTGTAACCGTCCGGCACCGCCCGCAGCGCCTCCTGCGTGCTGCGCGTGATCAACGGCAGGATCATCAAAGACAATGTCAGCGCCCCCGTCAGGATCGAATAGCCAAGCCCGAGCGTGGTGCCGAAAAACACCATTCCAAACATTCCGAACACAATGGAGGGAATGCCCGTAAGCGTCTCCGTCGCAAATTCGATCAGCCGCACCGCTTTACAGGACGCCGCATACTCATTCAGCCAGACCGCCGCCCCCACGCCTGTCGGAACGGCTGCGATCAGCGTCAGCACCACAATATATACCGTATTGACCATATTTCCCGCAATGCCTACGGTTCCATTGACCACACTGGTCACCGTCGTAAAAAAGGGCAGATCGAGAACCGGAAAGCCTTTCGCGAAGACATAAAGGATGATTCCGGCAAGCACAAGCACCGCATAGAAGGCCGCAAGATAGATCGCCGTATAGGCGACGGCATCCTTTATTCTCGCGTGCAGCAAGCCAAAGTCATGCCTGCATAAGCTGGCGGAATAGTTAACTTTTCTGGTCATGACACTAAGCTCCCTTCCTGACATTGCCACTTTTGCCGGCTGTCGCCGCAGTGGCTCTCTTACGGTCCGTCTCGCTTTCGCAGACTGTTCCGTTCTGCCGGCTGCCGCCGCAGTGGCTCTCTTACGGTCCGTCCGCTCCCCGCAGGATCCTGTGGAGCAGGATATTGACGATCATGATGAAGCCAAAGAGCACCAGCCCGATCGTAAAGAGCGCCTGCCTGTGCAGTCCCTCCGCATATCCCATCTCACTGACGAGAGCCGTCGTCAGGAACCTGACGGAAGAAAAAGGCAGCGGCACATTCACCGAACCGCCGGATACCAGATTGACTGCCATGGCTTCGCCCATTGCCCGGCCAACCCCCAGGACCACTGCCGTGACGATGCCCGGCCTGGCTGCCGGAAGGACTACCCGGAAGATCGTCTGGATCCTGGAAGCGCCAAGCGCCATGGAGGAAGCCCGCAGTTGTTCCGGCACCGCCCGCAGCGCGGTCTCACTGACGCTGATGACCGTGGGTAAGATCATCACCGCAAGCACCAGCGCCGCCGACAACAGATTGGCGCCGCCCGTAAACTGATGTGTCCCGGAACCGCGAAACAACCGCTGTTCCAGACGGTACATAAGCGGATTCAGGATCAGCATCCCAAGCAGGCCATAGACCACCGAGGGAATGCCGGCCAGCAGTTCTACCGCCGGCCGCACCACCGCCGCCAGAGGCCGGGGCGCCACCTCTGCTAAGAAGACCGCCGTTAAGAGCGCCGCCGGCACCCCCAGAAGCACTGCCAGGGCCGTGCCCGCCACGGACGATAAGATCACATACAGAATGCCGAAGGAAGGATCCGCCGCCGTTGGCTTCCACACAGAGGAAAACAAGATCTCCCTGACGCCCAGCCGACAGATCGCCGGCACGCCGTTGGCGATCATATACAGTGTGATCGCAAAGACTGCGAAGACCGCAAAGAAAGCACACACGGTAAAAACCGATTCGGCCAGGACTTCTATCCTTTGGGTATGACTTCTTTTTCCGGTAAGAGACATAGATGCCTCGCCCTGCGCTCTGTTATAATCTGCCTGCTGTAACCTGATATCCATATGCCGATGCTTCCTGCTTTCTGATTGTTCTGATTTTTTCTAATCCTTCTGGTCTTTCTGGTCTTTCTAATCCTTCTGATTCTTTTAATCTTTCTGATTCTTTCTAATCTTACTGATCTTACTACTCTTTCCGGTTTTTCTAATTGTTCTCAGTTTTCCTGCAAATCTTTGATCCTGTTTGTGCTTTCTCGTCCGGCCACAAACATTCTGCCGTAAAACACTCACGGACGATCCGGCACGATCAGTCCTGCGGACCGCATCATTTCCCGTCCCTCTTTTGTCTGCAGCCAGACGAAGATCTCCTGCACCTGCCTGTTCTGCTCTCCGATCTCCCCCTTCGTCACCAGAAAAAAAGACCGGCACAGCGGATAGCTGCCTGTCTTCACCTTCTCTTCTGCCGCTTCTGTGCCGTCCAAAGACAGCACACGCACCGTATCATCTACTATATCGAAAGAGACATATCCCACCGCGCCGGGTGTGGCGGCGACCCGTGCAAGCACTGCCCCCTCCGAATCCAGTTCATTTGCATAACAGCACTGCTCCTTTACACCCAGCAGTTCCTCAAAAGCGCTTCGGGTGCCGCTCCCGGCCTCCCGGCCTGCCACTACGACCGGCTGTTTCCTGCCGCCAAGCTCCTGCCAGTCTCTGATCCGCCCTGTGTAGAGATCCATAAGCTGCTTCGTTGTCAATGACGTCACCGGGTTATCCGCATCCGTAATGACCGCAATACCGTCCAGTGCAATGGCATAAGCTGCCGCTCCGGATGCCTTCTCCGCCTCTGTCAGCATTCTGGAAGAAATCCCGATATCCGCCCGGCCGGACAGCACCGCCTGCACCCCGGCCGAAGAGCCCATAAATTCCGCCGTCACCGTCACATCCGGATGCGCCTTGCCGTAACACTCCGAAAGCATATTGGCAAACTTCTCCATGGAAGTGGAGCCTGCCAGGACCACTGACTTAGACGGCGGCAGAACCGACTGCCGCTGCGATCTCCATGCACCGCCGCAAACCCACAGCAAAAGCATCAAAAGCCCCGTCGCCATAAACGCTGTCACGCTCCCTGCCGGTCTTGCCGTAAAACGTTTCCCAATCTTCAACTGTACAACCTCATATCTGCATCTACCCTGTTTCCATCTTACAGCAGAGTGCGCCCGGAGACCTTCTTCCCTGTTCTCTATACCCTATGTGCCGCCTTCTTCCCCGTTCTCTATAGCCTATGCGCCGCCCTCTTGTCTGCATTCCAACTTTTCGATACGGCTGCAAGACAGTCCCGCTCTGTCTTCTTAATATCTGCCATTTCCTTCCCTGCGCTGTCGCAAATTCTAATCCTTCTGGCAGATGCCCGCATTCCTCCGGTAAAGGATTACCGAAGACAGATAAAACAGACAGGAAAACGACAGAATGATCAGCACGCTCACACCATAGACCGGCATAAGATTCGCCGTCATCAGCTTTTCCAGCGCATGTACGGAAAACCAGGCGGAAATGACCATCAGCAAGAACGGACAGACATACGCCATGCACAGCTCCATGGCGACGGCACGGCCCAACACGATGGAAGAAACACCCAGCTTCCTTAACACCGCGTACCGCTCCTTTTCCTCGAAAGCATCATTGTACAGCTTCATAAACAGCACACTCCCGCTGGCCAGCACGAATACCAGGAACATAAAGACCGCCACCGCATAAAGGACCCTCGCCCATTCAATCTCATCACTGTTCGGATCATTCCCATTCACACCCGTATAGTGTTCCTCCGTATTGTGCTCCATCAGGGCAGAAAGCGCATCCAGTGATTTTGCAAACCGGCTGTCATCCGCAATTTTATAATTGCAGGTATACAGTTCCAGTCCAATCGGCAGAAGCCTTTCATACTCCCGGTCATTGATCAGATAGAGGCAGATCTGCTCCCGCAGTTTGCCAAGATACGGGACACAGGTCTGCGCGATCTCCCGATACGTTTTCCCGTTACAGGTAACTGTCCGGCCCGAATGGTCGGTGATAAACGACATCATATAAAGCTTTTCCACAGAGATGATCTCGTCGTCCGCCGGCTCCGGCAGCGTAAACTCCATGCCTGCATCCTTTGCCAGCGCCTTTATGGAGGAATAAGGCAGAAAAGCGTAGCTGGTCTGCTGATAGACCGTATCAAACCGGGCGCTGTCCACGATCAGCAGCGGCGTCTGTGTCTCATACACGATCTCATTGTCCTGCCCGATCAAAGCTGCGCCTTCCTGCAGCAACCCCGGTTCATTTCCCAACAATTGAAAAGTATACGTATTGCTGTAGGTGACCATATTCTCATACTGGGCTTTCATGGCAAATCCTGTAGCCAGCGCCGAAACCGCGCAGAGCATCAGCACACAGGTCATGGCATAAGTCCGGTAATTCTTTTTCATGCGAAAGGTCACATTGTTGATCCACAACGCCCGCTCCTTCCTGTAGAGGAAAGGCTTACAGTCTGCCAAAAGCCCGAACAGCAGCGGTATAAAACCGCCGAAGACCAGATAGATTCCGGCCACCACCAGAATCACCGCCAGGAGAAGATTCTGGATCACTTCCATGCCGCCTTCCCTGACCGCCGCGTAATATCCTGCCGACAAGACTGCAGTACCGAGGATCGTCTTCGCCGCCAGGATGAGGGGCTTTATCCGCACATGCTCGTTCTGCCTCGAGGCCGAGATCATCTCCAGCACACTGCTCCTGACGATATTTGCATATCCTTTCACGGCAAAGAGCAGATACATACCACAGAAAATGCCTGTCGTGAGAATCAACGGCTCCGCCGCAAACCGAAAACTAAGCCTCACATCAATCTCCGAGACGGCTCCCAGTATCATCTGGAAAAGATTTGTCGTTGCAGCGCCAAAGATCATGCCGATCATCAATGCCGCAAAACCCGTCATCAGCGTTTCCACCATATACAGTCGGCCGATCCGCCGGTTGGTCAGCCCCATAAAAACATAAATGCCGATTTCCTTCTTGCGCTTCGTCAGAAAAACATTGGTGGAATACCAGATAAAGAAAAACATAAAACAACACAGTACAAAAGAGACCGCCGATACCACCATATTCACATGGCCCCGGTTCTGCTCCTGCATCGTCACGAACGCATCCGTGAAGATCAGATTCAGGAAATTCAAAAGGATCAGCACCGTAAACGCCAGGGAGAAGATCAGGGAAAAATAATTGCGCAGATTTGCCCGGAAATTCCGGAACGCCATTCTAACAATACTCATGCCCTGTCACCTCCCATGGAAGCCTGCACGTCGATGATCCGGTCATAGAACTCTCTTCTGTCACCGCCCCTGCTCAGTCTGCACTTGACCGTGCCGTCATTCAGAATATATACGTCCTTCGCCCAGGAAGCCGCATAAGCGTCATGCGTCACCATCAGGATGGTGGCCTGCTTCCTGTCGTTCACCATCTGGAAACAGCGCAGAAGTTCCTTCCCCGCTTTCGAATCCAGCGCGCCCGTAGGTTCGTCGGCAAACAGGATCTCCGGGTCTGTAATCAGCGCCCTGCAGACCGCGCCCCTCTGCCTTTGTCCGCCCGACAGCTGATACGGATATTTGGACAAGTGTTCCTCCAACCCGAACATACGGCCAAGCTCGAACGTCCGCTCAATACACCTTTTTGCAGGAACACCGTTCAAAGACAGCGGCAGGGCAATGTTGTCCTGCAAAGTCATCGTATCTAACAGATTGTAATCCTGAAAGACAAATCCGATCTTGTCCCGGCGCAGCTTCGATAACTCCTGGTTGGAAATACCGGCAATATTCTTCCCGTCCAGAATCACCTGCCCCTGGGTGGGCTTGTCGATGGACGACAGGATGTTGAGCAGCGTCGTCTTGCCGGAACCGCTGGGCCCCATAATGGCAATAAAGTCATTCTTCAGAATCGTAAGATCGATCCCCTTGAGGGCCTGGGTGCGGAATCCTTTCGCGCCGTAGTCCTTGGTGAGATTTCTGATCTCCAGGATCGTTTCTTTGTCCGCTCCGCTGTTTACTGCTTTGTTCGATGATCTGTCTGCTGTTTCGTTCCCTGATCCGCTTGTTATACTGCTCATCGATCCACTTACCACTTCATTCGATGATGCGGTTTTTGTTTGATTCATTTTATTTGTTATTTTTTTCATAGAATCCCGGTTTCCTCCGCTCTTACTGTTTTCTGATGATCTGCGGTATTTCGAAATCCCTGTCCCGTTCCCGGGATCCGTGCCGCAGCACCGCTTTGATCGTCATTGTCTGTTATGACATTTACTATAGCTATTATAAGAAACCGGCCGTCAGAAATCCTTACAGTAACCTTACAAAAAAAGCGGCAGCTCAATCCGAAACCGGGTATACGCTCCAAAGACACTCTCCACACTGATGGCATGTCCCAGCTTCTCCAGAATGACGGACACTATATATAACCCCATTCCTGTGGATTTATATCTGCCGTTATGGTTATTGTTCCCCGTATAACCCTTTTCAAAAATCCGGCGAATGTCGCTGTCCCGGATCCCCTCACCGTTATCCTCCACATACAGCCAAATCTGTTCCTTCTCCCTTCTGCTCCACAGCCTGAGCACCGGATGGGGCCCGCAGTATTTGAGCGCATTATCGATCAGCTGATCCAGTACATAGACAAGCCAGGACCGGTCCGTACAGACACACGCCTCCTCCACCTGCATTTCGACCGTAACCTGTTTCCGGATCAGGAAAAAGCGATTGTTGCGAAGAGACGTCCTCACACATTCTGCCAGGCTGATCCTACCCACCTGTAAGTCGAACAGACTGCTCTGCAGCTTACATCCGAGCAGAGCAGAACGCAGCTGCAGATTGATCCGCTCCAGCTGCTCCTGCAGTTCCCGTTTTTCTTCCGTATCCTCCAGTTTTTCCACTAAGAGCATGGCTGCCGCCAGAGGCGTCTTGACTTCGTGGCACCAACGGGCGATAGAGTCCTCCAGTTCACAATTCAGGTCAAACTGCTCGCAGAATTTGTCCTCCAGAACAGAAAGGTCATGCCGGATGATATCCATATTTTCCAGATCGGCACCGCAGCTTTGCCAGATCAAATAGTCCTCTGCAAGCAGGCTCTGCCGTCTTCTTTGCACCGCCCTGTACTGCCCATACCGGACGGCTATGGCCAGAAGCAGGCTCAGTCCCACCAGAAAATCCAGATAAAACAGATACGTCCGTTCCACCTGCGGCAGAAGAAACAGAAAATACAGATTATAAGCCAAACATAAAAGGGCACAGCCCAAAAGCCATGTCCCGTTCTTCCTTAAAAACTTCATATGATATAGTATCCCTGCCCTTTCTTTGTCTCGATCAGCGGCTCTTTGCAAATCTCCTGCAGCCTGCTCCGCAGACGGCTTATGCAGGTGGTCAGCGCTGCGTCTGAAATGAATTCGTCCGTATCCCATAGAACCGTCATCAGCTGTTCCCTGGACACGATCCCCGGCCTTCGCTCCACCAGACAGTCCAGAACTTTCTTCTCCATCCTGGTCAGCTCCACAACCCCGCTCCCACAGATCAGAGACAACGTGTCCTGGTCGAAATACAGCCCCTCTTTAAGCCGGATCCTGTCTTTGACTTTATACTGATAAGTTCGGCGCAGAACCGCCTCCACCTTGGCCTTCAGGAATTCCAGGTGAAACGGCTTCTCCACATAATCGTCCCCTCCCTGCGTGATGGCCATGATCTTATCCCGGTCATCATCTCTGCCGCTGATAAAAACGATCGGTGCCTGGGAATACTCCCTGATCTTCCTGCACCAGTAAAATCCATCAAAGCAGGGAAGACTAATGTCAAGCAGAATCAGCTGCGGATGTATCCGGTCATACTCCTCTGTCACATGATCAAAACAAGTCACATTCCTGACAATATAATCCCACTTTTCAAAGAAAGCTTTGATCTCCCGTGACAGGATCGCATCATCTTCTACAAGCATAAGCGTTATGGTGCCGCTGCCTTCTGTTTCCATATAACTCTTCCCTTCTTGCTCAATGCGCGAATTTGGGCGCAAGCACAAATTCGCCTGTGAAAAATTTATTTTTCACAGTACTCCCTCTGTGCAATATTAAACCAGTGAATCCAGAAGTGCCTCACACCCTTCCCTAATATCCTCATAGGTCACATCAAAATTCCCGGTATACCACGGATCTGCAATGGCTCTGCTGCTGCCTGCAAATTCCAATAATCTGTAGATCTTGTGCTGCGGATCACCACCGGCAATGCGGGTCATATTGCGGATGTTGGCATCATCCATGCCGATCAGATAATCATATTGATCGTAATCCTGCTTCGTCATCTGCACGGCACGATGCGGGATTACGGGAATACCCACGGCACGCAGCTTGCCCACCGTGCCGTAGTGAGGGCCGTTGCCGATCTCCTCGCGGCTGGTAGCCGCGGATGCGATCCGGAATCGGTGCTCTAAGTGACGCTGACGCACGAGATGAGTCATGACGCTCTCGGCCATTGTGCTGCGGCAGATGTTGCCGTGGCAGACGAAAAGTATTTTAACCATAGTTTTCAAACTCCTTGTTTTCCCAAGAATGCCCTGTTTTGCTAGGGTTCCCGGATATCTTATGCCTTGCTCTGAAACGAACAAATGTTGCAAATCAGAGCATAT
>CANOCU010000015.1 GCA_947564645.1 uncultured Lachnospiraceae bacterium
ACCAGAATGTTTTTATTGACTGTGAATCTCTTTTATATAATATTGAAGAGGAAAGTCGAAGGTTTGTGGAAACCAGTTGCTATTACGAATGTTTGGACATTCTCGAAAAAGAGAGGATGCTGCTTCTGTTAGGAATGCCTGGTACAGGAAAGACCATGACTACCAAAATGCTTGCGATATTTTATGCTTCAAAGGGGTATAGAATCCGTTACACAACGAATGGAGATATAAGCGATATCAAAAATGCGATTTCGACACAAAAGGATTTATCTGAAATGAACTTTTAAGTTTGGCTAAATATGTTGCCTGTCACAAGAATAAGAAATTGATTATGAACTCCCGTGTGACTATCTTTCAACAGGCAAAAGAACATGTTATTGAATTTAAGCAATTTTCGGAAGATGAAAGATTTAAGATCAAAATATTAGACATGGGAAAGTTATCCATTTCAGATAAAGGAAGGATTTTTCATAACCATATTTATTTCAAAGGTTTGCCGGCGGCATATTATCAGGATATATTAAAGGATTTTCATTACAGGGAAGTTGTTAAACACAATAATTATACGCCACGTATAATGGAATTCGTTACACGGGAATATAATTTTAAAAAGGTCTCCAGTGACCATTATTATGAATATGTAATTCAGTGTTTGGACAACCCGACAGAAATATGGCAGGATGAATTTTCAGAAAAACTGCAGCAGGAAGACAGGATTTTTCTGACAACCTTATATTCACTGACGGATACCAGTATAGATGAAGATATACTTAAGCGGGCATTCAATTACAGGTTAAGCCAGAATACTTTTGTAGATACAAGCAGGAATGTATGGGAGGACGTTCTTAAACGGTTAGAGGATGCATTCATACAGATTATAGATAAAAACCGGAAAAAAGAAATAGGGGTAATTAATCCATCCGTGAATGATTTTTTAAGAGAATACCTACAGAAAAATGATATAGAAAGAGAAAATATCAGGAAAAATGTCACGGAATATGAGCAGATAAAACGTGGATTTTCTGTAAGCATGAAAGACATAGTTCAAGCAGGAAAAGCAAATTTATACAACTATGCCAACCAGAACGAAGAAATGTATGTTATATTGACTTATATCTGTAAGCTTGAAGTGTTTCATGACAATTACAAATATGTAGTTGAAAGATTTTTTCAAACCTTGCCATATAGTTTCTTCGAAGGAATGATGGGAAGATGTGAGATACTTATCAGATTGCTTTTGGATAAATTTGATGCATTTTATCATACATATGATTGCTTGGACGATAGTTCATTAATGAAGTTTTTCTGGAGTTTAAATTTAGAGGAGTTTCAAAATTTCATTGAATTAGCGGAAAAATATGATATCGATTTCTTCTATGCAAAATATAGGGGTGTGTTTGTCGAAACGTTAGAGGAGGCAATTCTTGTATATATGGAAGATGTGGAAGCGGATGATTATTATGGAGATTATGATGTAGGTGACCTTTTAAAACATAATATGAGATATAATGGTTATTATGAGGAATTAGATAAACAATCTGTTGTGAATACTGTATGTGAATGGATAAAAGAAGATGTGGAAAAGGAAGTTTCTGAAATGATTGAAAATCTTCCGTAGGATATTTTAGATAAAATTAAAATTTCAAAAAGTAACGTAAAGGTAGATAAGTCGGATGTTGAGGAGTATATAGAAAGTTATTTGGAGCCATCAGTGCCTGAATATGACCATCATGAAATGGATTATGATTATGGGATTATTGGGGAGATGGACATACTGGATTGTATTTTTAAATAGGCATTACAAGTTTATTTCGATAGGGGGTTAATGGCTGTATAGAAAATTTTATTAATTCGGTAATTATCAATTACCGAATTGGAAAAGGAGATATCTGATATGCAGGATGTGAAAAGTAGTGATAAGTTTTATACCCGGGTTGCGCAATTATTCCGGGAGGCAAAACGCAAAATGAGCATGTCGGTAAACATGGCTATGGTTTATTCTTATTATGAAGCTGGACGGATGATTATAGATGAGGAACAAAACGGCAGTGAGCGTGCTGCCTATGGGAAATACATTCTTCAGGAATTGTCCAGTCGGCTGACACAAGAATTTGGCAGGGGATTTTCTTATGAAAATTTAAAACTTATGCGCCGTTTCTATATGGTATATTCGAAAGACGTAATTTCAGATTCAGCCTTTTCAAATTCGGAGCAGCTTTCAATGACTGTTGAGGGAAGGCGGTTTTACTTAAGCTGGTCACATTATCTTATTCTGATGCGTATAAATAATGTAGAAGAACGTCATTTCTATGAAATAGAAGCATACCGGAATGGATGGAGTAAAGATGAACTTGGGCGGCAATATGGCAGTTCCCTATATGAAAGGCTTGCATTAAGCAGGGAGAAAGAGGAGGTAATGCGCCTTGCTTTGGAAGGACAGCAGATCGAAAAGCCGGATGATATTTTTAAGGATCCCTATGTCCTGGAATTTACCGGATTACCGGAAGAACCTGTTTATTCAGAAACCGATCTGGAAAAGCGTCTGATAGACAATTTGCAGATGTTTTTGCTGGAATTGGGGAGAGGCTTTACTTTTGTGGGACGTCAGGTGCGGTTTACATTTGAAGAAGAGCATTATAGAGTGGATCTGGTATTTTTTAACCGTCTGTTAAGATGTTTTGTCTTATTTGATTTAAAGGTCGGCCAGCTGAAGCATCAAGATATTGGGCAAATGCAGATGTATGTAAATTATTACGACAGGAAAGTAAAGCTTGAGGATGAAAACCCAACAATAGGAATCATTATTTGTAAGGATAAAAAAGACGCGGTGGTAGAAATGACTTTGCCGGAAGACAATAATCAGATATTTGCGAGCAAATATCAAACGGTGCTTCCAAGCAAGGAAGAACTGCGGCAGTTGATGAGTGAGAAAGAATAAGTTTATGATATAGAAAAAAGAGTATTATTGAAAGGCACCATAGAAGCAAAATCTTACGGTGTCTTTTTTCAGTGATCAAGAAGATATTTTTTTAGTTTTTACTTGACAAAAGCAGAGATGATAGGGCTTACGTGGTTGGATATTGACATGAAGAATAAACAGGTCAGCATCAACCATCAGCTTATCTACAGGAATCCGGGGGAAGGGAGCAGGCTCTGTGTCACAGCTTCCAAGACCGAGGCAGGTGTAAGGGATATTCCCATGACAGCCAGTGTCAGAAAGGCTTTGCGGACGCCACTTGCAGCCCAGCGCAGTCAACAACGTGCTTTACAATATCGTGGATGCTTATAATAAGCAGGAAGCGGCGAAAGCGAAAAAGGAGCATCGCAAGCCAGAGATGATGCCGAGAATATCAGCCCATATTTTAAGGCATACAGGATGCACCAGAATGGCGGAGCGTGGGATGGATGTAAAGGTATTGCAGTACATCATGGGACATGCAAATATAGCGGTCACCTGTAGTAGTAACTGATGGTAACTACTACGGAAGTTTACAATCATATCACGGAATATGCGAGAATAGAAAAGGAAATATTGAAGATGAAAGACCTGATGGCGATATAAGCCACAAGACATTATCTGATGAAATCAGATACGGAACCGTACCCCAAATTTTTTCACAAATGGGGTATGGATGGGGTATAACACCCGTTATTCAGCGTTTTACAGAGATTTAAGAACCTGCAAACCCGCATAAACACTGGGTTTGCAAAATTTTAATAAAATAATTAGCACTCACCTCTTGACAGTGCTAACAATCCGATGTATTGTGATAGTGTCAGTAGAACAAATGATGCATAGGAAAGCAGCAGAATATAGGATAAGAATTTGCAGGATACTGCAATAGTACAGGATGACAGACATTGTCATCCCGAAGGAGGGAGACTATGAATCTGACAAAATTTACCCAGAAATCCATGCAGGCAGTACAGCAGTGCGAGAAACTGGCCTACGAATACGGGAATCAGGAGATTGAGCAAGAACACCTGTTATATAGCCTGCTCACGATCGATGACAGCCTGATTCTGAAACTGATCGAAAAGATGGAAATACAGAAGGAATACTTTACGGACCGCGTGGAACAGGGAATCCGCAAGCGGACGAAGGTGCAGGGCGGACAGATCTATATCGGGCAGGATCTGAACAAGGTGCTGATCGGTGCGGAGGATGAGGCCAGGGCGCTGGGAGATGAGTATGTCTCCGTGGAACATCTGTTTTTGGCCATGCTGAAACATCCGAACAGAGAGATCAAGGAGATCTTCCGGGAGTTTGGCATTACGAGAGAGCGTTTTCTGCAGGCGCTGTCCACGGTGCGGGGCAACCAGAGAGTCACTTCGGACAATCCGGAAGCGACCTATGATACATTGGAGAAATACGGGCAGGATCTGGTGGAGCGGGCGCGCAGCCAGAAGCTCGATCCCGTGATCGGCCGGGATAATGAGATCCGCAATGTGATCCGGATCCTTTCCCGGAAGACGAAGAACAATCCGGTCCTGATCGGAGAACCGGGTGTCGGTAAGACCGCGGTTGCGGAAGGACTGGCACAGCGTATCGTCAGAGGCGACGTGCCGGAAGGGTTGAAAGACAAGAAGATCTTCTCACTGGATATGGGCGCTCTGGTGGCGGGTGCGAAATACCGCGGTGAGTTTGAGGAACGTCTGAAAGCGGTACTGGACGACGTGAAGAACAGCGACGGGCAGATCATTCTTTTTATCGATGAGCTGCATACGATCGTGGGGGCAGGCAAGACGGATGGCGCCATGGATGCCGGAAATATGTTGAAGCCTATGCTGGCAAGGGGAGAGCTGCATTGTATCGGCGCCACCACACTGGATGAATACCGTCAGTATATTGAGAAGGATGCCGCATTGGAGAGACGTTTTCAGCCGGTCATGGTGGATGAGCCGACGGTGGAAGATACGATCTCCATCCTGCGTGGTTTGAAGGAACGCTATGAGGTGTTCCATGGCGTGAAGATCATGGATAATGCACTGGTCAGTGCGGCGGTGCTCTCGAACCGCTATATTTCCGACCGTTTTTTGCCGGATAAGGCGATCGACCTGGTGGATGAGGCCTGTGCACTGATCAAGACGGAATTGGATTCCATGCCGACGGAGCTGGACGAACTGCAGCGCAGGGTGATGCAGCTCGAGATTGAAGAGACGGCTTTGAAGAAAGAAGAAGATACGCTGAGCAGAGAGCGTCTGTCCAATCTGCAGCGGGAGCTTGCGGAGTTAAAAGAAGAGCTGAAAAACCGTATGGCGCAGTGGGAAAACGAGAAGGCCTCCGTGGAGAAACTGTCTAAAATGCGTGAGGAGATCGATGAGATCAACAACCAGATTCAGATCGCACAGCGGGAGGGCGATTACGAGAAGGCGGCCGAGCTCAGTTATGGCAGACTGCCGGCTTTGAAGCAGCAGCTGGAGATTGAAGAAGAACAGGTGAAATCAAAAGATCTGTCACTGGTGCATGAGAGTGTATCCGATGAGGAAATCTCGCGGATCATTTCCCGCTGGACGGGCATTCCGGTGTCCAAGCTGACCGAGAGTGAGCGGAATAAGACTCTGCATCTGGATGACGAACTGCATAAACGGGTAATCGGCCAGGATGAAGGCGTGACAAAGGTAACAGATGCTATTATTCGATCCAAGGCAGGGATCAAAGATCCCACCAAGCCGATCGGGTCCTTCCTGTTCCTGGGGCCTACCGGTGTGGGTAAGACAGAACTTGCCAAGGCGCTAGCGGCATCCCTGTTTGACGATGAGACCAATATGGTGCGGATCGATATGAGTGAGTATATGGAGAAATATTCGGTATCCAGACTGATCGGGGCACCTCCCGGATATGTCGGCTATGAGGAAGGAGGACAGCTGACTGAGGCAGTCAGAAGGAAACCGTACTCGGTGGTGCTCTTTGACGAGATAGAGAAAGCACATCCGGATGTGTTCAACGTGCTGCTGCAGGTTCTGGATGACGGAAGGATCACTGATTCCCAGGGAAGAACGGTTGATTTTAAGAATACGATTCTGATCATGACATCGAATATCGGGGCAAATTATCTTCTGGATGGCATCGATGCACAGGGAGCGATCACAGAGGAAGCGGAGCGGATGGTCATGGGAGATCTGCGGAATCATTTCCGACCGGAATTTCTCAACAGACTGGATGAGACGATTCTCTTCAAGCCGTTGACGAAAGACAATATCGGCGGCATTATCCGTCTGATCGTGGACGATCTGAACAGGCGGCTTGCAGACAGGGAGCTGCAGATTGAACTGACGCCGGAAGCGGAGCGGTTCATTGTGGAGAATGCGTATGACCCGGTTTATGGTGCGAGACCGTTGAAGCGTTATATACAGAAGTATGTGGAGACCCTGTCGGCGAAATTGATCCTGGCAGATCAGGTGAGCAGTAAGGATACAATACTGATTGTTATGGAAAACGGCAGGCTGGCTGCAAAGCGAAAAGGATAAACAACAATCGTGATGGTATAGCAGATGTAATTGCAAAGACGGATGTAGGATATGGAGGAGTAAGGATTGTAAGAATATTGAAAATACCATATGTAATGTTAGGAGCCTTCCCGGAATAACAAATTCGGGAAGGCTTTTCCGTATAAATCCGATATGGAGCAAACGCAGATTGTATGTTAAAATGTAGGTGCATGTCTTTTTGAAGGTAATCATGCAAAAATGTGATATTTATTAAATCTTCATTTAAGTAGCATGTGATACAAAGCATAAAAAGGAGGAAAGAGGGATGAAATATCCAAAATTTCTGCAGGAAAAAGGAACCATTGCATTCGTGGCTCCGTCTTTTGGCTGCGCGATCGAGCCTTATAGAAGCGGATTTGAAAGGGCCCAGGAGAAATGGCGGAAACAGGGCTATTCTCTGGAATTTGGGCCGAACTGCTACGCGGCTGACGGTGTGGGGATCAGCAGTACGCCAAAGAACTGCGGCAGCGAATTGACGGAATATTACTGTAACACAACGAGTGATTGCATAATTTCCTGCGGCGGCGGGGAGCTGATGTGCGAAATTCTGGATTATGTAAACTTTGAGAAGATAAAAAATGCAGTCCCCAAATGGTATATGGGATATTCGGATAACACGAATATGACGTTTCTTCTGACGACATTGTGCGATACGGCTGCTATTTATGGGCCCTGTGCCGCTGCCTTTGGTATGGAACCGCCTCATGCATCGCTGGAGGACGCTATGATGCTCCTGAAGGGGCAGAAACTGACCATGCAGGGGTATGATAAGTGGGAGCGGGAATCGTTAAAGGATGAGGAGCACCCCTACGAGCCCTACAATCTCACGGAAACGTCTGTTATAAAATATATCCTGCCCGATGGAAGGACCAATGTAGACAGCATTGCGGCAGAGAAAGCATGTGAAAAAAGCATATGTGATTTTATGTCGGAAATAAATAGACCAGATGGGTCAATCCCTAATTGCCGCAGTACAGCGAAAGAAAAACAGCTGAGTGGAACAAATGTTATTGATTTTAGCGGCAGACTGCTGGGAGGCTGTGTGGACTGCCTCGTAAATCTGACCGGTACGAAGTATGACAAGGTTACCGAGTTTGCCGAGCGCTACAAGGAAGATGGTATCCTGTGGTTCCTGGAAGCCTGTGACCTGAACCTGATGAGCATCCGGCGGGCTATGTGGCAGATGGAGCATGCCGGTTGGTTCCGTTATTGTAAGGGGTTCCTGATCGGCAGGCCTCGTATCGGTATGGATAGTGAAGAATTCGGTATTGACCGTTATCAGGCAGTATATGAGATGCTGCGCCAGTATCGTGTGCCGGTGATGATGGATCTGGATATCGGTCATCTGCCGCCGATGATGCCGTTAGTCTGCGGCAGTATGGCCCGGGTCGTAAGTGATGGCAGAACCTACAGTGTGGAGATGGAACTGCGATAGAGAGGAGGAAGAGCCATGATACCAAAAGACCCTGTTATGTTATTAAGCTTTCTTAATTTGAAGTTACGGGATTTCTATGGAAATCTGGAAGCGCTCTGCGAGGACCTGGAGCTGGACCGGGAAGAGGTCGAGAAGAAACTGGCTGCATTGGATTATCATTATGACAGCGAAAGAAACCAGTTTATATAAATAACAGCCGATTATATAAATGGCAACAGATTACATAAATAACAGCAGATCTGGAGGTTAATAGATCTGGAAGTTAATATGTCCATTACCCACCCCTTCTTTTTATGGGTATTGGTGTATAGATTGAGAAGAAGGGGAGGGAGAAGGATGAGGAGCGTTGCGAAAGAGATAAAGATTACAATTGTTATGAGCGACGTAAAAGCAAACATGCCGTCTGGAGAAGAGAAAGAGCAGATAATCACTATGACACATGATTCTTCAATGACGGTCATGTCAACCTTAGTAAAAAGCGGATTGATCCAGGGCAGTTTCTGCGGTGGAAGAGGGGATTGCGGCAGATGTCGTGTGCAATTCATAAAGGGTGTTATGATACCGACAATGCACGAAAGAAGCGTGATGACAGCGGAGGAACTGCGGCAGGGATATCGCCTGGCATGTTTGGCCAGGCCGAAAGACGATTGTGTCATCAGGTTGGCGTTTGCGGAGGAGAAGAAAATCGCCATACTTTCTGAAATGATGGCGGTGCCGGAAAATAATGACCAGTTAGGTCAACAAAATATACAGTCAAATAAACAGAAATCGGATGTTATGATAGCAGTTGATCTTGGCACTACTACGATCGCCATGCAGCTTGTGCAAATAGACACCGGGAAGATCCTTGATACCTACTGTGCCATGAATCCTCAGAGACGATACGGCGCAGATGTTCTCTCCCGGATTAGGGCATCCTGTGAAGGACAGCGTGAGGAATTACAGCGGTTGGTCCTTTCGGTATTGAAAGAGGGTGTTATGCAATTTAGTAAAAACGGGCGGGCGATTCTGGGAATGTGTATTGCAGGGAATACCACTATGGAACATCTTCTTATGGGATACGATGTGTTATCTTTGGGCTACAGCCCCTTTACGCCGGTGGAGATCGGCTTGCAGGAATATAAAGAACCTGCATGGAATTTTAAAGTATGGATAACGCCTGGTATAAGTGCTTTCGTCGGCGGAGATATCGTGGCGGGACTCTATGCGCTTGGATTGATTCCGGATAACAGAGGAATAGACTATAGTGGTCAATGTGAAGATTCAAGGGATGAAACGGATAATGCCGTCGGCCAGGGCGCCAGGCTGCTGCTTGATCTGGGAACGAACGGGGAGATGGCGATCACGGACGGCAGGCGTATGATCGTCACGGCCACGGCGGCCGGTCCGGCTTTCGAGGGAGGGGCCGGAGCAGGAATCGTGGGAAGTGACATGATCGCAAATGTTGCCAGGCTGCTGCAAAAAGGTGTTTTGGACGAGACGGGGCTGCTGGCAGAACCATGGTTTTCGGAAGGTATCGATGTAGGAGAGCCGGCGGTGCGGCTGTTTCCGAAAGATATCAGAGCCTTGCAGATGGCCAAGGCGGCGGTGCGCGCCGGCGTGGAGATCCTGTGGAATAAGATGGGACGGCCCAGGATCGGACGTGTGTATCTGGCTGGAGGCTTTGGCTATTATCTGGATGTGGAAGCCGCATTTAGGATTGGATTGCTGCCCGTGAGTATGCGAGGCAGAGTGAAGGCGGTAGGAAACACTTCGCTGGCCGGAGCATATCATATCGGATGTGATTTATTAAAGGGTAAGACGGGAAAGGAGAAGTTGGAGAAACAGCTGTCATCTATTGAAAGTATTAATCTGGCAGAGCAGGAAGAGTTCGATGCACTGTATATACGGTATATGGATCTGCTGTGATCGTTGCGATTTCTGTGATCGTTGTGATTTCTGTGACCGTTGTGATTGCCAGGATCGCTATGATCTTTCGGACGGGCTGTTCATTTTTTGTCTTTGCGATCGTGCAGATATTTTAAGGATAGGTTAAGGTTTCTCCGGCTTGTGCTTAAGAGACGGATGCTATTATTACTATAAAAGTACTATAAAAGTTTTTTGATCTTCCTGGCATGGATGGCCATGTGGTCTGTCGAGCGGCAGGCCGTGTAAGGTGGAAGTTTACTATAGTTATTATAATGCCTGTTTACATGAGGCAGGCGGCGGATGACAGAGACCGGATCCTGGCAGAAATAGAGAAATAAGACCGGAAAAGCGAATACCTGTAAAATTTAGGGGGGGGGGGTAAACAGGTATGTGGACAAGGAGAGAACTGAAACAGCAGGCGAAAGATGCACTGCAGAGAAATTACTGGAAGAACGTGCTGGTGGCGCTTGCGATGATGGTGTTGAGTGGAAACTGGATCGGCAATGTATTCTCTTCCGCATCGGGAGTACCGGCTGAAGTGAGTACGGCTGTTATGGAAGAGAGTTCTGCACCGGAGGCGGATACCTGGGTGAATATTGGAGGCAGAGAACATTCTTTATCGATCCTTTCGGAGGATGAGGAGGGCGATCCTGGGGCCGCTATGGATAGAAATGCTGTAGCCGATAAAATTACGGATGATACAGATACTACAGAAGTGATGGTAGGATTTATTGTCGGATTTATCATAATGTTTGTTATTTTTCTGATTGTCTTCCTGATGATGATAGCGATTATGTTGATCTATGAAATTCTGCTGGTCTTTCCGCTGATGGTAGGCGCAGACAGGTTTATGTTAAGGAGTCTGGACGGACGGGCGGAAGTGAAAGACGTTGCCTATGCTTTCGATCACTCCTATAAGAATGTGGTGAAGACAATGTTCCACACACAGCTGTCAATCTTTCTGTGGGCGCTGCTGTTCTTGATTCCCGGAATCTACAAGCAGTACCAGTATCGCATGGTGGAATATATTCTGGCCGAGCATCCGGATCTGCCTTATAAAGATGTGATGCAGATGAGCAAGGAAATGATGAACGGGCAGAAGTGGAATGCGCTTGTCCTGGACCTTTCCTTTATTCTGTGGGATTTTGTCAGTGTGCTGACCTGCGGTGTGGCGTATATTTTCTATGTGGCGCCTTATCAGTATCTGACGAACGCGGCATTGTACCGCAGACTCTGTGCGATGCGGGACGATCATAGTATGGCAGAGAAAGGAGCGCGCATATGGAATACAGGATTTTAATAGCGGACGATGAGGCGGAGATCAGGGATCTTCTTCGCCTGTATCTGGAGAAAGACGGGTATGAAGTACTGGAGGCGGCTGACGGCTTAGAAACGATGGAGCTGGTAAAGAGGGAGAAGCCAGATCTGCTGCTTCTGGATATCATGATGCCGGGTCTGGATGGATACCGGGTGTTACGAAATGTCAGGGAGAACAGTAATATTCCGGTCATTATGTTGTCGGCTAAGGGGACAAATACGGATAAGATCCTGGGCCTTGACCTGGGGGCGGACGATTATATCACGAAGCCTTTTGAGCCGTTAGAAGCGGTGGCCCGGGTAAATTCCAATATCCGCCGTTTTTATTCCCTGGGGGCAGGAACCGATCTGCACAAAAGGGTGAAGGAGCTGCGTGCCGGAGATCTGTGTCTTGATCCGGAGGCGTGTCTCGTATATCGTGGGGAGGAAGTGATAGAACTGACCTCCATCGAATTCAAGATCCTGCGGCTGTTCATGGAGGAGCCGGGTAAGGTCTTTACCAAGCAGCAGATATACGAGAATGCCTGGGGCGATGAGTATATGGCATCCGATAACAGTGTGATGGTCGGTATTTCGAAGCTGCGGACAAAGCTGGAGCATAACGGCAAGGAGTACATCAAGACCATCAGGGGATTAGGGTACCGCCTGGAAAAGGAGGACGTTCGTTCGCGCCAGGGCTGATATCCGCATTCTTATAGTTAACGACATTGTAAAGTTCGTTTTCGGCCTTGCAGGTGCTTCCGCATATGGCTTCTGCAAGAGCCGGAAACAGAAATTTGTGAAATCAGTATCTGGCCGGACGTGGAGGGTATGGGGCAAGTATGGGAAATAACAACCGATCAGGGGCGAAGAGGTCTCTCAGATGGTTCCTGATCAAAAGATTCCTTCTTATTATGTTTTTCATCTACATCAGTGAAGAGGCGATCGGATTTTTCTATGAGAAACTGACATTGGAAACAGCAGATATTTTATCCAGTCTGCAGATTTCGATCAGTGGCGGCGGTAATCCGATCTCTTTTGCGTTGCAGACGTTATTGTATTCCCTGGCGACACTGCTTCCGAGTACGGTCTCAGGATATGTACAAGGGAGCATCAGCAAATGGATGGGGGATTCTCTGCGGATCGCAGTGACGTCGCCCCTGTTCACGGGCAGATGGGGAGTGGCTCTGCGGATCATGGTCATTATGGTCGTACTGGTGATGCTTTTCATTAGTCTGCTGCCGTGGATGCTTGGCGCTTTTTACTATTATTATGCAGTGACCAAGAAGGTCAATGAACTGATGGAAGAGGAAAAGGCACAGCAGCTTGCCTATGACCAACAAAGAAATCTCTTGTTATCTGATATTGCCCATGACATAAAGACACCGCTCACAACCTTGTGTGGTTACAGCAAGGCGTTGTCTGACGGTGTGGTGAAGGAAGAAGGGAAGCGACAGGAATATCTGGAAGCCATCTATCATAAATCCATGCGGATGAATGAGTTGATCACGCTGCTGTTTGAGTATGTGAAAATGGACAGCAGCGGTTTCGAACTGCATCGGGAAGAGGGAGATCTGGGGGAACTTGTCAGAGAGTGTACGGCGGCATTGTATACCGATTTTGAGGAGAGAGAGATATCGCTTGTTATAGATATAGCGGAAGAACCTATGCCCTGCCTGATGGATAAGGTTCAGATGGCCCGCGCCATTACAAATCTGCTAATTAATGCCATTCGTTATGGAAAAAAGGGTGGCAGAGTGTTGGTACGCCTGGAGGATTTCTGCGTTACGGTGGCGGATGATGGTATGGAGATAGACAGGGCGTTTGCGGCGCATATTTTTGAACCCTTCAGCAGAGCGGACAGCGCGCGCAGCACAAACGGCGGCAGCGGTCTGGGACTCAGTATTGCCTATAAGATCGTACAGATGCATGGCGGTGAATTATGTGTGAAACTGGATTATGGACAGGGATACACGAAGGCCTTTCAGCTCTGGATGCCATCTTAACAGGTAACGATATTGAAAATTACGCTTTCGGATCTGCAAAAGCTTCTGTTTCAGACGGCTTTCTTTCAATCTGCTGTGGTACTTTACATTGTCCCATTCACATATATATTCCTTATAAAAAGATGAGCAGAGAATGTGTATCATAGCAGGTGTAATAGAATAATGTCCGGCTGTCGGGATCGAAAGTGTATAAGGATGTGGGATAGAACGGACGCTATCGGGTGTTGCATTGTTACATGACTTTGTACGGAATAAGGATGGTGTATCGGATGCATGGTAAGAAAAGAGCGGCTGTTATTTTGTTGACGGCATTTATCCTGTGCGGGGCGGCAGTGATGAACGACAGACTTTCGGCAAGGGCGGCTGCTGATATAACGGACAGCAGGAAGATTGCGATCACATTTGACGACGGTCCGCATCCCTACTATACGGAGCAGCTTCTGGATGGATTGAAGGAGCGGGGCGTCAAGGCAACTTTCTTTGTGACAGGGATGCATGCGGAGGAATACCCGGAGGTCATTCAGCGCATGTCCAGGGAAGGCCACCTGATCGGCAATCATACTTACAGTCATCTGCAGCTGAGCAGCAGCAACAGCGAGGCTTTTAAGGAGGAACTGGTGCGGACCAATGAGGCGATCGAGCAGCTGACGGGACAGGAAGTGCAGTATGTGCGGCCGCCCTACGGCACCTGGGATAAGAAATTCGAGAAGGAGCTGAACATGTTCCCGGTACTGTGGACGGTCGATCCCTTGGACTGGTGCAGCGATAATGTGTCCGTTATTGTACAGAAAGTGACGGCGAAAGTGAAGGAAAATTCTATAATCCTGATGCACGATGAATACAAGTCCACGGTGACGGCCGCCCTGCAGATTGTCGACGAGCTGCTGGAAGAGGGGTATGAGTTTGTGACAGTGGACGAACTGCTTTTTGACTGATGTATGAGGCGGGAAGAAGTTGTGATTCCATTGCTTTTGGTGTATATTTATAGTAAGCAACAATTTGTTATGTCGTTTACTATAGCTATAGCAGGAAGTCCGGAAGTGAAAGTTTATCACATATAGGGAACATACATGGGTATTGCAGGCTCTGCCGACAATATCCATGTAGAGGTATGTAGAGGTTAAGCGGTCTACCCGGACACGCTTTTAAGAGAGAAGATTTTAATACGGAGAGGAGTACCATGTTCCGATTTCTGAAAAATAAGAAGAAAAACAAAGAATTGGAAGAAATTCTCAGCAGACTGCAGATGAATGTCTCCAACAATTATAAGGATGCCGCACAGCAGAATCTGGCGGAATTTGCGGACAGGCTGAGGCAGTTGGAGGCATCCGGAGACGTTGACGGTGCGCTGCGGGCGCAGTATGAGGAGATCCTGCGACAATACAGAGAGCAGATGGCAAATTTTACCCATAAGGACCAGAAGCCTTACTGGACATGACGATTAGAAAGGTGGACAACTTTTTGGTTTGTGATCAACGAAGGAGAGAAGTGGACCATGAACGATTCTTATTCTATGAAGCATTTTTTCAGGAATCTGTATCGTACGCAGGGGCAGCAGTTTGCGTTTCGGGCGTCGGACAGAGAGGAATATGAGCAGTGGAGGAAGGAATTTCGCGGTGCGCTGCGCGAGAGACTGGGGCTTGCCGCGTTGGAACAGATCGGCGCGGAGGTAAGGAACAGGCCGCCGAGACTGTTGGGGGAGACGAAGGAGGACGGTTTCCTTCGCAGGAAGTATGTGATGGAGACGCTGCCGGAGGTTTTCATGCCGTTCTATATGCTGATTCCGGACGGGGCGGAGGCAGATACAGGCACTGTCAGGATGACGACAGACTATCCAGAAGACGATGGGCAGGAGAATAACGGCACAGATACAGACCGGGCAGGAAACGGAGCAAATGCCGCTATGACAGTTCGCGGTGTCGGTGGAAAGGCGCGGGCTATCCTGGCGATTCCGGCTCACGGTGCGAACAAGAATACCGTATGCGGCATAGCGGAGACGGCGGAGGAGGCGGGGAAGATCGCGGAGGCGCCGGATGAGTGTTACGGGGCGGTTTTTGCCCGTAAGGGCTATGTGGTGTTCTGTCCCGATCCGCCGGGCTACGGGGAACGGGTGGAACCGAGGCCTGCGGAGGATGTCTGTTTCCTTGGATCCCAGGCGCGTACCAGTCTGGACTGCTCCTGCAAAGATCTGGCTCAGACGGCGGAGGCACTGGGCATCAGTCTTACGGCGCTGGAGATCTGGGAACTGCAGCGTCTGTTAGACTTCGCCTGTGGTTGTCCGGAGGTTAGGGAGGATGAACAGGGGAAGCTGATCGGCTGTGCCGGTTTCTCCGGCGGCGGACAGTACAGCATGTGGCTGGCGGCCATGGATGACCGGATCCGTCTGGCCGTGGTCAGCGGTTATGTGCACGGTTATCTGGACAGCCTCCTGGAATGTCATTTGTGCCCTTGCAACTATGCGCCCGGATTGTGGACGTTAGGAGATATCAGTGATATCTGCTGTCTGATCGCGCCGAGGCCGCTTTTTATCGAGAACGGCACGGAGGATGCGGAGAACGGGCCGGAGGGGATCGCCGGACCGAAACGGCAGGCGGAGAAGATCCGCCGGGCCTATCGATTGTTGGGGCGTGAGGAAAGCATGATACACAGTACACCGGCAGGGCCGCACAGATGGTACGGAACGTGTTATGAGTTTGTGGAGGATGCGCTGACCTGACTAAAAAGAACCTTGAGAGGGAGTCTCAGAACGAGAGCCGACAGCATAACAGGCAACAAGGCAGGATTAAGCGGAGGAAGGAAGAAGTTTAATGAAAATATGATAGAAATATAGACGTAATTATGGTGGTATCTTGATTGAATAAATCGCAGCTTATGGAGGTACATTATGAAAATTAAAAAAATGCTTGGTGCAGGAATAATTGCTGTTTGTTTAATGACAGGTTGTGCAAATCCTATGGTAGCCATATATGACAACGATATGAAAATAGCTAGTAATACAAATTCATATAACCTTAATAATTATGAACAAACAGCAGAGGACGGATATTATACGGCAAGCGTTGAAAAAATGGAGGGTATGGATACCATATGGGTTTTTGACGCAGAGGAAGATAAATCTTTCGATATAGCATACACAATAAATGTTTACTCTGGAAAGATGAAACTGGTATCGATAAATCCCAAGGGAGATGTTTCAATCATTGCTGAATGTGACACTGAAATGTCAGAGCCTATTCAAAGCACTTTGAATGTAGAAAGTGGAAACAATAGAATTAAGATAGTTGCGGGCGAGAACACAAAATTTGATATTGAAATTTCTATTCAGGAGGGAGAATTTAAGGAGTTAGGTTAAATATTAGAATAACTGTCAACTATTACCACAATCACAACTGAATAAGTAACATAGCGTCAGAGCGTATAGAAAACAAGTCTATGCGCTCTATTTTTATGTAAAGAAGCAGAGAATATGGCAGAAACCAAAAAGGAGAAACAGTCCCACAGCTTCAAAAGGAAGTTACAACTCTTATCAGACCAAGGTTTCCTGGACGCGGAGGACAAGAAGAAGCTGGAAAATGCTTTAGGCTGCAGGACGGAACCGTGCAGGAGATTTTCTTCCCGACAGAAGGGGAAGGCCCGGTGCGGCTGCGTGAGTATGACAGCGCCGGGGAGATCACAGCGGAAGAGGAAACCAGATAAAAGCAGAATCTGTCAGTGACTTTGCAGATTAAGATATTTTCGAAACGTCGGGAAACTTTATAATCAAAATTAAGGAAACCTTTGCAGGATCGCGTAAGCACGGATTTTGCAAATGTGGGAGTCGGGGCGGATACTCTCCAGAGTATTCAATCGCACGGTGGAAACTTTTATTGTACTCCGATAAAATAATACATGATATGTTACAAGAGATTGAAAGATGGAAAGATGGAAAGATGGAAGGATGAAAAGATGCAAAGATAGAGAGAAAGGGGCGCAGAGATCAAAATGACGATCAACATAGTAGAACAGGGAGCCGTCGGCGACGGCAGGACAGTAAATACACAGGCCATTCAGCGAGCGGTGGATCTGTGTCATGAAGCGGGAGGCGGTACGGTTCTGGTGCCGGCGGGGATATTTGTCAGCGGTACGTTTGTACTGAAGAGCAATGTGACCTTAGAGGTCGCAGCCGGCGCCGTGCTGCAGGCGAGTCCGGATATCCGGGATTATCGGGAGGACACCCATCACAACCGGTACCGCAATGAGGAGGCGCTGGACCGGTGCTTTATTTACGCACAGGATCAGGAGAATATCCGTATCACGGGGAAGGGAGAGATCAACGGCAGCGCGGCGGCTTTTCCCAATGAAGGTAGTATTTACAGACCGATGATGATGCGATTTTTGCGGTGCGGACAGATTCGGATCGACGGGGTGAAGCTGTATCAGTCGGCGGCCTGGACGGCGGCCTTCCTTGATTCCGCTTACATCCGGGTAACGGGTGTAACTATTTTTAATAACGAGCGTTATAACGGAGACGGACTGGATTTCGACGGATGCGCCCATGTGTTTGTGGAGGGCTGCAGCATTACGGGGACGGACGACAATCTGTGCCTGCAGTCAGGCAGTAAGAAATATCCTGTCAAGGACATTCATATCAGTAACTGTGAATTCTCTTCCCTCTGTGCGGCGATCCGGATCGGGCTGAAATCTATCGGGGAAATCTACAATGTGGTCATCAGCAACTGTACCATGGACCGGGTATGGAGAGAGGGCATTAAGATCGAATGTACGGAAGGCGGGAGCATCACGGATATCGCGGTGCAGAATGTGGTGATGCGGGACGTGTCAAGACCGCTCTTCGTGATCCTGAACAATCGTTTTGAGACAGAGGATTATGGCACTTCGGTGGAACTGCAGGCAATGCCCGAAATCGGTGTGATGGGGAATCTTTGTTTCTCCAATATTCTGGCGACGGACTCGGCGGAGATGAAGAAGACGCACTACCGGTTCGGGGATGACGTGATGGGAGAGCCGAAGTTTAACGGAATCCGGATTGATGCCAATAGTGAGCATCCGATCCGCGGCGTCACTATGAGTAACGTATGTTATCACAGTATCGGCGGTGTGAAGAAGACGGAGATCCTGGAGAAATATCCGGAGGTGGTGGACAGACTGCAGAATCCGGCGGAAAAGGGATCGGAGAATTACTATCCGGACTGGAGCCGGGCGGCCTGTATGGATATCCGGCATGTGGAGGGACTGTATCTGGAGAACATACAATTGTCCACCGAAGAGCCGGACGAGAGGGAACCGTACTTTGTGGAAGGGTGTAAGACACTGCGGCAGGAGATTTTTATACAGTAGGCTGCATGCTGGAGAAGCATCCGGGAGAAGAATGGAAGGTTGTGCAGGAAGGAGAGAAGCGGTATCTGCTTTCCATTTAGTCCAAACTATGGTATAGTTTCCCTAAAGAAAAACACGTTAAGGAGAAAGCGGATGAAGAACGGGATGTGGAAGAAGTTTGGAAAACTGACAGGGAAATGTTATCTGAATATGGCGCAGGGGGCGGAAGATCCTAAATGCTGGGATGATGCGTTTGCACTTTTGCTGGAGATTGTGGCAGATGGCAGGAGCGAAGATCCGCAGTACGCGGCGGAGCTGTACCAGTTAGACGAAATGACCGATTATGAATATGATGTACAGGGCTGGCTGGAGGACTATCTGGACGAAGTGGATATGCGGGAAGATAAGCAAAAGGTTCTGAAAATATGCGATACGCTGCTTAATCTGTTCCGTTGGAAAGAGGATGCGCCTTCGGAACTACGACTGATGAAGGCTGGGGCGCTTAGCGCGCTCGGCAGAAATGATGAGGCGGTGGAACTTTGCAGACACTGGATGGAAGAGGATCCTGAAGATATCACGGCAGTTACGGCCAGCATATATGCCTACACGGCGAGCCGTGACATGGAGGCGGCGGAGAAACTGATCCGGGAACACATCCAGGAGGATACGCAGTGCACGGAAGAGAACGATATCCTGTTTACTGCCGCCGCCGCTTTCTATAAGGCATCCGGCAATAAGAAAGAGTATAAGCGGATCGATGATGCATTGGAGGCCTACGACGAGGAGCTCGTGAAGTTCTTTACGGGAATGGATGGAGATGAGGACGGTGACGACTTGTTTGACTGGGATGACGACGATCTGCCTTTTAATTGAAATTTCTAATGCCGTTTGTGATAATGAGTCAGATACTGCGAGCAGGAGTGGAAGATGTGACCACGTGAGGGAAGTTATATGACGAGGAAGATTGGAATCGGGAATCAGGACTTTGGGATGATTCAAAGGGAGAAATGCTTCTACGTTGACAAGACAAGGTTTATACGGGACTGGTGGGAAAGCAAAGACAGTGTGACCCTGATCACGCGTCCGAGGCGTTTTGGAAAAACACTGAATATGAGTATGGTGGAACATTTTTTCTCTGTCAGGTATGCGGGAAGAGGAGAACTGTTTGCCAGTTTGTCCATATGGCAGGAAGAAAAATACCGGGAAATGCAGGGAACTTATCCGGTGCTTTTTCTTAGTTTTGCGGGGATGAAGGAGAACAACTTTGCGGGTGCGAGGGAAAATATCTGTCGGACGATCGAAGAACAGTACAACAGACACGACTATCTGTTGGAAGGCGACCTGCTCAATGAGAAAGAGAAGGATTTTTATCAGAAAGTCCGTGCGGAGATGTCTGACAGCGTGGCAGCGGTATCTCTCAGGTCTTTGTCGGATTTTCTCTGCAGGTATTATAAGAAGAAAGCCATTATCCTTTTAGATGAATATGATACGCCTATGCAGGAGGCTTATGTAAATGGATATTGGGACGAGATGGCATCATTTACGCGGAGCCTGTTCAATTTCACCTTTAAGACAAATCCTTATCTGGAACGGGCGATCATGACAGGCATTACGCGGGTGAGTAAGGAATCGATCTTTTCTGATCTGAATAATCTGGAGGTCGTGACATCAATCTCCGATAAGTATTCGGATTGTTTTGGGTTTACGGAAGAAGAAGTTTCTGCGGCATTGAAGGAATATGCTCTGACGGATCGTGAGCTGCAGGTAAGAGAATGGTATGACGGTTTTACGTTTGGCCACAGAACGGATATTTACAATCCATGGTCGATTGTCAACTATCTGGACAAAAGAGCGATAGGTATTTATTGGGCGAACACCAGCAGCAACAGTCTGGTTGGAAAACTGATCCGGGAAGGAAGCCCGGATATTAAGATGACAATGGAAAGCCTGCTGCGGGGCGAAACTTTCAGCACTGCGTTTGACGAGCAGATCGTATTCAACCAACTTGACCAGGGAGACGATGCCGTATGGAGTTTTCTGCTTGCAGGCGGTTATTTAAGAGTGGTGCATTATGAATTTAATCTTATGCGGAGAAAAGCGGAGTTTGTCCTGAAACTTACCAACCTGGAAGTTCAGGTGATGTTTGAACGGATGATAGAGGGGTGGTTTGAAGGATGCCGCAGAGTGAAAAATGCGTTTCTCCAGGCTTTACTGACTGATGATATTGCGGGAATGAATTCCTATATGAATAAGGTTGCGCTGCAGACTTTCAGCTACTTTGACACGGGAAGGAATGGGACGGAAGAGCCGGAACGTTTCTATCACGGGTTTGTGCTGGGAATGACGGTGGATCTTGCGGACAGATATGTGATCACATCCAACAGGGAGAGCGGCTATGGACGCTATGACGTAATGCTGGAGCCAAGGAATGTGGAAGATGACGCGATCCTACTGGAATTTAAGGTGCAGGAGGAGGCGGAGAAAGAACTGTCTGACACGGTGCAGAATGCGTTAAGACAGATAGAGGAGAAGGGATATCAGGCGAATCTGATCGTAAAAGGAATTGCGCAGGAACGTATACGGAAGTATGGATTTGCCTTCTGCGGGAAGAAGGTACTGATCGGGAGAGAGAACAGGGCATTCTCCGCCTGAAGAACTTCCGTATCGACAGGAGGAAACGAACAGTATGGATAACAATAAGATCATGAAAATCGCCCTGGAGCAGTCGGCCATCGACTGTTGCTGTGTGCCGGAGGATTTTCTCTCACCACGCAACAGCGTGCATGTGTCAAAGGCTTCCGACCGGGCCAGAAGGTATCTCGAACTACCGCATCTGTGCGATCTGGTCTCCTACGGCACGAATATCGTAGCCACGGGACGGGAAGATCTTTTGCCAAAGATCGCGCAGTGTATCGACCGTATGCCGGCGATCGAGAACTGCTTCGAGACGCCGGGCTTATATCCTCTCAATCAAATATTGGAACAGGAGGGCGCCAGGATCTGTTTCATGGCGGATTATTTTCTTCCGGATATGGATGCGGTGTTCCGGTATGAACAGCCCTGCGGCGTATCCTGCGAACTTAGAGTGATGGAAGATACAGAGTTTGCGGGACTGTACCTGCCGGAGTGGAAGAACGCCCTGTGCGCCGACCGGAAGCATCTGGACAGGCTGGCGGTAGGGGCCTTTGACCAGGGGAAGCTGGTCGGACTGGCCGGCTGTTCGGCGGACTGCGACACCATGTGGCAGATCGGGGTGGATGTCCTGCCGGAATACAGAAGACAGGGGATTGCGTCGGCGCTTACCAACCGGCTTGCCAGAGAAACCTTTGAACGGGATCTGGTACCCTTTTACTGCGCCGCCTGGTCTAATGTGAAATCCGTCAGAAATGCGATCCGGAGCGGTTTCCGCCCGGGATGGGTGGAAATCACTGCGAAGAGCGACGCGTATATCGAGAAGATGATGAAGAAGGGGTTATAACAGGAGATTGCTTCCTTCATCCGAGTCCTTTTTCAGGGGCACGGAAACTGGTTCCGATACTCGCTGGGGGTCAGTCCTGTGAATTTCTTAAACTGTCTCATAAAATGCAGATCGTTCTCATATCCGCAGAAATCCGCAAGCCCGCTGATGCTCATGCTGCTGTTTCGAAGATAGTATTTGGCCAGTTTCAACCGGGCCTGGATCATATCCTGTCTGCAGGAGATCCCGAAGAACTGCCTGTAAAGATGCTGGAAATAGGACAGGCTTAAGCATAGGGAGTCCGCCAGTTCCGGCACGGTGCGGGCGGCAGCAGGATCGTTGTAGATCTGGGTGCGCAGTCCGGAGAAATCCGGGTAATATTTCCGGATGCCGTTGTCCGCTTCCGGTTTTTCCAGGGACTCCTGAAGAGAATACAGGAAAATATGCATGAAGGAATCCAGAACGGATTCTTTGTGGACGGAAGCGCTGTGATAACAGTCCGACATCATTCTTACATATTCCGATAGTTTATGAAAATCAAAAGGATACACGATCCGGTTAAGAGGGAGAGCGAGGCTTGCCAGAAAGTCCGCATCCTCTTCATCCGGAAGAAAGTGAATCCAGTCGTCATTGTACCCGATCACATCACAGCCGTAATGAATATAAGTATCCGGAGGGAAGCAGATCAGGGCGTTGGGATGTACGGCATATCGTATGCCGTCAAGTTCGACCCAGGCTTCCTGTTTGATCAGCAGAACCAGATAGTCGGGAAGTCCCGGCCGGTGTTCAATGTTGCACGGATTTGGGTGATGGGAGTCGTGGCCGCAGACATTTACGGTGATCATAATGGGTTATTTTCCTTTCAAAAAGCAGATTGCATCAGTTGTAGTGTACCCTATGATAGGATAGTTTGCGGGCGGGCGTCAAGAGAAATATTTCCGTAGTTATCAAACGTTCTTGGAGAAAGCAGCAATCACATCATGAAAGTCCCTTGAAAAATCTGATTTAAGTCGAAAAAGTCATTCGAAAAAGTTTCCGATTTTTAAAAAAGTCCCTTGAAAAAGTTGTGTTTATGCAAAAAAGTCGTTGCAATAAGTTGTATTTTTCTAATAACTGTTTTAAAAGACAGGGCCTTCGTGTATACTATATCGTAAGAACTACGGTAAACTTCTAATGCCGTTAACGATAGCAAGGGGGTATGCATGCAATGCTGAAAAGGAAGATCACACAAAGTCTGATCGAATGGAAGCAGACACCAGACCATAAACCGCTTGTGATCAAGGGATGCAGGCAGTGTGGGAAGACATTTTCCGTTATGGATTTTGCGAAGAAACATTATAAGAATGTGGTTTATCTGAATTTCTTTGAGAATCCGGATTATGCTTCTGTATTTGCGGGTTCTCTGGAAGTTGATCATATCATTATGCTGCTTTCCGCGCTGCTTTCCGGCGGCGCAGTCTTTGAAGCCGGGAATACGGTGCTTGTTCTGGATGAGATTCAGGACTGTCCGGAAGCCAGAACCGCTTTGAAGTTCTTTTATATGGACGGACGTTTTGATGTGATCGGAACGGATTCTCTTCTGGGTGTGAAATGTTACGGAAGGGAACCGAAATCCATACCGGTGGGCGCTGAAACCGTTATAGATATGTATCCGCTGGATTTTGAAGAGTTTTTGTGGGCAAACGGAATCACAGAGCAGGTGATCGATCTGCTGCAGACAAATCTGCAGATGCAGACGCCGGTTCCGGAGGCATTGCACAGTCGTATGCGGCAGCTGCTTTTACAGTATACGGTCGTAGGCGGTATGCCGGATGTGGTGCAGACATTTGTGAATACGAAGCAGATGAATGATGTGCTTCGCATACAGCGGGACATTGTCCGCTCTTATGAAGACGATATGGTAAAATATGCAGAGAGGAAAGACAAATCCCGCATCAGAGAGTGCTTTGAATCGATTCCGAAACAGCTTGGTAAAGAAAATAAGAAATTCCAGTATACCGTCGTAAAAAAAGGTTCCACCGCTTCAAGATACGCCGGCAGTCTGCAATGGATTGAGGATGCAGGAATCGTTGTACGCTGCTATAATCTTTTCATTACGGAATTACCGTTAGACGGCAATGCGGACAGGGAGGTCTTCAAGGTATACATGCAGGATTGCGGCTTGTTTGTCAGTATGTTGGAGGATGGCACACAGTATGATATTCTGCAGGGTAACCTTTATGGATATAAGGGAGCCATATTTGAAAACCTGATCGCGGATATATTTACAAAAATGGGACGTAAACTTTATTATTTCCATAAGGATTCCGGTCTGGAGGTGGACTTCGTGATCCGCTATCAAGGTGCGTGTACTCTCGTGGAAGTGAAGGCGGCTACCGGAAATGTGAAAAGCACCAGAACCATTCTGAATCATCCCGAGAAATATCATGTGGATCGCGCAGTCAAGCTGGGGGATTATAATATCGGCAAGACAGGGCAGATACTTACGCTCCCGCTTTATATGGCGTTCCTGTTGCGGGAAGTTTGATAATCGGAAGCAAAGTTTTTCGTGTCGTTAATGACAGAAGCGAGAATATGATTATGAGGCAAAAGGGTTACGGCTGTTGCATCTGTTGCAGTGGCCGTACTTTTTGTATCATAGGAAAATATGGCCTATGATACAAAACCGGATGCGCAGCTTCGCGCGTGAAACAAAAGCAGATTAGATCAGTTGTTTGCATGATAGGATATTGTGCGGAACGCGCCAGATCAATAGGATTAAGAAAGGGGACATTGCGTAACAACGCAGTTCAGGACTTTGCTCTTGGCAAAATCCGTGAAAACAGGTAAAGGGAAATGGGAAGCCATAGAATGGAGGAGAACATGGAAGACTATAAGGCATGGGCGGAAACGGTCCTGCAGAAGGTACGGGAGAAGATGGCGTGGGTCAGCGAGAAGAATCAGGATAAGATTCCTTACACCACAGATGCGAACGGCGACTATGACGACCGGTCGGACGTAAGTAAGGAATGGAATCATGACGACGGCCCAAACTGGTGGACGAACGGATTCTGGGGCGGTATCCTGTGGCTTATGTATCAGGACACCGGAGAAGAGAAATATGCCGAGATCGCCAGAGCGTCCGAACGGAAACTGGAAAAGTGCTTTGAGACGTATTACGGACTGCATCATGACGTGGGCTTCATGTTCCTGCCTACGGCGGTGGCGGATTACCGGCTCACCGGCGACCGGGAGGCGAGAAAGATCGCCATGCACGCGGCCAATCTGTTGGCAGGACGCTTCAATCCTGTGGGAAAATATATCCGGGCCTGGAACGAGGTGGAGGACAGCGATACCAGAGGCTGGGCGATCATAGACTGTATGTTTAACATTTCACTGTTATATTGGGCTTCCGAGGAGAGCGGCGATCCCCGTTACCGTCAGATTGCCATGCTGCATGCGGATACGGTGCTGGCAAATTTCATCCGACCGGACGGCTCGGTGTGCCATATCGTGGAATTTAACCCGGAAACCGGCGAGAGGGTCAGAAGCCACGGCGGGCAGGGCTACGGGGAAGGCTCTTCCTGGACGAGAGGGCAGGGCTGGGCAGTATACGGATTTGCGAACAGTTATACCCACACGGGCAGACAGGACTATCTGGATGCCGCGAAACGCTGCGCGCACTACTGTGTGGCGAATCTTTCCGAGTCGGGGATTATTCCGGTGGATTTCAGACAGCCGGCGGAGCCTGCGTGGGAAGATTCCTGCGGCGCCTCGGATGGCCAGCCGCATGACAGGAAGAAAGAAGGAAAACCCAAGGAGGAAGAAAGCTATGAGAAAGAAATTACTGGCGGCGCTTTTGACAAGCGCCATGCTGGCAGCGACGCTGACAGGCTGCGGCGGCAGTGCAGACAGCGCGCCGGCGGACAGCAGTGCGAATACGGAGACAGACGCTGCGGCAGACACGGCGGATGGAGCAGAAGATGAAGCGGCAGATGCGGCGGAGGAACCTGCGGCGGACGCTGCGGAGGGTACGGAGACAGGAACGGATGCGATCGTGTCCGCGCCTACGGAACTGACTTACATATTCGCGGACGGCGACGAGGGCGCGAAGGCTTTCATGAACGAGATCGTCAATAAGTTCAACGAGACATATCCGGATATCACGGTGACGATCGAGCCCGGTAACGGCGGCGCTTACAGCGAGTTTATCAAGACGAAGGACAGTGTGGGAGAATTTCCGGACGTGATGGAGATGAGAGATACGGCCATGTATGTGCGCGCCGGCAAATTAGAGCCTCTGTCGGATGATATCGTGTCCCTGTTCCGGACGACCACGGCGTTTGACGGCAAGGTGTACACGGCGCCGTTTGGCGGTGAGAACACCAACGGCATTATCTATAACAAGACTTATTTTGACGAGAACGGATGGACGGAGCCGACGACCTATGACGAGTTCGTGGAACTGTGTCAGAAGATCGCCGACAAGGGCGATATGGCGCCGCTCGTAGTGGGCGGCCAGGATATCTGGCATATGGGCTTCTGGTTCCACAAGGCATACAACGATCAGGTATTGAGTAAAGATCCTGATTTTATCAAGCACTGCTATGAGGGAACGAAGGATTTCTCGGACGATACGATCAAGGCCACATTCGAGGAATTGCAGACGATCATGCAGTATGCGCAGGATGGCTGGGTGTCCACGCCGGACGCACAGATCACCACGTTCCTCGTAAACGACATGGCGGCCATGATGTATTCCGGCACCCATATGTTCTCCCAGATCGCGCAGGCCGATCCGGAATTCGAGATGGGATGGTTTGCAGTGCCCAGCCCGGACGGCAAGACGCGTCTGGTCGGCGGCGGTGGCGTAGGCGGCCTGGCGATCTCCGCGGAGGCAGCCAAAGATCCTGATAAAAAGGCGGCGGCAGAAGCGTTTATCAAATTCTTCTTCCAGTCGGATAACTACAAGGTATACTGTGAGAAACTGAGCGCGATCCCGTCTACGGTGGAGACGCCGGATCTGGAGGTTATGGATGTGTTCCAGGAAGTGATCGACGCCAACGGGACGGCGTACGATCTGGCGCCCATGTGGAACGGACGGGTCGGCGAGAACGAACTTCCGCCGGATTTCAGAAACTTTACGTACAAGACATTGATCGAGGTTCTGCAGGGAACGAGGGATATTGATTCCGCCTGCGAAGAACTGAACAAGACCTGACAGGTCAGCATGGAAAGCTTCAATCCGATCACCGGAGTGGGAATCGAATAGTCGGCAATGCAGGCAGTGAGGAATCCCGGGCTGCAAAGGCAGCTTCGGGATTTCTGTATGGAGGGGTTTGTTTTGAAAAATACGAAGAAATTTGACAGATCGACATTTTTGTTTATTGTGCCCGGGTTTCTCTTTTTTACCTTGTTTATCATCGTCCCTACGGTTGCCAGCGTATACTACAGCTTCACGTCCTGGGACGGCATCAGCCCGGACGTCAAATTTATCGGGCTGGCCAACTATAAAGAGATCTTTACCAGCGCCCGCTTCGGCAACGCCTTGAAAAATACGGTGATCCTGACCGTTTTTATCTCCATCTTCGAGAATCTGTTCGCGCTGGGTCTGGCGCTGATCGTGGATAATGTGAGATGGGGGAAGAACTTCTTCCGAAGCGGATTCTATATCCCGGTGCTGATCAGCGGTATCGTGTCCGGTTTTATCTGGAAGATCATGTACAATTACAATTTCGGCACGTTTAACGCGGTTCTGGGAAACCTGGGGCTGGATTCCTGGAAGCAGGACTGGCTGGGCAACAGCAGCCTGACGCTGATCATGATCGGCGTGGTCCTTGTCTGGAAGGGCGCGGGTTATTATATGATCATCTATCTGGCCTCGCTGCAGAGCGTGTCCACGGATCTGATCGAGGCGGCGCAGATCGACGGCGCAAGCCCGTGGCAGCGGTTTAAGTCCATCACGATTCCGCTGATCTCCGGCGCTTTTACCATCAACTTTACGCTGTCTTTGATCAACGGCCTGAAGGTGTTCGACCAGATCAACGTGATGACGGACGGCGGGCCGGGATTTACCTCGGAGACGCTGGTGTATCTGCTCTATAAGGTGGGCTTCAACGAGGGCAGACAGGGCTTCGGCACCGCGGTCGGTATCATGCTGCTGTTTATCATTATCGTGCTGAATACGCTGCAGCAGAAATTTTTACGGAGCAGGGAGGTGCAGATGTAATGGAAAAAGCGAAACTGCGGGTAGAACCCAAAGATTATGTACTGTTTGCGGTGACCATAGTGCTGGTATTCCTTTTTATCTATCCGGTGCTGTTCGCGCTGATGTCGGCTTTCAAGAGCAACGGTGATATCTTAAAGAGCCCCATCAGCTTTCCGACCAGTCTCTATGTGCAGAACTTCGAGGACCTGTTCGCGCAGTCGGATTTCCTGACGGCCATCCTGCACTCCGTCTTCCTGACGGTGGTGTCCGAGGTGCTGATCGTGTTTATCGTACCGATGGCGGCGTACGGGATCGAGCGCAGGCAGAGCCGCACGACGGCGCTGGTCTATACTTACTTTCTGGCGGGCATGATGATTCCCTTTCATCTGTACATGTTTCCGCTGTTCAAGGAGATGCGTTTGTTTCATATGTTCGGCAATATGGTGGGCCCGATCGTATGTTATATCGCCGGTTCTATTGCCTTCGGCACGCTGCTCTACAGCAGTTTCCTGAAAGGCATTCCGTTAGAGATCGAGGAGGCGGCCATGATCGACGGCTGCACGCCCTTCCAGACGTTCTGGAAAGTGACGTTTCCGCTGCTTGGGCCCTGCACCGGTTCCATGGTCATCTTAAACGGCCTGGGAATCTGGAACGATTATCTGATGCCGTATCTGGTGCTTCCCAGCGGTAAGGCGAAGACGATCACGGTAGAGATCGCCGGGTTCGTCGGACAGTATACGGCCAGATGGGATATCGTCTTTGCGGGGACCATCATCTCGATCGTGCCGGCGCTTGCCATCTTCTGCATGTTCCAGAAGTATTTCGTGAAAGGGATCACGGCGGGAGCGGCGAAAGGATAGGCATTAACAAAGGCATTTGGAAAGGAGCGGCGGTACCATATGAAAAGCTTCAGCCTTTATCAGAAATTTGCCCTGACAATTATATTGTTGGGGCTTTTGCCAATGGCGGTGCTGGCGACTTTTATCGCCAACCGGATGATCAGGGATTATTCGCAGGCGCTGCGGGGGCAGTACGAGCAGGCGGCCGGCTATGTGGAATCCAGTATGGAATCCATGCTGGATTCTTACAATACCATATCGAAGATGCCGTATTTCTATAATTTCGGCGTCTACGGTATCCAGGACAGTTATCTGTCCTTCGATCATTTCCGGCAGATCCTGTACGGAGAAGGCTACGATCCGGACACGTTGGAGGAGGACAGAAGGCGGGACATGGGGAATTTCCTGCAGTATATCCAGAGCGTGGATTCCTACATCAGCGGCGTGCATGTGATCGCGCAGGACAGCCAGGGGGAGAAACAGTCTTTTCACTACAGCGTCTACAACACCTTTTTCCTGGATCCGGCGCTGTTTGAAAAGACGGTGTCCTATGAAAGTCTGGATAAAGCCGGCAAGGAACTGATCCTCGTCCCGCCGCATACCACAAGTTATTTTTACGGGACGCCGGAGCAGGTCTTCACGGTGGCGCGCAATTATTTCGACCTGCGCGGACCGGTGGGCAATACCCCTTATGTGGGGACGATCTTTATCGAGATCGACTTGAAGAGGCTGGAGGGGATCTTTCAGAGCGTGGCGTTTACCGGCAACGAGGTCATCTATGTGGTCAATGAAAATAACGACTGTTTTTACAGCGGTCAGGAGGAACTGATCGGACAGAATATCGGGGATATGCTGGGTGAACTGGAAACGCGTGCGGACCGTTTCGTGATCAGGACGGGGGCGGACCGCTACGGGCTGTCGGTGATCGTCTCGCTGGACGAGAAGACCGCGTTTGGCAGTATCCGGCGGATGCAGCATATGATGTATTTCTTCGTGGGCGTGTCGGTGCTGGCGCTTTTCTTAGGGTCGTTCTATTTTTCCAGAAGGCTGACCAGACCCATGCATGAGATGATGGAGCAGATGTCCATGGTGGAAACCGGTAATTTCGATATCGAACTCGAGGTCCGTTCCGCGGACGAGATCGGCGTGCTCTCCGAGCGCTTTAACCGGATGAGCAGCGCGCTGAAAACCTACATCAACCAGTCCTATGTGGCGCAGATCAAGCAGAACGAGGCGGAACTGACAGCCTTAAAATCCCAGATCTATCCGCATTTTCTCTATAATACCCTGGAGATCATCCGTATGACGGCGTTAGAGGAGGCGGGCAGGGAGAGAGTGCCGGAGATGATCGAGGCCCTTTCCGGGCAGATCCATTATCTGATCGGCCCCATGCAGGATATGGTGCCGCTTGAGAAGGAGATCGATATCGTAGACAAATATGTCTATCTGCTCAACTGCCGGGTAGGCAGTAAGATCCAGTTGATGGTGAACGCCCGGGGCGGCCTGCATTATCAGGTGCCGAAGCTGATCCTGCAGCCGATCGTGGAGAACGCTTATGTCCACGGCATCAAGCCGAAGAAGGGCAAAGGCTGTATTATGATCGAGACGGCGGTGAAAGGGGAGCAGTTCGAGATCTCGGTGATGGACAACGGCGTGGGGATGGACGAAGCGGCCATAGCCAGGATCACGCAGTTGTTTGAGAGTGATGATCCGGGCATCAAGAATGAATATAACTGGCAGAGTATCGGTCTTAAGAATGTACATGACAGGATCAGGTATTTGTATGGGGAAGCGTACGGAATCCGTATCACCAGTACGCTAGCGGTGGGAACTATGGTGCGGATCCTGCTGCCGCGCAAGGAATGGGACTGCCGGGCGGACGATAAGTAGCGTCATGGCGAATGGTAACCGGGAAGCTGCTAAAGATCAGGATGGGAAAGCTGCGACGGGGCGGACAGGAGGAACAGAATGCTGCGGATGATATTGGCGGACGACGAGCCGGTGATCACCAGGGGGATCCGGAAATTGCTCGACTGGAATATGCTGGGAATCGAGATTACAGGCGAATATGAGGACGGGCGAAAAGCCCTGGAGGCGATCGTGCGGGAGCAGCCGGACCTTGCGCTTCTGGATATTTCCATGCCCGGCATGTCGGGGGTGGAGATCCTGAAGGAATGCCGGGCTATGGAAAACAAAGTGGCTGTTATTTTTATCAGCGGTTTTCAGGATTTCGAGTATGCGAAGGCAGCCCTGCAGTATGGCGCGGTGGATTATCTTTTAAAGCCGGTGATCCGGGAAGAACTGCTGCGGGCCATTGAAAAAGGCGTCTTACTGGCGGGCAGGGAGGAGACGGTGCAACCGGACGGCGCAGCGCAGCCGGACGATGAGGCTATCAATTACGGTCTGCTGATGGAGGACGAGGAGCGCGGATATGTGCCGGTCTATGTGGATCTGCTCTATGACAGAGGAGAGGATGAACAGATCCGGAAGCTGGTACACTTTTCCCTGTTCAGCTTTCTGGAAGAATATCTGAGCGAGACAGGACGGGGGATCGTATTCCAGAAGGACGGCAGGATCGCGGTCGTCCTGAAAGGCGTAGAGCAGGCGGCGGAGGGCGAAGACGTAAGCGCGGGCGGCGGCAGAGTCCGGGAGATCGTGGAGAAGATCCGGGAGGAGTCCGTCCGGGTGACGAGGCATACGGTTTTTTATGTGATCGGGGACGCAGTGCATTCCATGAGTGAGATTCCGGGCATGTTCCGGCAATGTCTGGAGCGGGGCGGTTACCTTTTTTTCGCGGACAAGATGACGGTTCCCATTCTGAACCTGTATGACAGGGTTTTCCATGGAAAAGGGGATTCCGATATGCTGGAAGAAGCGCGGCAGGGGCTGTTCGACGCCATTATGGCCCAGAACGAAGCGCAGATCGAGGCGTGCGTCCGGCGGTATGCAAGGTTGGTGCTGCGTCTGGCGGAGGGGAAGAAGGAGGACGCCTGCTTCTATTTCTGCACGGCGGTCCGCTATCTGGAAGAGCGGTGCGTGGCAATGGAACTGCCGGGCCGCAGGCCGCAGATGAAGGAACTGTTGGAGCGGGGCAGGGCCTGTGAAAGCTTCGGGGAGATGGAAGCCTTATTTGCGGAGGAGTTCGGGCGGTATGCGGCGGGATTCAGGGAAGCCGCGGCAGGCAGCGACAGGAAGGATATTCAGAAGGCAAAGGCCTATATCGAGGAACATTACAACGAAAACCTGTCTCTGCAGGTACTGGCGGAGGAGATTCATATGAACCCCTATTATTTCAGCAGCTTTTTCAAGAAGAATACGGGAGAGAATTTCAAAGATTATGTAAACCGAGTCAGGATCGAACATGCGGTGCCGCTGCTGCTCTCGTCGGATCTGAAGACCTACGAGATCGCGGAGCGGGTGGGATTCGGCGATATCAGGATGTTTAACGCCGCGTTTGCGAAGATTTATCAGGAGACGCCGGGAAATTACAGGAAACGGGTGCGGGAATAGGGAAAAGTTGAAAAATCACACGGAGGGAAAGAGGAGATGACGAAGAACAGAGAGATCCTGTTTATGGATCCGGTGTGTACCCACAATATCTGGGGCGGGGAACGGCTGTGGGAGGAGTTCCATTATCTTGTGCCGGACAGGCACAGCGGGGAATGCTGGGGAATCTCGGCGGCCTATGGCAGGGAGAATATCGTGAGAAACGGAACGTTCCGGGGAATGAAACTATCCGATTTGTGGCAGAAGCACAGAGAACTTTTCGGGCAGACCGGGCAGGACCGGTTCCCTTTATTGACGAAGATCATCGATGCGAAGGAAAAGCTGAGCATCCAGGTACATCCGGATGATGCCTATGCGGAAGCGCATGAGAACGGTTCTCCGGGAAAGACGGAGTGCTGGTATGTCCTGGACTGCCCGGAAGATGCAAGGCTTATAGTCGGGCACAACGCGCGCACCAGGGCGGAACTGGAGTCCATGATCCGGGAAGCAAGGTGGGGCGAACTGATCCGGGAAGTGCCGGTCAGGAAAGGGGATTTCATCCAGATCGATCCGGGTACGGTACATGCCATCACGGCCGGCATGCTGATTCTGGAGACACAGCAGAACAGCGATATCACGTACCGGGTCTATGATTACGACAGACTCTCCGACGGAAAGCCGAGAGAACTGCATATCGGGAAGAGCCTGGATGTGATCCGCGTGCCGGCCAAAACCGTGGAGGACAGCATCTTTTCCACGCAGGGGCTGCCGGTTAACCGGCTGAATCAGTTGTACGCCGGACAGTACTACCGGATCTTTAAGGCGCAGGTGCAGGGAGAGATGACGTTTGCGCAGGCATATCCGTTCCTTTCGGTTTCCGTGTGCGAGGGCAAAGGCTATATCGACGGAATTCCGCTGGTGAAGGGGGAACATTTTATCTTGCCGGCCGGATATGGGGCGGTGCGGCTGGAGGGGGAGATGTTACTGATCGCGTCCGGCGTTTAGATGCCGGGCGTTCTGCCGGGGCGGAATTGGTCATCATAAGCAGGGTGTAAAGTCTGTTGTGGCGGGAAGACTTTACACCCGTTTTCTATTTGTCACTGTTTGTAACGGTTCTGAAAGGGTGAAAGTGGAAGTTGCGGTTTTCGCCGTAAAATGGTATGATAAAAGACAGTATGTGCCCGAAAACCGGGTGTGAAAACGGCGTACCACAATATATAGACACGAATAGGATACAGGAACTATATTATGGATTTATTTGAATATATGCGGAGCACGAATCAGGAGAAGGAATCTCCGCTGGCGGCCAGACTACGGCCCACAACATTGGATGAGGTGGTGGGACAGCAGCATATCATAGGGAAAGATAAGCTGCTCTACCGTGCGATCAAAGCAGACAAATTAAGTTCGATCATCTTTTACGGGCCGCCCGGTACGGGGAAGACGACGCTAGCCAGGGTGATCGCCAACACCACCAGCGCGGAGTTTACCCAGATCAACGCCACCGTTGCCGGCAAGAAGGATATGGAAGAGGTGGTGGCGAAGGCGAAGGACCTGCGCGGCATGTACGGGAAGAAGACCATTCTTTTCATCGACGAGATCCACCGCTTTAATAAAGGACAACAGGATTATCTGCTCCCTTTCGTGGAGGACGGCACATTGATCCTGATCGGAGCGACCACGGAGAATCCGTATTTCGAGGTGAACGGGGCGTTGATCTCCCGGTCCGTCATATTTGAATTACATCCGTTATCGACGGAGGATATCAAGGCGCTGCTCCACAGGGCCGTGTACGATAAGGATAAGGGAATGGGCGCTTACGATGCGGTGATCGAGGAGGATGCGGCAAATTTCCTGGCGGAACTGTCCGGCGGCGATGCCAGACACGCGCTGAATGCGGTGGAGCTTGGCATTATGACAACGGAGCGGAGCGAGGACGGCAGGATACATATTACCCTGGAAGTGGCGCAGGAGTGTATTCAGAAACGAGTGTTACGCTATGATAAATCGGGGGACAGCCATTACGATACCATATCCGCTTTTATCAAGAGTATGCGCGGTTCCGATCCGGACGCGGCGGTCTACTATCTGAGCCGTATGCTGAATGCGGGGGAGAGCGTCACGTTTATCGCCAGGCGTATCATGATCTGTGCGTCGGAGGATGTGGGCAACGCGGATCCCATGGCGCTTTGCGTGGCGGTCAACGCTTCGCTGGCGGTGGAGAGAGTGGGGATGCCGGAAGCGCAGATCATCCTGTCCCAGGCAGTCTCCTATGTGGCCTGCGCGCCGAAGAGCAATGCGGCCTGCAACGCGGTCTTCCAGGCTTCGGAGGCGGTCCGGCAGACGGGGAACCTGCCGATCCCAACGCATCTGCAGGATGCGCACTACAAGGGAGCGGCCAGGTTAGGGCACGGAACGGGTTATAAATATGCCCACGATTATCCGAATCATTATGTGAGGCAGCAGTATCTGCCCTATGAGTTAAACGGTAAGGAATTTTACCGGCCCACAGGAAACGGCTATGAAGCGAAGATCAGAGAGCATATGAAACGTATAAAGGAAGAAGCGGCACATGACACCAAATAATATGGAAGATGACAATAAGATCCCTGACCGGAAGGTGCAGGATACGGTCAAGTTACCTAAGAAAAAAAAGAAAAGAAGGCGAACGCCCGACAAGGCGAAGATTGCAGAGAATAAGAAGAAAGCGAAAGCAAAGAAGCTTCGCCAAAAAGAGCAGTTGAAGGAAGAGAGAGCCAGACAAAGAGCTATGAAGCGGCAGGAGAAAGCTGCGAAGCGACAGGACAGGGATCAAAAGCAGCAGGAGAAAATGCCGGATGCTTCTGCGTCTGTGAAAGTGCAGGAAAGCCTGCTCGTTGATAATGCCGGAGCGGCCGAAAACTTTGTCGGGACAGAAGAAATGCGTGTAGAAGAAGTGCGCGCCGAGGAGATCCATGATGAAGAAACGTGTGTTGCGGAAAGAACGGCCGACCAGGATAAAAAGCCGAAAAAAACTAAAGAAACAAAAGGACATCGTCGTCTGTTGGGGATTGCAGGGATTGCGGCGGCTGTCTTACTTGCTGCGGGTACCGGTGCCTTTTTTTGCATACGTCAATATCTGACCAGACTTCGGATCGCCGATGAAGCCGTGGAAGCGATGGTACATACGGAGGCTGTGGAGCTGGCAGAATACAGTCTGCTGCAGCATAGGAAGGATCATGTGAAGGAACAGGCCGGGAAGGATATACCGCAGTCACTGGTAGATGCGGCCCGGTTTGTGATCGACGGCGTGCGTAACAGGCCGCCGGAAGTTGAGCTGACGGCAGAAAATGCCGCCGATTTTGCGAAGATCGAAAGCTGTGTGATCAATACGCAGACCGGAAAGGTGGATGTGACGATGTCAGCGGAGGGGCTGGCGGTCAGCGATGACGGTTATTATTATCTCTTTGAAGAGAAGGCTTATGAGAATGAGCTGACAGGAGAAGCGTATATCATAGAAGATCAGAAGGATGTAGATCTGACTTTCTCAGTCAATCTGAATTATAACAGCGCAAATTCCAGGCTGTTTTCCAAGTTTGTCGTAGCGGTGAAAAAAGACGGAAAATTTATGGCCATCAGCAGGCCTCGACACATCACAAACCCGGAAGCCATCGCCAGGTACAGCCCTTCTTTCGGGAATACTTCATCCAAGAAGGGACTGCTCGTGGATCCGGAGAAATTGCGCGGATCGGAACTGGACGATCTGGGAGTAAAACATGCGGCCTACAATATTCCGCTCAGCAGGATCCTGGGAGGTACGACCCATGCCCATTATCCGACCGTGTATTACACTTACAATGGCAGGAATTATGCTTTTAACGGTCAGGTCGTAGCAGAGTATGACTATATTTTTTCCACGATGACGAACAAGGGTATTACAATAACAGCAATTATTTTAAATGATATCCATCCGGGCTATATGGAACTGATCCATCCCAAAGCGCGTTCCGGCGGCGCAGGATCCCCTTATTTTGCATTTAATGCCACGGATGAAGCGGGAACAGAGTACATTGCGGCAGTGGGTTCTTTCCTGGCTAACCGTTATTCGGGCAGCGGTCATGGCAAGGTTATGAACTGGGTCATCGGTAATGAGATCAATGCCAGAAAAGAGTGGAATTATATTGAGCCCATGGGTACGGTGCAGTATGTGGAGGAGTATGCCAAAGCGTTCCGTATTTTCTATAATGCAATCCTGAGCATTAACGGAAATGCCAGAGTCTATATTTCACTGGATCAGCAGTGGGCAAGGAGCCTGTACTCCAACGGTGGTTTCGGCTCCAAGGAGATTCTGGATGAATTTAACAGAAATATCACGGCGGGGGGCAATATAGACTGGGGCGTGGCGCAGCACCCGTATAACTATCCTCTGACCAGCGCCAAAGCCTGGAGCTCCGGCAACAAGGTAGTCAATTCCGAGACTACGCCGGTGATCACGATCAAGAATATTCATGTGCTGACGGACTATCTGCAGAAGGAGCATTTCCTGACGGATTCAGGCGAAGTCAGGCATGTGATCTTAAGTGAGATGGGCTATACATCGTCGGCGGGCCAGGAATTGCAGGCAGCTTCCTTCGTATATGCCTATAAGGTTATTGAGTCTAACCGCTATATTGACAGTATGCTGTTTTCCAGACAGACGGACGCGCCGGCTGAACTGGCGCAGGGACTGGCTCTTGGCATCGATACACTGGGCGGCGGACATAAGTCGATCTATAATGCGTTCAAATATGTGGATACGGCGGAGGCCGCCAAATATACAGACTTTGCCCTGCGCGTGATCGGTGTGGGCAGTTGGGGAGAGATCATATCGAAGCACTGACTTAGAATAACTGCCCTGCCAGATACTGATAGATTTCCTGGTTCTTTTTCTTCCAGTTTATACAGACTGCTTCGGCGGTTTCCTTATTGGGGACGGACAGAGTGATTTCCACTACTGGGACGTCCTTTTCTCTTGCGGACAGATGCACCTCATAATCGCCGGAAAGAACCGTATTATAATCCGCCAGAACGGAAGTCTCATTGCGCAGCTTAAACTGATTGGCATTGAGGAACTGATCGATCTCCTGCTTTAGCGTCGTATCGATGCGGTTTTTAAAGAAGGTGAGGGTTTCCTGTCCCTCTGCAGTGATCGTAAGATAGGTGCGGTTGTGCCGGGACCTGGCCGTGATAAAGCCTGCATCTACCAATTCCGTGATCGCCCGCTGCAGGTTCAGGAAGTTTACATAATTCCGCTCTAACAGAAAGTCATAGATCTGTGCCTGGGTCAGGGGGAAGGAGACCCGGTTCAGCATATAAAGTACAAGTAATTTATTATAGAGAGCTAACTGATCGTGATTCATGAAAAAACCTTTCCTAATAAACGCCCCTGGTATGCGGCGCGTTGTTTCATAGTATGATGTATGGTATTGAGGACGCCTCGCTTATTCAGGCTCCACAGAGGGGCAAGCAACAGCGATTTGGGTCCGTCCCCGGTCAGACGGTGTATGACAATATTGGGATCCAGGTGTTCCAGGCAGGAAATGACCAGATCCGTATAGGCCTCCTGTGATAAAGGCTGGCAGAGACCCTGCCTATAGAGCGTGGCCAGGTCAGTGTCTTTAAGAATATGGAGGAGTTGGAGTTTTACACCCCAGGCGCCGGTTTGATTCAAATGGTCAATGGTAGCCAGAACATGCGCTTCCGTTTCGCCGGGCAGGCCGAGGATCAGATGTGTGATCACTGGTATATGGACCCGGCGCAGTAGACTGACACAACTGTCATAGGTGGATAAAGGATATCCACGCCTGATAAATTCTGCAGTTGCACGATGGATCGTCTGCAGTCCAAGCTCGATCCAGACAAACTTGTCAGGAAATGTTTTCTTTAAGTTGACCAATATGGTCACAATATCTTCCGTGATACAGTCCGGTCTGGTTGCGATGGAGATCCCCGCTACGGCGGAAGCCTGCAACGCCTGCGTATAAAGCGTGGTCAGACGGTCCAAAGGGCCGTAAGTGTTGGTATATGCCTGAAAATAGACGATGAACCGCTGTCCGATTCGCTTGTGGGAGAACATGGCCATGCCGGCGTCCAGTTGTTCTTTAACGGTACGATATTCCGAGACCCGAACGGCATGTTCTCCGCTGCCGCCTGCGGAACAGAAGATACAGCCGTTATGGCCAAGCGTACCGTCCCGGTTGGGGCATGTAAAACCGGCGTCCACGGCAATTTTATACAGTTTGCCGCCATAGGTATTCTTCAGATAGGCGTCTACGGAATAGTAGGGTCTGCCGTGCCAGTGTTCCGGATTCATGACGGTTCATCAGTCCTGATATGGGATCTTACCGCTTCGGCAACAACTTCCGCTACCTTGGGATCAAAAGCTTCGGGCATGATATTGTCTTCCCGCAGTTTGTCTTCCGGCACTAAGCCTGCGATCGCCTGTGCGGCAGCCAGTTTCATCTCCTCCGTGATCTGTGTGGCGCGTCCCTCCAGGGCACCCTTAAAGATTCCCGGAAAGGCGACTACATTGTTGATCTGGTTGGGAAAGTCGGAACGTCCGGTACCGACGATCCTGGCGCCGGCAGCCTTGGCAGCATCGGGCATGATCTCCGGTACCGGATTCGCCATGGCAAAAAGAATGGGATCCGCGTTCATGGAGGATACCATATTGGGTGTTACGATATTGGGGGCGGAGACACCAACGAAGATGTCAGCGCCTTTCATGGCATCGGCAAGGGAACCGGTCAAATGATGCAGGTTAGTCACTTCGGCCATTTTCTGCTGCACCGGATTTAAGCCGGCGGATCCGCTGGTTATGGCGCCGGCCTTATCACACAGAATGATATCGGGGAATCCGTAGCGTAACAGCAGCCGGGTGATCGCGATCCCGGCGCTTCCGGCGCCGTTGACTATCACTTTACAGGTTTCCTTCTGACGGCCCGTGACTTTCAGGGCATTGATAATGCCTGCCAGTACGACGATGGCCGTGCCGTGCTGGTCGTCATGGAAGACCGGGATGTCCAGTATCTCCTTCAGCCGTTCTTCAATCTCAAAACAGCGGGGAGCGCTGATGTCTTCCAGATTGATGCCGCCGAAACCGGGCGCAAGGTAAGTGACGGCCTTGATGATCTCTTCGGTATCCTGTGTATCCAGACAGATGGGCACCGCATTGACGCCGCCAAATTCCTTGAATAATACGGCCTTTCCTTCCATGACCGGCATGGCGGCGCGGGGGCCGATATTGCCAAGTCCCAGGACGGCACTTCCGTCGGATACGACGGCTACGGTGTTGGATTTCCATGTATAGGTATAAACGGCCTCAGGGTCCTTCGCAATTACCTTGCAGGGTTCTGCAACGCCTGGTGTGTAGGCAAGGGCCAGATCCTCTCTTGTCCTGACAGACGCTTTGGCTGTCGTCTCTAATTTACCGTGCCACTGCTCATGCAGGGCCAATGCTTTCTCGTTTGTAGTCATACAGATACCTCGTTCCTGTTGAATTTTGATCGTTTTCATTATACACTTTCGTTGTAAATTTTTCTATCCAATCTTAAAAATTAAAAAAATACTTTCTATTTTGAAAAATGTAGTGTATAATGTGCAATAACAAAAGGCCTAAGCTCATTTCGGGTGGCACATCGAGCTATAAATCCCCAAACGAAAGAACATGTACAGAAGAATGCAAAAAAAGACCAATAAAGATACAGGAGGAATGTATGAGAGAAAAATATGAATCGCTTGCGCTCGCTGATCTGAAAGCAGTTGCAAAAGCAAGAGGAATCAAAGGAACCTCAACCATGAAGAAGGCAGAGATCGTTGCGCTGATGCTGGCAGAGGACGAGAAAGACAAGGCAGCCGGCAAGGAAGTGGCAGTGAAATCCGTTGTGCCTGCAAAACGGGAGAACAGTGAGGAGGAGAGATTCCCTGCCGAACTGGACAGCGGCATCACGGCCAGCGGCATTCTGGAAGTCATGAGCGACGGTTTTGGATTTATCCGCTGTGAGAATTATCTGCCGGGTGAGAATGATGTCTATGTTGCGCCCAGCCAGATTCGGCGTTTTGGTTTGAAAACAGGTGATATTTTAGAAGGCAACACAAGGGTTAAGACACAGAACGAGAAGTTCAGCGCACTGCTATATGTTAAGTCCATCAACGGTTACCCGCCGGAGATCGCCATGCGCCGGCCGAGTTTTGAAGATCTGACGCCTATCTTTCCGAATGAAAGGCTGAAACTGGAGACGCCGGGCGCTTCGATCGCCATGCGTATCATGGATCTGATCAGTCCGGTCGGTAAGGGACAAAGAGGCATGATCGTTTCACCGCCTAAAGCCGGTAAGACAACCTTATTAAAAGCGGTGGCGAAGTCCATTACAAGGACAACGCCAGAGGCACATCTGATCATTCTGCTGATCGATGAGCGGCCCGAGGAAGTGACGGATATCAAGGAGGCGATCGAAGGACCGAATGTGGAAGTGATCTATTCTACTTTCGACGAACTGCCGGAACATCACAAGAGAGTGTCGGAGATGGTGATCGAGCGTGCGAAGCGGCTTGTGGAGCATGGCAGAGACGTGGTGATCCTTCTTGACAGTATTACCCGTCTGACCAGGGCATATAATCTGGTGGTTCCGCCCAGTGGAAGGACGCTGTCAGGCGGTCTGGATCCGGCGGCATTACATATGCCCAAGCGTATCTTCGGTGCGGCCCGTAATATGAGAGAAGGCGGCAGTCTGACGATACTTGCCACGGCTCTGGTGGAGACCGGCAGCAGGATGGATGATGTCATTTACGAGGAATTTAAGGGAACCGGTAACATGGAAATGATCCTGGACCGCAAACTGTCCGAGAAGCGCGTATTTCCGGCGATCGATATTCCCAAGTCCAGTACCAGAAGAGAGGATCTTCTGTTGTCAACGGATGAACTGGAGGCGATCAATATTATCCGTAAGGCGCTTAACGGCATGAAGGCGGATGAGGCGGTGGAGAAGATACTGGATATGTTTGCCAGAACCAAGAATAATAACGAGTTTGTGAATATGGTCAAGAAGATGAAGTTCCTTTAAAACGGCAACGGATGCGTTTATGTTTTCTTGTGATTTTTACAGGAAAAGACTTGCATCCCGGAAAGTCCTATGCTACAATGTAAAAGCTGTCGGTATATGGCGGCATGGGATGAGAAATAATGACGGAGACGTCTGGGTTTTACGTGAGTTTGAAGAGAGGACATGAGAAGTTTTGATCGCTGCGGCTTTACCGTATGCGTGAGACGGAGGCAGGGCATCGTGTCCGGGTGCAGAGAAAGGAGTATCGTTACTAAGATGAAAGAAGGAATCCATCCTCAGTATTATCAGGCAACAGTGACATGTAACTGTGGCAACACATTTGTGACAGGTTCAACGAAACCTGAGATCCACGTGGAAGTTTGTTCCAAGTGCCATTCATTCTACACAGGCCAGCAGAAAGCAGCACAGGCTCGCGGCCGTATTGATAAGTTCAATAAGAAATATGGTGTGGAAAGCAAATAAGGTTTGGAAAGGAAGGGTGAGGTGCTTATCTCACCCTTTTCTGTAGTAAACGAATATCCACGTGGAGGTATGAATGAGTAAGAAAAAACAAATGCAGTATTCCGGTATCGGTGGACAGGCCGTACTGGAAGGCATTATGATGAAAAATAAAGAGCAGTATGCGGTAGCGGTCCGGAAACCGGACGGGGAAATAGAAATAGAGATCGAGCATTACATGGGGGTCCTTCATGAGAGTAAGCTCAAGAATATTCCTTTTATCAGAGGCGTATTCCAGTTTCTGGACTCCATGATCCTTGGCATGAGAAGCCTGAATTACTCCGCTTCTTTTTATGAGGATGCAGATGCGAAGGAGACCGTGACGGACAAGGCGATGCGCAGGTTATTCAAGGACAGGGCGGAACAGGTGCTGAGCGCCGTCGTGATGCTGTTCTCCCTTGCGCTTGCGATCGGGATCTTTATGGTGCTCCCCTATTTTATAACGTCACGCTTCTCGGAATATGTCAGAAGCGCATCTTTCATGGCGATCATTGAAGGTGTGATCAGGATCGCGATTTTCGTACTGTATGTGCTTGGCATCTCCCTGATGAAGGATATACGGCGACTCTATAGGTATCATGGGGCAGAACATAAATGCATCAACTGTATCGAGAAGGGCCGTCCTTTGACGGTCAGGAATGTTATGCGCAGTTCGAAACAGCACAGGAGGTGTGGAACAAGCTTTTTGTTGTTTGTTATGTTGGTCAGTGTGGTGCTGTTCTTTTTTATCCGGGTGGAGAATCCGGTATACCGGGTGCTGATCAGGATCGCGCTGATTCCTGTGATCGCCGGCATTTCTTATGAGATCATCCGTCTGGCAGGCAGGAGCAATAATATTCTGGTCAGGATCATTTCTGCACCGGGATTATGGCTGCAGCGGCTGACGACCAAAGAACCGGATGAGAGCATGGTTGAGGTTGCGATCGCAGCGGTGGAAGCGGTTTTTGACTGGAAGAATTATCTGTACGAGGCGTTTGGATATGAGGTAGACGATTCCTGGCTGCGGGATGAGGAAGATGAGAAGTCAAAGGATGATGTGTGATCAGTATGGATGTCGGCAAATGGACCTATGAGAAGCTATATGGCTGGGGGAAGGAACAGCTGATGTCTGCGGAAGTTCCGGATGCAGGCGTAGATGCAAGACTGCTGCTCGAATGGTGCTGCGGGACGGATCGAAATACCTTGTTAGCGCATGGAGAGCGTGCGGTCGAAGCGGTGGAAGAAGCGGGATATCGGCGCGCGATCGCCTCCAGAATGGAGCGGATCCCTTTGCAGTATATCATTGGCGAACAGGAGTTTATGGGATTGACTTTTGAGGTCAACAAGAACGTGCTTATTCCGAGACCGGATACGGAGGTATTGGTGGAAGAAGTTTTAAGAGAGCTGCATGACGGTATGCGTATTCTGGACTTGTGCACCGGATCGGGCTGTATCCTGTTAAGCCTGCTTCGCTATTCCAATGACTGTACGGGAATCGGTGTGGATATCTCACCGGAGGCTTTGCAGACTGCACGCCGGAACGCCGGGCGTATTCTTAAGACCGGGCCGGAAGATTCGAAGCCCCAGGCGGCGTTTTGGTTAAGCGATCTTTTCCATGAGATACCGGCGGAAGAGAAATTTGACATCATCGTTTCGAATCCGCCTTATATAAAAACGGATGTCATAAATACTCTGATGCCGGAGGTCAGGGATTACGAACCCCGGCTGGCCTTAGACGGCAGGGACGACGGTCTGTTTTTCCTGCGTAAGATCGTGTCGCAGTCCGGAGAATGGCTGTACGGCGGCGGTATGCTTTTTCTGGAGACCGGATATGATCAGGGGGAAGCGATACGCCGGCTGATGGAATCCGAGGGGTATGATCAGGTGGAGATCATCAAAGACTATGCGGGGAATGACAGAGTGGCCAAAGGCGTGAAACGGATATGATTGGAGGTTATTATGTTTGATAAATTAGACGATCTGCTGCGAAAATTCGAGGAGATCATGAATGAGTTAAGTGAGCCGGATGTGGCGGGCAATCAGGAACGGTTTCGCGCGCTGATGAAAGAACAGAGCGATCTGACACCGATCGTAAACGCTTATAAGGAATATAAGAAATGCGGACAGGATATCGAGGATTCCCTGTCCATGTTAGAGAGTGAGTCCGATGATGAGATGCGGGAGATGCTTAAGGAGGAGCTTTCTGCGTCGAAGAAACGGGTCGAAGAACTGGAACAGGAGCTTAAGATCCTGCTTCTGCCCAAAGATCCTAATGATGAGAAGAATGTTATCGTAGAGATCCGCGCCGGAGCAGGAGGAGACGAGGCGGCACTATTTGCGGCGGAGATCTACCGGATGTATGTTCATTATGCCGAGAGCAGGCGATGGAAAGTGGAGACTATGGAAGTGGAAGAGATCGGCATCGGCGGTATGAAGAGCGTAACTTTCATGGTAACCGGACAGGGCGCTTATTCCGTGATGAAGTATGAGAGCGGTGTGCACCGCGTACAGCGTGTGCCGGAGACCGAATCAGGGGGCCGGATCCATACGTCAACGATCAGTGTGGCTGTGATGCCGGAAGTGGACGAGGATATTGATATCGTGATCGAGGATAAGGATGTGCGTATCGATGTGATGAGGGCTTCCGGTAACGGCGGGCAGTGTGTCAATACGACGGATTCGGCGGTTCGGCTGACCCATTATCCCACGGGCATCGTGGTATACAGCCAGACCGAGAAATCTCAGATTCAGAATAAGGCGAAAGCGTTTGCCCTGTTGAAAGCAAAGCTCTATGATATTGAGCAGCAGCAGAGACATGATGCGGAGGCTGAGATGCGCAGGAGTCAGATCGGGACAGGAGACCGGTCCGAGAAGATCAGAACCTATAATTTCCCACAGGGACGGGTGACGGACCATCGGATCAATCTGACGATCTATAAGCTGGACAGAGTGATGAACGGGGATATTCAGGAGATCATAGATGCCTGTATCGCCGCCGATCAGGCAGCCAAGCTGACTAAAATGAATCAGAACTGAGAAGGCAGACTGACCGGCTGATCAAGGCAGGCTGTTGAAGTTGGAAGAAAGCTGAAACAAGGTAGTGCAATAAGAGTGTTGATAAGGATATGGGGGTGTCAGTATGAAGAGTCTGAAGGGAAAGCTTATTTTGGAAACGTGTCTTATCTGCGTGATCTGTCTGAGTATCGCATCTTTGATCAGTTATGTGAATACTTCGGGAGAATTGCAAAACACGGAGCGGGAGAATGCAGAGTCTTTGGCCAGGAACAGTGCGGAAGAGATAGAATTGTGGCTCAAAGAGCAGGCGGTATTTCTGGATACGGTGGCGGCCACGATCGAGATAGACGGCAGAACAGAGCATGAACCCCTGCTTACCTATTTGACGGAGCTGTTGGAGAATCATAATAAGGATAATGTCCTGTATGATATCTATTATGTCAGTGAGGAGAACAGGATGACGGCGGCAAGCGGGTATGTACCTGAGCCGGGGATCGATTTTACGCAGAGAGACTGGTATCTGAAAGCAGCCGGACAGGACAGCGTGTATTATTCCTCTCCATATCGGGATGCCGATTCAGGGCGGATGGTCATAACCATCGCGCGTAAGATTACGATTGGCGCTTCCATGGCAGGCGTTCTTGCAGAGGATATCTTTATTGACCGGATCGTATTTACGGTAAATCAGTGTACGGTACCGGAAAACAGCTATGCAATGCTGCTCGACCAGAATAAAGGGCTTGTGGTACATCCCAATGGAAATTATGATTATGTGAATGATGAGCCGGTAGCGATCGGTGATCTGCAGGATAGTCCGTATGAAGCGCTTGAGAGTGCGCTTACCACAGGAGATACCGATGATATTACCGTACAGGATTATGACGGCGTGACAAGATCGATCTTTACGGCCGATATTGAAGCGTGTGACTGGGTGTTGGCTATTGCCGTGGATCAGTCTGTTTTGAATGCGAATACGTTTACCATGATCCGGGATTTTCTGGTAGCGATCGTGATTTCCTTCGTATTGTGTATCCTGATCGTCAGTGTAACGGCATCCAGGATCGTAATGCCGATCAAGAGACTGACCGAGGCTGTGGCGAAGAGGGATTTTGACAATGCGGTGGTGACCGGCAGTAAGGGCGAAGTCGGAAGACTGTCAGTGGGTTTTGGTGAAATGCTTGGGAGCCTGAAAGGGATCCTGGAGATTTCGTCAGGCGCGGTAAAGGATATCAGAGAATCGTCGAATGTCTTAAAGAAGATCACGGATGAGGTAGTAAGCGGAGCAGATCAGGTACGAGATGAGATGGTACATATCTCGGACAGCGTAGGGACACAGCACAGAGACGTGTCGGGAGGAAGAACGAAGTTAAATGAGTTCCAGTCCCAGATCGATCAGTTCTATGAGCAGTTTCAGGAACTGCGCAGCCTCGTGAGCGATGTAAATGGCAAGATCGCTGACAGTTCCAGCGTTACCATGGAATTAGAAAATTCCTCTAACCAGTCGATCGGAAACATGAAAAAGCTCCAGGCCGGGATCGAGGAGCTTGAAGATAAGTCGCAGCATATCACCGATATTATTTCTACGATCACCAAGATCTCCTCGCGGACTAATCTGCTGGCGTTAAATGCGTCCATTGAGGCGGCGCGGGCAGGAGAAGCAGGCAAGGGATTTGCGGTCGTGGCAGATGAAATCCGCAGTCTGGCTGAACAGACGAAGGAAGCAAGTGAGAATATCAGACAGCTGATTATCGAGATCCAGACCCAGATCAACGGAACGGTCCTGGAGATCGAGAATGTGGCTAAGATGCTGGCGCAGAGCGCACAGATCACCGGACGGGTGCGTGGTACCTTTGATGAGATCGCCACAACGGTTGGAGATATGGACAGCCATAATCGTGTATTGTACGGCGGTTTGCAGGAGTTTGTGGCAGCCAAGGAAAACATAACGGGTGCTTTTGAAGATATAGATTCCAGTTCCGGTTATTGCCTGACTTATTCCGAGCAGGCAATGCAGATCTCCATGCAGCAGGTGCAGGCGATTTCACAGCTGAAAGACTTTGCGGGCAGACTGGATCTGTTGGCATCGGAATTGGGCGACAAGGTAAATTCCTTTCAGGCTTAAGGCACGAGAACCTGCAGATGAAAGAGAAGAGGAGAGAGCATATGGATTATCCGGATCACAAAGTCAGATGCGCGTGGGCGAATCCAAAGAATGCACTGTACATAAAATATCATGATGAAGAATGGGGACAGCCGGTGTTTGATGATCACCGGCTGTTCGAGATGCTGATCCTGGAATCCTTCCAGGCCGGCCTGTCGTGGGAATGCGTGTTGAATAAGCGGGAGGCGTTCAGGCGGGCCTTTGATCACTTTGATCTGGAGAAAGTCTGCGCATATGATGAGGCAAAAGCGGAAAGTCTGAAACAGGATGAGGGCATTATCCGCAACCGGCGTAAGATCATGGCTGCGATTGATAACGCTCGTATTTTTAAAAAAATCGCCGCTGAGTATGGCAGTTTTGCCGATTATCTGTGGGGATATACAGACAGACAGGTGATCTATGAAAATGATAAGACCAGTTCTGCGCTGTCAGATACGATCTCAAAGGATCTTAAGAAGCGGGGGATGCGGTTTGTGGGCACCACGATCATCTATGCGTATCTGCAGGCGGTCGGTGTTGTCAATTCACATGAGGACGGGTGTTACCTGTGCATAGGAGAACCCGCGCAGGTAAGATCAGGGAGGGAAGAATGAAAAAGAAAGAACTGGCGCTTGCCGTGATCGAGCGGTTAAAGAAAGAATATCCTGATGCGGAATGTTCACTGGACTATGACGAGGCATGGAAACTGTTGGTCAGCGTGCGCCTGGCGGCACAGTGTACGGATGCAAGAGTGAATATCGTGGTGGAGAAATTATATGAGCGCTATCCGGATGTAGCTTCACTGGCCGCAGCGCCGGTGGAAGAGATCGAGAAGATCGTGCATCCCTGCGGGCTAGGCAACAGCAAGGCGAGAGATATCAGTGCCTGTATGAAAATGCTTCAGGAGGAATATGACGGCAGAGTGCCGGATGATTTCGATGCGCTTCTGAGGCTGCCGGGTGTGGGCAGGAAGAGTGCGAACCTTATTATGGGGGATGTATTCGGGAAACCGGCTATTGTAACGGACACACACTGTATCAGACTGTGCAACCGGATTGGTCTGGTAGACGGGATCAAGGAGCCGAAGAAGGTCGAGATGGCTCTGTGGAAAATCATTCCGCCGGAGGAAGGCAGTGATTTCTGCCATCGCCTGGTATGGCATGGCAGAGAAGTATGTACGGCGAGAACCAAACCGTATTGTGATAGATGCTGCCTGCAGGATCTGTGTGCGAAGAAAGTATGATAAGAGAACATCCACAGGTAGCTCTGCGCACTTGCTGCACTGATCCTTAGATTACCGGAGTATTGAAGGGGCCGTTTTTACCGGCGCCGTCTCCGGAAGGAATTTTATGGGCACGGTAATAGGTAGGCGTGCATCCCAGGAATTTTTTAAACAGTTTATTAAAATAACTAACGTTATTAAACCCTACGGACAAAGCGATATCGGCAATGGACATAGGATCTTTTATCGTTTCGATCATCTTCTTAGTGGCCTCAAGAATACGATATTTCATCAGATATTCAAAGGGCGTCATCTGGAGCGTGCGCGCAAAACAGCGGCAGCATTCACTCTTACTGATGTGGACACTGTCGGCGATCTCATCCAGAGAGATCGGCTCCGCGTGATGTTTTCTGATAAAGAGCATGGCCTGCTTCACCCGCTGTTCGTCCAGGGAGACATGCGGAGGAGGCGCCATATCAAGCTGTGGGATCCGGGCAATCAATTCCGACCAAAACCGGCAGAGATGTCCTTTCGTAGCGATCTCGTAACCGAACTGTTTGGTGACATTCGCAGCGATCGCATCATTGACGGCATCCATCATGCGTTCATGCCAGTCATTCGATTCGTTCAATACGAGAATCTTAAACAGGTTGAAATTCTGGATCGGCAGCAGAAACTGTGTCTGCAGATAACTGTTCTTGTGTCCAAACAGAAAATCCGGGTGAAAAACAAGCGAATAGAAAGTACAGTTCTGCCTGTTCTTGGAGCGGATGGAATGCATGACATTCTGATTAATGATAATGCCCTGTCCTGGTTTCAGCGGGTAGGAGGCATCGTCTGTGGACACTTCGGCATATCCGTTATTGATGATCAGGATCTCCATCTCCTCATGCCAGTGCCAGCGTATCCTGTTCATATAAGATTTGCTGAGATCCAGATAGTAGACCCCTACAGGGTAATCCAGTGTCCCAAAGTCTTCCTGTACATATAGATCGTCATAAGTCTTTACCGGATATTCCGTTGGTGAGGGATTCTGGTCTGTGTCGTTCATGGCGTTATGCACGGTTGTCATATGTGTATTTGCTATGTCGGTAAGTTTGTGCATGATTTCCTCTGTCAGTCCATTTGCTGTACAAAAATAACAATACACATCTATCATAGCACGATATGGGGATGTAGTCAAAGCGAATATATTCTTGTTTGAACCGGAATTTGGTGATATACTTACCTGTAGCATATGACATATTCACGAAAGGAGCTGACCTATGCACAGAAAATCTATTCCGGTCTGTGTATTTCTCATAATCGTTTTTCTTTTCTCGTTTATCGGCTGTTCTTTTCAGTCATCAGGGTTTCCCGCCCGGCAAGATAAAGGGACGAATAAGGTGGCGGAAGCGGGAAAGGCGGATACAGGGAAGCCGGAGCAGCATAGGAAGACCGTTCACAGCCTGCTTGTTCCGGAGGCATCAGGAACCGTTACCTATGGAAATGAGGTCGTTTCCATAGATGCTTCCAATACGGCGGATGGTTATGTAATGGTTCGTTATCAGGGAGATTCTTCCAAGGTGCGGATGCAGATTACCGTACCCGATCAGACGACTTATACTTATACTCTTGCATCGAGCGGTTCCTATGAGACATTTCCGTTATCGGAGGGAGATGGAAGTTATAAACTGGATATTTTGGAGAACGCATATGACGATATGTATGCGCTTGCTTTTTCACAGGAGATTCAGGTAAAAATAAAAGACGAATTTAAGCCTTTTCTATATCCGAACCAATATGCCTGGTTTACGAAGGATGATGAGGTTGTAGCATATGGGATCGAGGTATCTGACCATTCCGTGGATGATCTGGATTATGTAGAACAGATCTACCTCTATGTGATCGAGAATGTTGTTTATGACGAACAGCTGGCGGCAACGGTCACATCGGGATACCTGCCGGATGTGGATACGACGCTGCGCACCAAGAAGGGAATCTGTTTTGATTATGCGTCTCTTATGGTGGCTTTTCTTCGTTCACAGGGGATTCCGACCAAGCTGCAGATCGGCTATTCCGGCGACGCGTACCATGCCTGGATCAGTGTGTATCTGACGCAGATCGGATGGGTGGATGACATTATTGAATTTGACGGCAAAAGCTGGGCATTGATGGATCCTACGCTTGCGGCGAGTAACAGCCGTTCCTCTCTCAAGAAATATATAGGGGATGGCAGCAATTATACAGTGAAATATCTGTATTAGGATTGATATGGTATCATAACATTACTATAAGTGGAAACGGAGGACGATCAAATTATGAAACCTTTTTCCAGTCTGGAATTATCTTCATTCTGTGGACAGATTGCGTTGATTCTCAAGGCAGGCATTTCAGCGTTGGAAGGATTGACGATCATGCTGGAGGATGCGGATTCCGCCGCCGAGAAGGAGATTCTGGAAGTGCTGCTTTCAAATATGCAGGAAACAGGCAGTCTTTTTCAGGCCATGGAGTCTACAGGGCTGTATCCCTCTTATATGCTTCACATGGTTCAGATCGGCGAGGAGACAGGAACACTTGATGCGGTCATGGAATCTCTCCGGAACCATTATGACAGAGAGGATTCGATCCGTAAGAGTATTCGCAATTCCATTACCTATCCAATGGTCATGGTAGCCATGATGGCGATGGTCATTATCGTTCTGCTTGTGAAGGTAATGCCTATTTTTAACCAGGTATTTATACAGCTAGGTACGGAAATGACGGGTGTCTCGCGGACGTTAATGAATGCGGGAACGGCCATCAGCCGGTATTCGGTTGTTTTTATCATCTTCCTGGTCCTGATCGCCGCCCTGATCTTCTTTGGTACAAGGACAGATTCCGGACGTCGTATGTTCAAGAGCATCGGTTATAAGCTTGGATTTACGAAGGCCGTCTATGAAGAGATCGCGGCCTGCAGATTTGCGAGCGGTATGGCTCTCACCTTGAGCAGCGGCCTTAATCCGGACCGCAGTATGGAACTGGTCACGTCCCTGAATGATGACCCTGTCTTTCGTAAGAAGATCGATCTGTGCCTGGAGAAGGTTAATGAGGGAGAGGATCTTGCGGAAGCGCTGCAGCATTCCGGTATGTTTACGGGAGTCTATGCCCGTATGGCATCCATCGGATCTAAGACCGGCTCGATGGATAAGGTAATGGAGCAGATCGCAGATCTCTATCAGGATGACATCGATACCCGGATGAATAATCTTCTGGCGGTATTGGAACCGACGCTGGTGGTGGTGTTATCGCTTATCGTAGGGGTGATCCTATTGTCGGTAATGCTGCCGCTTATGGGAATCATGTCCAGTATTTAGACAGATAAGGAGCATTCTGGTTATGAAACGTTTTGTCTATCGCAAACAACAGGGATCACAGTTGAGAATGATGCTGTCTGTCTGTGTGTTTCTGCTGATCGGCCTCGTCTTCCTGCAGGGGATATCCTCGATCTCGGCAGGAACCAGGAAACGGCAGAGGGAGAGCCTGGAGAGCGCCATCATGCGCAGTGTTACCCACTGCTATGCAGTGGAGGGCAGCTATCCGGCAGATCTGGATTATCTGAAAGAGCATTATGGACTGACTTATGACGAGGCGCTTTTTTTTGTAGATTACCGTACAATAGGCGCCAATATCCTGCCGGATATTACGATCATCGAGAGGGAGGAATAGAGGTATGGGATTTCGGCTGAAACGCAGACATATGATCGATCTTCTGTTTCCGATCGCCTTGTTTTTTGTTTTTGCGCTGTCAGCATTGACGCTGATCTTACTGGCGGCGGGAATTTATCAGTCGACGACAGCAAATTCTTCTCTTCAGTATACGTCGCGGACGGGGCTGGCTTATATCAGTGAGAAGATACATCAGAATGATGAAGGCGGCGCTGTTTATCTGGGGCACTTTGACGGACTGGATGCGATCATTCTGGAGCAGAAACAGGGTGATACGCTTTATCATACCTATATCTATGCTTATGATCAGGATCTGAAGGAGCTTTTGATCAAGGAGGGCGTAATGGCATCAGCAGCAGACGGCAGAACGATCCTGGAGGTGCAGGATTTTTCCATAGAACAGATTTCAGACCGGCTTTTTCGGTTCAGCTGTACGGATCAGGAGAACAGAACAAGTTCGGCCGTGATCGGACTTCGAAGCAGATAACAGAGTCCGGTATAAAGAACCGGACTCCGAAGCGGATGACAGAGCCCGGTATAGAGAACCGGACTTCGAAGCGGATGACAGAGCCCGCTACAAAGAACCGGCTTCCGGACAGATACCGATAGAATATGCAGACAGAAAGAAAGGACCGTGATTCAATGGTGCATAGAAACAGAGCACGCTCTTCAAGCCTGTTCCTGATGGAACTCATACTTGCCATTCTTTTTTTCTCGGTGGCGAGCGCTGTGTGTGTGCAGTTTTTTGTAAAATCTCATCTGATGAGCCGCGAATCGGGAGTGTTAACCAATGCAGTCAATGAATGCTCCGGCATTGCAGAGATCATTTGTACGACGGACAGCCTTTCGGAGGGAGTCAGGCTGTTACGGCTGCAGTATGCGGAGGGGGAATATCCGGAATGGGTGGACGCATCCGATGCGCAGGATACGGTGGAGGATGATCCTGTACAGCAGACAAGGATCAGCTTCTACTATGATGAGTTCTTTGAGATCTGTGAGAGGACGAATGCAGCCTATGCGCTGACAGTCGATCTGACGCAGGAGGAACAGATGATAAACGTGGTACTGGAAGTGAATGCGAGCCGTGCCAAAGAGGGAACCGATGAGCCGGTCTACCGGTTAGAGACAAGACATCATATTGCAAGGAGGACAGGATACCGTGAAAGATAAACAACAGTCCTATTTCGTAAATATCGGTTCCTCCTCCCTGTTGGTCATATTTTTGGTATTGTGCCTGGTCACGTTTGCCATTCTTTCACTTTCCAGCGCCAGGAGTGATTATTCGTTCAGTGAGCGGTTGGCGGCGCACAGGGCGAATTATTATGAGGCTTCATCGAAAGCGGAAGATGTAACGGGAGAGATTGATCAAATATTATGTGAGACCGCAGAGGAAATTGACTTAGCTGGTCATAACGATGCTGCAGGGAAAGAAAAGATCGCACTGTATTATGCCGCAGTCGATAGTGCTTTGGACGGTATGCAGATCAATGGGACTGCAGTGCAGTTGGAGCAGGAGGATGGCGGATGTTCGGTTGTGTTCAGGATACCTGCAGAAGAGGGACAGGAACTGCTTGTCAGACTGCAAGTTAATGACTGTTGGAGTCAAGAGACTTATTACGAAGTAAAAACGTGGAAGATCATCAGTACCGGCAGGCAGGAGGAAGAGAAGCCGCTGAACCTGATGCCCATTATACAATAGAAGGAGTTTAAGCGCATGAATTTACAGGAATGTTTACAGAAGGCGATCGAGAGCAGCGCATCGGATGTGTTTATCGTCGCCGGGCTCCCTGTTTCGTTTCGAAAGAATGGAGTCATCTGTCAGTTTGGTGAGGAAAAACTACTCCCGTCTGATACGGAAGTAATTTTAACGGACATTTACAAATATGCCGGCAATCGGGATATGCAGCAGCTGCATGAAAACGGCGACGATGACTTTTCCTTTGCAATCAGAGGACTTTCCCGTTTTCGCGTCAGTGCGTATAAACAGCGAGGGTCTTTGTCTGCAGTGATCCGGATCATTACTTTTGACTTGCCGGATGCTGCACAGCTTCATATTCCGGATTACGTCCTGCATCTTGGAGAGGGCGGTAAGGGCATGGTTCTTGTTACCGGACCTGCAGGAAGCGGCAAGTCCACCACGCTGGCCTGTATGATTGACCAGATCAATCAAAATTACAGTAAGCATATCATTACCCTGGAAGATCCGTTGGAATATCTGCACCAACATGCAAAGAGTGTCGTTAGCCAGAGAGAGATCAATGTAGATACCGAGAATTATGTCAGCGCGCTGCGTGCCGCACTGCGACAGAGTCCTGATGTCATCCTCCTGGGAGAGATGCGGGATTATGAGACTATAGAAGTTGCCATGACGGCAGCAGAGACCGGTCATTTACTGCTGTCTACCCTGCATACGATCGGGGCGGCTAATACCATAGACCGCATCATTGATGTGTTTCCGGCAAACCAGCAGAGACAGATCGGAGTGCAGTTGTCTACTGTATTGAATGCGGTAGTTTCCCAACAGCTCGTTCCGACAGTGGACGGGAAGATGGTACCGGCATTGGAAGTAATGACTGTTACCCCGGCGATCCGCAATATGATACGGGAAAACAAGATCCCGCAGATTGACGGCATTATCTATTCTTCCATGAAGGAGGATATGATCTCCATGGATGGGAGCCTGTTAAATCTGTACAAGAAGGGAATCATTACAAGAGATACGGCCTTAAAGTATGCTACGAATGCCGATATGCTGTCGAAGAAGTTGTGACAGGCATGACAGTAGTCTGCACGCCTGTTTGTAAAATCCGCGTTATTGCACTTTTGCATCTGCTATTGCAATCATACAGGCGAAAAATCAGGAGAAATGGAAAAGAGATCCGGCATAGCTGCACAGGAATCTGAATGTGGAATATGATAGCACATCAGAGATTACTGGCGACAGGAAATGGAAAAGGAGTATGCATGGATTCTCAGAAGTTTGAAAATTTGCTAAATCTTGCCCTGGATACGCCGCAGGCAGAGCGGGACAGGTCAATGGAATTAAATACGGGTTACGATAAGGTGGACAATACCTGGGAGCTTATCATCAAATATCATGGTGATCTGCGGGAGGGATTGTCCACTTTGCTTGCATTGCCGCAGGGAGAAATGATACGGATAGAAGAACTGATTGCGGGCTATGGCATACTTACAATGCCGGAATCCCTGATCGAATCGCTGGCGGCGGTGGAGCAGATCGAATATATTGAAAAGCCGAAGAGGCTTTTCTTTGCGGATCTGGCAGGCAGTACGGCATCCTGCTATGCGCCGGGAAGCCGTATTTTTAACGAATTGAGCGGCAAAGGGGTGTTGGTGGCCGTGATCGATTCCGGGATCAGCTATTGGAATGAAGATTTTCGCAAGCCTGATGGAACTACCCGCATTCTGTATCTGTGGGATCAGGTTCTGGATCGGGAATTTGATCAGGAGCAGATCAACGAAGCGTTGTCTGCAGGCAGCAGGACACAGGCGCAGCAGATCGTTCCCAGCGTGGACACCACAGGGCATGGGACGGCGGTGGCAGGGATCGCAGTGGGAAACGGTGGTACAGGCGGTGCGGCATATGCGGGCATAGCCAGAGAGAGTGATCTGCTGATTGTAAGGCTTGGGACACCGCGGGCAGAGTCTTTTCCAAGGACAACAGAGCTGATGCGTGCACTGACTTATACAGTCAACAAAGCGGTAGAGATGAAAATGCCGGTGGCGATCAATCTCAGTTTTGGAAATACCTATGGTGCTCATAACGGGACTTCGCTATTGGAGCGGTTTCTGGATAATGTATCGGAGATTGGAAGATGCGTGATCTGTGTCGGCAGCGGAAATGAAGGGGCATCCGGAGGGCATGTGGGCGGCAGTGTAGCGGTGACCGGTCGGAACGGAAGCGTAAGGTCCGGGAACGCAACGGCAGTGGGTACGAACGGTAGTAGTATGATGACAGGCAGTGGTGGAAGGTTGGGTCGGACAGAAAACGGAGTGACGGGAAGAGTCAATCTGTCTGACAGGGATGTCAGTGGAAATCTGACCTATGTGGAATTAACGGTTGGGGAATATGAAACCGGCCTGAATGTGCAGCTTTGGAAGGAATACAGCGACCGGTACAGGGTGACTATGGTGTCACCGCAGGGAGAATATTTCGGTGTAAATACTGACCGCTCTGGTCGACAGACTTACCGGCTTGGACAGACGCAGATTTTGGTGTATAACGGAGAGCCGGCGCCTTATCTGACCAGTCAGGAAATCTACTTTGATCTGTTGCCGGCAACTGGCAGCAGATATCTGGGCAGCGGTGTGTGGACGTTTCTGCTGGAGCCGGTGGAGACTATTACGGGAAATTATACCTTTTATCTGCCTTCCGGTACGGCAAGAAGTGAGAAAACAAGATTTGTGCGGACTACGCCGGATGTGACACTGACCATTCCCTCCACGGCGTCCAAGGTCATTACGGTGGGAGCCTACGATCCGGTGTATGAAGCGTATGCGGATTTTTCGGGGCGGGGCTATCTGTACCAGGAGCAGGTTAACAGCCGCACCTCGGATTCCTTCGTGAAGCCTGACCTGGTGGCGCCGGGCGTGAATGTGATCGCACCCAATCGGGATGGAGGATATGGGCCGGTGACCGGGACGTCTTTTGCCACACCCGTTGTGACCGGGGCGGCGGCACTTCTTATGCAGTGGGGGATCGTTATGGGGAATGATCCGTATCTGTACGGAGAGAAGGTGAAGGCGTATCTGAGACGAGGGGCGAAGCCGATTAGAGGGGAGACGGAGTATCCGAATGCGCGGGTTGGGTATGGGGCGCTGTGCGTGGAAAATAGTTTGCCGGGATAGAGATGAGGAGGTCTTGGGGTCAATGAGTATTTTTCAGGATATTAGCGTTAAACAAAATATTTATTACGCTTTGATTAGATATTTTTGCTTGAAGAACATCATACTAACTATACAGAATCATTAAAAGGTGGTATGATGTGTGTAAGAAAACAGGAAAAAATTAAGTAGTGGAGGAGGAACAAGTAATGAGCGTAGCTGCAAATTTGGAAAGACCTTGTACAATTTCAGAATCTATTATGCAGTCATGCAAGGAAGTAAAGAATATGCGTGAAGGCAAAACTCCCAAGCGTTCCTTAAATGATTTATTTGCGAATATTGAAAAATGGAGCAAAGAGGAAGAAAGATAAATGTATACAGTTATACCTACTGAACAGTTTGAAAAAGATGTGAAATATTACATTAAGAAAAAAGGATTCACGCATATAGGCGCGGATATTAAAGCGATAACTGATGAATTAGAAAAAGGAAACCTGATAGGGACAGAAATTCCGGGCTTAAGGATTCCGACAGATGGGCATACTTTCAAAGTCAGATCAGCAAATACAGATACCAAGGCAGGGCAGTCCAACGGGTATCGCATTATTTATTATGCAGTTCGGGATGATGCGGAAGTGTATCTACTTACGATTTATTATAAAAAGGACGATAACAGGATACCGACAAATCAGGAGATTATAGAATTGGTAGAAACTTATTGCATGTAAGGTAGAATGGAGCTGTTTGACACAGTGTTTAAGCTGTGTTAAGCAGTTTTTTATATTAGGCACTTATAAAATAACAGCAGAGCATGTGGTGAATAAATGAACATAGAAGCATATAATCTGGATTCTCTTCGAAGATTAGTTCGGAGCCTTCAGGATGAAAACAAAAAATTGAAAGCACAGTTAAATAAGGCGAACATTGCTTATGAGTCGGAGTATGTATTCGAAGAGAAAATTGAGACTGCCGAAGAATATGATCCGGATCAGGGTGGACGCATCCTATCTAAATACATTACGGAATATATGGTAAATAAATATTTTGCAATGTTTTGGGGGAGAACGGACGTCTATGCCAAAAGAGGAACCAAAGGCGGATACTTTCCGCAGTGCAATAATAGATGGAACAACCGGATATGCCCGAAACAGCGTGGTGAAAAAATGGGCTGTGAAGCCTGTGAGCACACGGAATGGACAAAGCTTGAACCGAAAAAAATCATGGATCATCTTCTCGGGTACAGGGAGGACGGTGCGGATGTATTAGGCATATACCCTTTGCTTGCAGATGGCACATGCCGTTTTCTTGTATTTGATTTTGATAATCATGAGAAAGGCGCCGAAAGTACGGATTTTGCAAATACAGATGATGAATGGCATGATGAAGTTGATGCTTTAAGGCTTATTTGCGAACGCAATGGGATAACACCACTAGTGGAAAGGTCAAGGTCCGGCAGAGGGGCGCATGTGTGGATTTTTTTCAGGAAACCAATAGCAGCATCATTAGCAAGGAATTTTGGCTTTCTTTTGCTTGATAAAGGCTCAGCTTCCATCAATTTGAAATCGTTTCATTACTATGACCGAATGTACCCGTCCCAAGATGTTGCAAGCAGCATAGGAAATTTGATTGCACTTCCATTACAGGGCCAGGCATTGAAAAATGGGAACAGCGCTTTTGTGGATAAAAATTGGAATGCTTATCCGGATCAGTGGGATATCCTATTGAATCATACGAAAAAGCTTTCAATAGAAGAAATAGAAAAATGTATGGCAAAATGGCAGGCAGAGCTTGCCGAAAAGGCTGGGACGCCGGTCTCTTTGTCTGACCGGAACCGTCCAAAGCCATGGAAGAAAAAGGATGGCTTTGTAAAATCGGACGTTGTTGGGAAATTACATATAGTTCTTGGGGATGGGATTTATGTAGACACACTAAATCTAATGCCACGTTTACAGAATCAGGTCAGGAGTATGGCAGCCTTTGATAATCCTGTGTTTTACAAGAACAAAAGGCTTGGATATTCCAATTATTATAATTTCAGCGCTGTGTACATGGGAAAGGATATAGAAGGCTATATTTGCATTCCCAGAGGTCTCTATGATAATTTGATTGCATTCTGCAAAGAAGCTGGTATTGAATATGAGATGACAGATCATAGAGAAAAGGGAAGACCGATAAGAGTTTCTTTTAATGGCGATTTGAAGACACAACAGGATTTGGCGGCGCAGCGTTTGCTGGCATTTGACTGTGGTGTTCTCAGTGCGGCCACTGCATTTGGAAAAACAGTAGTATGCAGTTATCTCATTGCCCAAAGGAAGGTAAATACGCTTATTCTGCTTCACAGCAAGGATTTGCTGGAGCAGTGGGTGGAGGAATTAAATAAATTTTTGACCATAGACGAGGAGCCGCCGGTTTATAAAACGAAGGGCGGTAGGGAAAAACGCAGGAACAGTGCCATCGGTATTCTGCATGGCAGTAAGAATACCCTGACAGGTCTGATTGATGTGGCTATGGTGGGCTCCATTTACAGTAAAGGGAAATTTAATGAGTTCATCAATTCCTATGGAATGGTTCTGATGGATGAGTGTCATCATTGCGGTTCCAATACGTCTGTTGAAGTCATGAAGAAGGTGAATGCCCGGTATGTTTATGGGGTATCGGCAACTCCAAAAAGAGGGGATGAACTGGAGAAAATTATTTATATGCTCATTGGTCCGGTCAGACACAGCTACACTGCAAAAGAACGGGCAGCAGAACAGGGGATTGGGCATTATGTGTATCCACGGTATACAAGAGTGGTGGATACAGAGGAAAGCAAAGGTGACATCAATGGAGCGTATTCTTTAATCAGTTCCAATGCCGCAAGGAATGATATGATTCTTGAGGATACGAGAAAATGCGTGAAAAAAGGAAGAACGCCTGTGATTCTGACAAAATATAAGGAGCAGGCAAAATACCTGTATGATCATTTACAGAAAGACGCAGATTATGTGTTTCTCTTATATGGTGATAACAGTGATAAAGAAAATTTGGATGTGAGAAGAAGGTTAAAAGAAGTGCCAGTAAATAAAAGCCTGATTCTGGTAGCAACAGGGCAGAAGATTGGAGAAGGGTTTGATTATCCGAGACTGGATACATTGATGCTTGCGGCACCGGTGTCCTTTTCAGGGAGGCTTGAGCAGTATATTGGAAGGTTGAATCGTGACTATACAGGAAAGGAAGAGGTTGTCGTGTATGATTACGTAGATTCTCATATCCGGGTTTTTGATAATATGTACTCAAAAAGGCTGCGTACCTATAAACGGACAGGATTTCAATTGATAACAAATCGTATTCTTTCAAAACAGACAGTAAATTCTATTTATGATTCCGGAAATTACATGGATGTATTTGAGAGGGATATTGTTGAGGCGGAAAAGAAAATCATTGTTTCCAGCCCAGAGCTTACACAGGATAAGATAGAGCGCTTTACCTATCTTGTAAGGGCAAGACAGGAAGCTGGAATTACAGTGACAGTTATAACAATAGAACCACAGAACGTATCTTGTGGAAGTTCAGAGTTTTGTCAGAGATTAATTCAAAATATGAAAGAAAGTGGTATTCAAGTCATTGTAAAGGAAGAGGTAATAGAACATTTTGCTATTATAGACAATGAACTTGTGTGGCATGGAGGAATGAACCTGTTGGGCAAAGAAGATGCATGGGATAATCTGATACGAATCAAGTCCGATCAGGTTGCGGCAGAATTGTTGGAGATTGCATTAAAGGAATAGCAACTTAATCACTGACTTATGGAAATGGTTGTTTTGGATTAATTCTAAAGAAGGAATAAAGAAATGTAAAAAAATTGTTAGTCCTTACTTGATAGCACTATATGGGGAGAAGGTGAAGGCTTTGGAATCAAAGGATCGTACACAGTCAGCTTTGATCAATGCGGTAAAGGCTGAGATTAAGTGTTCGGCAAGTAGAAGAAAATCAGAATAAATAAACGGCAATCAGAGTCAATCCGAGGAAAAACACTTTT
>CANOCU010000016.1 GCA_947564645.1 uncultured Lachnospiraceae bacterium
TTTCACCACAGGTAATACATCCTGGCAAATCAGGGTAAGAAACCACAAAACCACCTTCATCCTTATCCTCCACAATCTCCATCCGATAAGACATTGCCATGTAATCATTCAGCGTTTTCATCGTTTCTTTCCTCACTTTCTACAATATGCTTTACCATCTCAACATAAACTTTCTTAATTGGCTCATGCTTTGGTACTGTTATTGGCTTACACCCTTCTTTTCTAAATATATAATGACTGCTTCCACCTCTTGGGGCATTCATCTCATATCCACAACTCTCTAACACCTTACGCAATTCATCGAACCGGATATCTTTTGATAAAGCATAAATACGTGCTAATAGTTTATCCCACTTTGACATTCTGAATACCTCCTATCTATATAATATGTGGTGTCATATTTGGTGTCAATTGTTTTTTGTATAATTTTCTGGCAACAAAAACTCCACAAATAAGCCTAACTGAAATAATATCAAATATGGCAAGCAATCCAAGGACTGCCTGCCAAATAGAATAATCTGACCATGCCTTAATCATCAAAGTCCATCTCCTGCACCGTACCACCTGTGGCTTCCACTTGCGCTACAGGCTCCTTAAGCCTGGTCATATTTTCCTTCGAATAAAAGGGATCGACAGATACTTCAAACGGTATCCTTTTTTCTCGTCCCAGTTCTTTTAGATAAATATTTAAAGCCGTAGATAAAGACATTCCAATATCAGCACAAGAAAACAGCCTATTATAGTCATCAATAGCGCTTTCCAAGAAATCCCATGAGCTTTGATCCAATCCGTCTGTATTCTCGGAATTTTCGTCAACAACAAAATCATCATTCTCCGCCTCGTTGACACCATAACTGAATATCGTGGCAATCCGAATTCTATTCGTCTCTGGCAATTTCTCCATTTGGTGCTTAAATTCGTGTACTGAAACATTGAATATTATTGCTCTTCTTTTTTAAAAACATAGACTTTGCCCAAAAGATAGTTCAGTACAGTGGTGATCACAATCATAATGATCTTCCCAACCCTGTCGTCCATAGATAATACATTCACAAGAAAAATCAAACCCAGGAAATCAACTATTCCGGTAGTTCCTCTTCCCAAAATATACCGCATGATTTCACGGATCTGCTCTTTAAAATTTGTCGTCGTTTGAAAGACAAACTTTTTGTTCGTACAATATGCAAACACTTTTGTTATCAGTATGCTGCATAAATTTGCAAACTGGTAGACGAGAAATTGCTTTAGCAAAAGATAACTGAAAAAATTGAGCAGGACTGTCATAATACCCCAAAACAAATATCTGACGGCTTCCTTTTTTTCAAAAACAGTATCAATTTTCACTTTGTATCACTTCCTTCCCTTTTATTCTTTCACTAACTTTCACCAAAAGCCGAAACGGAAGAATTCGTATCCCCAGTCTGCCAACCGGATTTTTAAAAAAAGATAATATCGTATATAATATCACGCCCTTGATTCGTATTTTCCCTTTGCACTGCTCAAAATCCACTCCATAATCAGGAAAAGGCTTCATCCTTTCCCGTCTGACAGCAATCTGTTGTTTTTTATAGGTTACTACCTTTTTCTGTGTTTTAACGATCACGTCTTCCTTACATGGCTCTGTCTTCACTACTTCCCGGCTCTCAAGCATCTTTACGATTTCACTGCCGGTTTGCGTTCTGACTATGACTCTTGAAAATCCACTCCCCTTCTCCCAGGCATCTCCTACTGAAAGATCCGCAAACTCTCCACTGTAATCATAGCACTGCCAGCACCGTTTTGGCGAAAAAAGCAAATTCATAAAGGTATAGCCATGTTTATTGATAAAAAATTCCCTGTCATTTGTTCCCTTAATATAGAACCCCGTCTGTTTTCCTCTCCTATGCCGGTAACGCAGTATTGCAATTTTCGATTTGGGAATCTTGCTTTTGGAGATCAGATATTCCGTCGCTTCTTCTTCCATATTGAAACCACAAAACAAAGAGATAAGAACCACAATCTGTTCTGCCAGCCATGCATTCTCCGCCATTGCCTTCCGCATTCCCTGAATCTGGCACGGCAGTCCCACATATGCTATTTTCTTTCCGCTTTCCTTAATTTCCCGAATCACCTGATTAACCGGAAGCACCACATATTTCGACTGCGCCGCTTTCCTAATCTGTTCCGTACTGGTTGCAATAAAAGGTACAAATCCGGAAGGATCGTTCTCCTTCTCCCCGACAACCACAGCCCCCTCAATCTTATGCCACTCTAACAACGATAGCAGCATCTGCGTGACAATGCCTCCGGAAGAACCTTCTGCACGAACTGCAGCATCATGGGAGGATACCGTATAGATACCCTGATAAGATCCAAACAATCTGCCGGTATCATATGGCTTTTGGAATAATTTTTCCGACCATTCATTCATCGGAAACTCTTTCCCGGGGCAAACTGCACTGCACATGCCGCATTGCACACACCCATGTCCGGCATCCACCACCCTGCCATCCTGACAGGCCAAAGTTTCTACAGGGCAGATGCCTACGCATGTCCCACAGCGAGTGCACAGATCACTCTCTATAACTTCTTTTTTTAATTTGTCAAATCCTTTCATCTAAGCGATTACCTTTTCCTCTATCTGACCACTCTTTAAAAAGAATGTCCGCTGAATCTGGATATCCTCTACTCCCGCATAACGCAAGCGACTGTGTTTCCCCAGGTCAGCCAGTGCAAAAAATTTTCCTGAAGCTACATGCCGAAGGGAAAAGCTGTCTGCACATTCCAAATGAATCTTTTGGGGGCTTTGGATCAAATCATCTATTACAATTTTATCCTGATCTATGGAAATTGTTCTCTGAAATTTAATATCTGTCTTCTTATCTACCAGAATGATCAGTCTCTTAAGCATCCCAATGATTCTGTTGCCAACCACTGCCGATACAACACGTAATCCAAAGAGCATAACAGGTGTGGCAACTTTCTGTTTCACCAAATTCATATTGCCGGTAATTGTTACGCTGCCCTTCCTGTACTCTATTTCGTAATCCCTACTCTGCCAGTTGGTGGCGGCAACTTTTCCCTTTCCCAGCTCTACCCGATAGCCATAGTCACCGAAACATTCCTCTTTCTTATAAAAAATTTTGCATACCCCTCCTTTAGAGGCTCCAATGATCGCATACATGTCACCCTGCGTAAGGCATAGCAGCCCAGCCTCTTTAAAATAACGTTCCTGATCATACTGAAAGGGCAGTTTATAATCCAAAATTCCCTGCTGCTGACAGGTATCCCTATTTGATTTTTCGATTGCACGAAGGAAGGAGTGGAGCAGATAATGCGAATAGTACCTGTCATCGACCGCATCCAAAAAGTAAAATGCTTTTTGAGAATCCTGATATAAAAGCCGCTTCATGGCTTCCGCCGCCTTATTCCCCAAATTGCTCATAACCTGCAGACCATTCGGTAAAAAATACACCGTATTTCTTGATGCATATTCCCCTCCCACAGACACATCCGGATGTACAAAATATTGCAGGAAACCGACCATCCGATTCAACGGTTCAATCACCCGCTCATCCCTGCTCATCCAGTAATATTCTGACAGCATATCCAGAGATACACTCAGATAGCCAATGTCTGCGCCGCCATACTCCGGAAGCCAGCCCTCCGCAGACTGCAATTTCAGGATCCTGTCCAGTTTGTGTTGCACAGCCTTCCTAATCCAGTCTTCCTGAAGCACGGTATAAGCCGAATAGAGCGCCGTAATGGATGCCAGTTCCTGATTATAGGCTTTTTCTTCTATATGACCACCAAGATATCTGGCCGTCTTTCTGAAAGCATCTGTAATGCTTTCGTCCTCCATCTCCAGACGTTTATAGACCTCACACATTGCATAGAGAGAAAACGCCGTCGGCGGAAATCCATGTTCATTCGGATAGTACTCATTAAAGCTCCCGTCCCGCAGCTGAACAGACTTCCAATAATAAACGGTTCCTTCTGCCCATTCCCTGACTACCTCTTTCCGATAAAACAGATTGCCGGGAAAATCCACCTGATATAGCAGTGCAAGCGTAAGCCCGGTCTGTTGTAAGATAGCCGAAGAAAAATCCCGGATCTTTAAATGCCAGTGGTTTCTGTCGCAGTCTCCGTAATTTTTAGAATGCTTGTCTCTGTCAACCTGTGATAATACTTTGGGCGCCATTTTCAATACGTATTCTGTATACATTATTTCTTCTCCTGACCATCGTATTCCATCTTCTTCAAATGATATTTGATCTCCTCGATCATCTTACGATTAGCAGCCATAATATCCGCATGTAATCCTACGACAAAAGTCTGCACGCCGATCAGCAGAAGTATCGCCGCCAGGATCAGTGACGGTACATGCCCGGTATGCGGATCAAACGCCAGATAAATCAAATAACGAACTCCTAAAATAATACCAAGACTAAACGGAAACAATCCAATGATTCCAAAAAACTTTAATGGTTTATACATCATAAACGCTCTGATTATCGTCAATGCCGATTTCTTGATATAAGAGCGCATACTGCTAAAAAGCCTGGATGGGCGAAGCTCTGCATTCGTACGGATCGGCACAGAAGTGATCGCTATCTTCTCTCTTCCCGCCTGTATGATCGTTTCCAAGGTATAAGTATACTCATTAATCACATGCAATCGCATGGCCGCGTCTCTGGAAATCGCCCGAAATCCACTGGGTGCATCCGGAATATTCGTATCAGAGGCAACTCTGACAAACCAGGAGCCCAAATGCTGCAGTTTCTTTTTCAAAAAGGAAAAGTGAGATATGGAATCGATCGGCCGCGCACCGACCACAATATCCGCCGTACCTTCCAATATTGGATGCACCAATTTCTCTATATCGTCTCCACAATACTGATTGTCCGCATCCGTATTGACAATGATATCCGCCCCCTGCCTGAGCGCTTCCTCCAATCCGGCCATAAACCCATATGCCAGACCTTTGTTTCTCCTGAAATTTACAATATGATGGACACCCCATTCCTCGGCTACCTTTACCGTCTTGTCTTTACTACCGTCATTTATGATCAGGTATTCAATTTCATCAATGCCGTCTATTTTTCCCGGAAGTGCATCTAACGCAATATGCAGCGTCTCCTCCTCATTGTAGCATGGAATTTGAATTATCAGCTTCATCTTACTCCTCCATCTTCTGTATGATTCTATAGCCTTCTTTCTGCAGGCACTCATCATATTCCGCATCCACAAGATCGGCATATTCCTGTTCTGGCAGCACAATAAACCGACGATCGGCAGCCAGATCAAGCTGATCTGATGTAATACAGATAACCGGTTTATTTACCAGTCTGGTCTGCAGATCATAGGCAAATTTTCCACTGGCAACTGCATAAACCGGTTCCCCTGCCTTCGTATTCTCGTTGAGAAAATCAAAAATCTCTGCGTATCGTTGTGTATTGGTATTCTCACCGTTAACCGAAAGACGCATACATTGTAATGCAGTAGCCAAAAATAAAAAGACCAGAAACATACAAATCGCATAATTCCCTGCTTGCCATCTTATTTTTATCGAATGTATGATCACGCAAACAACACAAACTACAATAGCGATCAGCGTACACTTCCAAACGGCAAAGCCGCCCATCCAATGAAACGTATGAATACTTACCGCGGATACAATATTCAAATAGACCTGCTCTACACCACTCAGACTACAATGTACAACGATTGCCACAATCAGATAAACAAGACCCAGTCCTATGATATTTTTAACAAAACCTTTTATCTCCATACGGTTAACCAGGCATTCTAGAGCCATCAGCATCAAAATACCCGCAAATACGTCATTATATCTTCCATAAAATATCGTGTCTATTCTGACATTACTTCCACTGCGCAAAGCGCTGTAATCCTGGTCGATAAAAAATAATGACGTCATCATAATCGTAAAAAGGACAGACAATACAGGCATTAAATATAAACCGATCTGCCCGGATTGTTTGAAAGCCGCCTGCAATTTCTTCACGCAGAAAATCAGTCCTAATCCTGCTAAAAGATAAGTTGCCGATAATAACTGCCAAATCTGTCCTGCCAGATTAAGCAGAAAATTCTTTAGACCGGTCAGAGAAAATATCTCCAGAAATTTGCCTATCTGTTCAGATAATGTATTGGCTTTACTAAACCTGACATTCAGACCTATTTCCTGCAGCATTGCATTGTTCTCCACCAAATCCCTGAGGATCCCTTTCAGGAAAGCATCGATACAAACCACTACAACTAAGGACACCAAAAAGCATCCTAAATCTATCATGCGAATCTTCTTGAAAAGCAACAAAACTACAAGTGTTAAAAGCACGGCGGCAACGACAGCAAGCATTCTGTTATGAACCATATAACTATACCCAACCGTGCTTCCCAGCAAAACACTTTTCCAACATCTCGGAACGTCCTCTAAGAAAATGATCTCATATAAGATCAGCCAGATCAAAAAGGCTAAAAGCGTCTCACTCCATGCAATATAAGTGTGAAAAATATAAGCCGGATAAGAGGTTGCCGTAAAAGATAAAATTGCTGCCTTCAGTACACTCCCTGCGCTGGACTTCGTTTTCTGTATGATTCTGTAAACCAGCCAAAAACTTAATACACCCAAGACAGCATTTAAGATCACGGCTATACGGTACATCATGAGCATATTGGTCTGTAACAGAAATATTGGCATCAGTAAAAAACTATATCCACAGGCATACCACGGCATACCGTTCATAACACCTGCCCATGTATTGCCCGTCATATTCGCCGCATGCCCCCAATATCCCATCTCATCTGCATACACGATTGGTCCATGCACTTTGCTCATATAGATGATCCGCAGCAAAAATACCGCAGCCAGAAATACGGCCAAAATAAATCTGTCCTTTTGTTTCTCAATAGTAGTGCTCACTGTCAATTGATCGATCCGCCTTTCCTCTTTCTACATAAATAATATTGTAAAATAATTTGAATGCAAAAGCAACCATGACATAACAAATGCAGCGGCAGAAACAAACCGCTGCATTTCTCTATTACGCTTACTTGTTGATCTTAACACTCATGTTGATGGCCGTCCCATTTGTCTTAACAGCCTGTCCTTCATAAGTAACATACATTGTCACCCTGCTCGTAGAGTTTCCGGCAAAGGATACCGTATCCTTTAATCTCACTGTAACCTTCAGGGATCCATCCGTCTGCGGCTCACTGGTAACATCGAAGGATTCCCTGGATTTGGTATCTTTCTCGCCAAATGCAATTTCTATTGGCTTACCAATAGTGCCTGTATTGGGCTTAACCGTAAAGGTTGCTGCATAAGACTTGTTAGACAGATACAGATCAAGGCTTGTCTTACTAACCGTCACCTTCGGTATACTCTGAACTGTCCGAACATTTATTTTGTTCGATGCCCACATACCACCGCCTATATTACCGCCATAATTTGCAAGCTTGACCCAAATTCTTACAGGATAATTTTTATTGTTCTCAATACTGACACCTACTCTGGGTGCAACATAAATCTTGCCGTCTATGACTTCTGCGCTAAAATACTTGCTGTCATCATCAGATAACTGTGGTGCAACATTGGCATCAAAGATACGCGCTTCTACTACCTGATCTTTCAGATTCGAGAACGTCGGTGTATACATGATACTGTTCTTCAGCGTATACGCACCGCCGCGATCTAACAGATTCAACGAACCCTTGGCTGATAATTTCACACCAATTGTCCCTTTATACGCCTTAACATTAAACCTAACGGCTTTACCCACTACACGATTGCCGCTGTCATGATTGACGTATTCTGGTGTCATTGTGAAGCTGTATGTCTTGGCTGCTACCGGACCTTTTAAAGAAATACAAAGCTTACTGTCCTTTATTTTCCAGTCAAATTTGCCTTTGCTGGCGCTCTCATTCTTCGTTGTACACAAAATACTGTATATCGTTCCCGCGGCATCCACCTCATAGCCTTCCGGCAGTTTGACATTCATCTGAATCTCTGCCGTCTCAGTATACGTGCCTCCTGTCTGGGCCGCCAGATTTAATGATGCCGCCCCTTTGAGTGTCATCGCCGGTACCGCATTGGTAATCTTCACTGTCAGCACAACTGCATTATATATTTCTCCGGTACTGCTCTCTATGGCATCGGATTTAAATTTATAGGCGCCCGCCTTGATCGTCGGATCCTTAATCTCAATCCTTCCCTTACCATCGGAATACACTACACTCAGCTTATCATACTCGACCGCATTCTTCGCATTCGACTGAGGCGTAAAGTTCTGCGTATCCGCCAGAACCGTGTCAAACTGATTCGAGGATAATGCAAACTCACCGGGCTGATCCGGATACCTGCTGTTCAGGCTGACTGTTGCCGGCTTAAGTGCAATCTTTGGATTCGCTGCCGTTGTCTTGACCGTATAGGTATATTCAAATTTCTGATTTGCCGCCCAAGCCTTATTTCTGACTTCCAGGACAACCCTGCCGGCACCCATAACGGCATTTACTTTGAGTTCTATCTTACCGTCATCGTTAATGGATACACCGTCTCTGCTCACACTGTCAGCCGTGCTCTTCGATGACAACGCAACTGTCCAGTTCTCTTCATCCAATACTACCTGCTGTTTCGTCTTGTTATCCAGTAAGGTCAGAACCGCTGTCTTCTCAGAAGCTGTCATATTGTAGGTATCAGTCGTTTTATCCAGCTTATAAGAAGGCTTTATTGTCTGTGTAGGAATTGATATCTTGCATTTTTTAACCGAATTCTGCTTGAATCCCGCAAGATGCAATACCAAATATCCTGTCGTAACCAACTTACCCTTATCGTTATAGATCATATTCGCGTTCTTCTGTGTGATCGTTCCGGTAGCCGGATCAATCTGGAAGTTCTTTGTGAAGAACGCATCATTCGTCGAAGATGTCAAAGGCTCCAGTGAATAGCTTTCAATCGTCTCATTACCAAGATTTGAAACAATAGGCTTCACCTCTGTTCCGTCATTGGCCAGGAACAGGTTAATCTTTGGCTGTTTCTTATCATAAGCAACCCTTGGATTAGGCATCGTAGAATTGACCGTAATCTTCAACGGTATCTTATAATTCCTATTATTCAAAGCGACCTTTACGTTGTAAGTTCCTTTATCAATCCTACCGGATTTTGGATTGATCACATATCTGTAAATGCCTCCCGTGCTATTTGCTTCATCGTATATCGCTTCCAGTTCCGTAACCGGCACAGTATCATCCTTCGCATATACCAGTTCCAACGATTTCGGCTCAATCACACCTTCATAGGCACTGATCACCTGCAATACCGCGCCCTCTTCCTTTTCAAGATTTACGGTAAGAGCCGATGCAGACAGTCTCGGCGTATAATCTCTGACCTGAATAATAAATTTCTGCGTAATAGTCTGCTTTTTGGAATTAGTCGCCGTTGCTGTAATTGTCGCCTCTCCTGTCGTTCCCTTAGGAATTGTGATCGTATTCTCCGGAATCGTAGCCGCGGAAGATGTCCGGGCCAGTTTAGCTACTTTAGCATCACTGGTTGACCACTTCAAGGCAACTGCCATGGCATCGCCATCTGCATCATAAGCCTTCGCCTTTAATTTCATAGTCACCTGCGCTTTATCCGGACTTACCGCAATTTTCTCAACCGAAGCCACCTGCACAGTATTTCCGCCTACCACCTTATCTGTGATCGTAAAAATCGTGCTGTTATAAGAATCCGGTATCAGCTGTAAAGAGACGGCATCCGTGCTTGCCACTTCGATCGCGACCGCCTTTTTGACCTTGCCGCCGCCCTTTGTTACCACTTCCACATTGATATTGACATGTCCCTCTTTCAACGCAGTGATAATTCCGGTGTTGGAAACACTGGCGATCGTCGGCTTCGCGGAGGTAAATTTAACCTTGGAAGTCGGTACGATATTATTATCTTCATCCAATACAAACAATCTGGTCGTCTGTCCAACTTTCAGTTTATCTCCATTAGACAACTCCCAATCTATATCCGTACCGTTAACACCGCCGTTATCCGCCGTGCTTTCGAATTCCGCCGTGATCATAGCTCCGCCTCTGGGCATCTCGAAAGTATAATATTTTCCTTCTTTTTTAATCGGTATTCCATTGCACTTCAAAGACTCGGCGATCAACTTATTGTTTTTCTCCGGACTTGCAAACACATATAGTTTTGTGCCAGCAGCCACTCCTTTAGGCCGTGCCACGCCGTTTTCGTCTTTGCCGTTATCTACATTATTCGGATCATCGTTTGGCGCCGTGGCCGATCTCGATACCTTGATGGAACCTGCCCCTGTTACTTCACACTCCCATTTATAATACTTATTTTCTTCTTTAATCGCGGTAATACTGCTGAAACGTATCTTACGATTCAGTGTATATTTCTCTGTGTCACTGCCCGGATACCCGATCAGGCACAGCGTATCCGTGTCCGGGAAAGCATCGTTTGCAAAGGTACAGAGGATCTGCGGAACCTCAACGCGCACCAGTTTTGAACAGTTCTCAAACGCATAGGACGCAATCTTCTGTACATATGGCGAAAACTCTATGCTGCCAAGACTGTAACATCCTTTGAACGCCCAAGACTCAATTCCCGTCGTCTGGTTGCCATCCCCGAACGATACCAACACAAGAGAACGGCATTCGGCAAAAGCATACTGTGGAATACTGCCAAGCTTCTTCGGCAGTGTCACTTCCGTCAAAGCACTGCAGCCTTCAAACGCATGCGCTCCCATAGACGTGATATTATCCGAAAAGACAATGGATTTAACGCCGCGACAATCCTTAAACGCCGCCTCTCCGATACTGGTCAGACCATTCGGAAACGTAAAGCTCGTATCGGAACAGAACTGTGTCAACGCGCCGCATCCATGAAACGCATAAGCTTCGATCGTCTGCAGTCTGCTGATATCAGCATTTCTCATATATACCATGAACAGCCTGCTGTCTCCGTAAAAGGCACGACTGCCAATGCTTGTGACCGTCGCCGGAAGTGCGAACTGCGTCAGGGAAGTACAGCCTTCAAATGCGCTGGCTTCGATGGACTCCACACCATTGGGCATGGTCATACCCTTTAATGCCGTACAACCCTGGAATGCATTCGCTCCGATCGAAGTAACGCCCTTGGGCATACTGATATAGGTAAGCTTTGTATTGTTCGTAAAGACACCGGAGCCAATCTTACTAATGCCCTGTCCTTCCTCCAGAACAATATTGCCTTCCAGAGGCTTACCATCCGCCCGCTCAAGTGCGGTCAATGTACCGCTCTCATCTTTGGTATAGATATACTCCGTAGCGGCATTATACGTAACGAGCATGCCCACTTCATCCGTGAAGGACATCATCATGATGCCCGCTTCTTCAGCTGATTCCTCTTCGTCCTCCTCAGACGTCTTCTCATCCTCGTCTACTGTATTCTCCGAAACGCTCTCGTCCTCTTCCGTCTCATCCGCATCCGGTGTCTCTTCCTCGTCCGGGTTCGTCTCGTCAGGCTTCTCCTTGTCCGGATCGGTCACCTCTTCACCGTCGGAAGGTTTCTCCTCATCCTTACCGGTCTCTCCGCCCGGATTCTGATCCCCAGATGTATCCTGACCGCCGGACTCGCTGCCATTCCCGGAATTGTCGTCTCCGCCCGGATTGTCCGGATTCGTCGGTTTATCCGGATTTGTCGTATTATCCGCATTTCCCGGATTCGTCTCTCCTTCCGACTTATCATTCCCGCCTTCGTCCGTCGCTCCCTGAGAAGCACCTGCTCCTTCTGTGGGCACAGTACTCTCTTCCCCTGTCGTAACAGGCAGATCTGCACCGCCAGGCGCCGTAGCGAGAACCGTCATACCGTTCATCCCCACTGCCAGGCTGAGCGCCAACAACAACGCAAGTACTCTTCTTTTCTTCATCTTCCTTACCTTCTCCCATTCGTACCTTCTTAAAATCTGATGTTACTGTCATTTTCTCAAACAACTGTCACTTCTGTTGAAATCCAAATGACTTCTCTGGCGATTGCTTCGCATTTACTTCTCTAAAGACACTCTCTGCCAAACAATACCATATTTTAGTCAGTATACCATTTCTGATTGTGTGACACAAGTGTCTTTGCTACAAGATATAGTGTTTTTAAGGAAAAATTAATCTTTTAAAACAGATTTTTCCACCATGCAAGCTTCTTAGTAGCAATTGTATAGGTTATTTTCTTCTCGCCGCCGTAATTTCCCAGGCCGCGCAGTGTGACAGTTGCCTTACCCTTATTCACATTTTTCGTATAAGTGTTCTCGTCGATCGTATAGTCTATGCCATATTGCAGGGGTTCTGTATTGCCGCTTACCGTGATCTTTAAGTCATTTTCCGTCAGGGTCACCGGCTGTCCGTTGCGGTATTCCTTCGTCTGCACTGTAACTCTCGCCTTGGCAATGTCTGCCGCCACGATCCTGTAATCCGCCGAAATCTCCGCCGCTCCCGCTCCGGCATAGAAGCCTTTTCCCTGTGCTGTGACACGGATGACGGTTCCGGCCTCCGGAATATCATCTGCCGCCACGAAGTCACCGGCATTCCGTGATATAACATTACCGTCAGTATCAGTCCATTCCGTATCTTCCGCATACGTATATAGCAGGTTCTTCTCATAATCTCTTCCTGCCGCCAGTCTTGCACCGTTACAGTCCGTCAGAACAGGAACGCTCTTGTAGGCGTTTTTCCGTTTCTTATAGACCACATCCCTGACCGTCATCGTCAGTTTACCGTTGTCTGGTGACATCTGTCCGTCCGTGATCTCGAAATATCCGGTAATGCTCCCCCTGAAATTGCCTTTACCGGTGACTGTGATCTTCGGCCGCTTCTTTTCCGGCAGTTCTTCCTGCATCGCCTTCGTCGCCACCGTATTGTTATTCGCATATCTGATCGTATAGTCTTTGCCGGGTTCTAAATGGATGCCGTTAAAGGTCAGGAGTACTACCGGCTTGCTGCCGCCCTTCATATAAGGCGTTGTGACTTGGGATAAGTCCGCAATCTCTTTCAAACTGTCCGGTTCGTCCTGTGTGTAATACTGCATGGTGATCGCAGGATTTGATCCGGATTCATCCGGGCCGATCTGATATCCCGTTATCTTATAGCTCTTCCTGATCTGCCCTGTATACTCGTTGATCCCCTTAAACAAGATCGTTGCCGTTCCCACTTTGGAGACATTCGTATAAGACACCACATAATCGCCTGTTACGCCGTCATCCTGACTTTCCGTCAAAACATTGCCGTTCAGAGTCAATGTATAAGCGCCGGGAGCCTGTCTTGCATCTTCCTCGCTGCCCGTGTATTCTCTGTTCTCCAGCCCTTCCACTTTAGCCCTTCCAATGGCGGTTCCGACGATCTTATAAGTAATGCTCTTACTGCCCGCGAAGCCGCTTCCTTCCACCGCCGTGATCGTCGCCGTGGCCGTACCGACCGCAGTATTATTCTTGTAGGATACGGTATAGTCTCCTGTCAGGCCGCCGTCCGTACTCTCTGTGAGCGCCTCCTTCTTATAAGTCACCTTCAGCTCCGGCATGATACCGATGCCCTGCTCCTTATCGACCAGATCATTCCGGTAGGTCTGGTTGGGAATCTTCGCGATCGCCACCTTGCCAAGCAGCACCTTCTGTGTGATCGTCTCGTATACCGTGATCGTTCCGGTATAGCCGCCCTTCCCGGTGATCAGGATCGGATATGTGCCTGCCGTCTGATAGGCTCCTGTACCGGTCTGCGGATACGTTACCGTATAATCCGTGTTTCGCGCCAGTTTCTTACCGCTACGCCAGACTGTCGGCGCACTCTTAATCGTTCTACCCGTGTATGCCACCGTAATGTCATCCGCCGTGACATCCGTATCCGTCAGCGGTTTGGGCACAATATTAAAGGATATCGATTCCGTTCCGGCATAATTACCCTTACCTTTGACCGTAATCGTCGGCGCCGCCTTCCCCTCAAGGTTTACTTTCTTATTATTTTTATAGGAAATCGTATAATCCTTATTCAGAACCAGTTCGATCCGTTCCCGGCTGCCATCCTCATACGTTATACTGTCAAACACTCTCACTTCCGGTTTGATGACATTTCCGGTATAAGTCTGATCCCCAACCGGAAGGATATAGAAACCCTTACCCTGTTCTTCGTAATGCGGATAAAGTACCGTCTCCTGACGATGGATCAGCGTGTTCTCATCAAATCTGCTGCCCGTCCCGCCGATACCCGTATACCATCCGATAAAGATATCGTCTGCTGTCCCACTTTCCAGTTCCTCTTCAGTCGGAAACTCCTGTACCGACAGCGCGTCTCCATAGCGGACTGTCTGCTTTTTCAGGACCGTACTGCTGTCTTTCCCCATAAAAGTGACATGACATTCCTCCACCATAATGGTATGCTGTGCCGCATAGCCCTGCTCGCAGCCCGCCACCCTGGCCGTGATCACTGCCGTTCCGCCGGCAATCGCCACAACTTTGCCGTTTCTGACTGTGGCAACCCGCTCATCAGAGCTGCTCCAGGCCACCTGGGTATCGGAAGTAGTATCCTTCGGCCAATATTCCGCCGCCAGATTCACACTCTGTCCGGCAAGCAAAGTCGTTGTTTCCACCTGATCCGCTTCCGCTACGTTGGGATTTGACAGCTCCACCTGATAGATTGGCGCACTCACCTTAACCTTACAGGACGCACTCTTCACAGGTGTACCGCCTGCCTTAGACGCCTTGGCCGTGATCACAGCCTCCCCCTTGCCCACTGCAGTCACCACTGCCCGGGGCGCATCTGCGGGCGCTGTCGGATCGGCGGCAACCTTCGCGACTCTGGTATTGGAGGAAGTCCAGACGATCGTCCTGTTTGCGGTAGTATCTGCCGGATCAAACGTTACCTGTAACGATACAGTGGCGGTATTCTCCCTGCGCTCTTCCTCACTCAGGCCGGTGATATCTTCCACAACTGTATCCGGTCTGCGAAGAGACACTTCATTTTGATCCAGAGAAATACTCTGCAAGGTTGCCTGCACCGTAACTTTACAGGAAATTTCCGCCTTTTTATAAGAAACCGTAATGACAGCCTCTCCGGTCTTACCCCCTTCCACCGCTCTGACGGTGCCGTCTTCGACAGTCACGACCGATGTGTCGCTGCTGCTCCAAATCACCTCTTCATCGGGAAGATTTACGACTTTCCCATCGGCGTACAACTTCAGTGTCTGTCCGGTCGTGCAGTCCCTGGCGCTGCTTCTGTCCAACTTTAATGCTGTTTTGCTTAATTTCAATACCGGGATCTTCTCCGGTTCTTCCGGTACAGGCGGCGCGATGCCGCTCTCATTCGGCATATTGTTATAGACCGGAATCTTGAATACAAAGGCTGAATTCAGCGAACCGGCATTGGCATACATCTTCTTCGTGGTCGAAGATTCACTGGCCGGCGCCTGGATATTCTGCATATATTGATGGTTATAGAGTCCGTAGGGACTGTTGCGGTCTACATTGAATTTCTCCAGATAAAGGGTGTCCTGGTATTTCAGGATATAATTATTGCCGATCGTCGCCGCGCCGCCTTCCAGAGACTTATACCGCGTATTCCATCCCTTACTCTTCGCATAGGTCAGTCCCTTTACGATCTTCTCGGTTGTGGAAGAACCGTTAACTCCCACATTAAAGAAATTATAATAATTCTCATAGCCCGGATAGGTACCGGAAATCAGCCCCGACGTACCCTTCCCCTGTTCCTGATATACACGGGACGCCAGATGGATCGGACTTAATCGCCTGTTTTTTCCAATTTCAAAGAAGGCCTGCGCATAGGTACGCTTCGCGGTATCATCCGGTAAAACGCCTTTCATAAAGGTTGTATTCAGAAATGTCTGAACCGCAGACTGCGTATGATAAGACGCATTAAAAGTCAGCTGCTCAAACTGGAAAATGTAGGTCTCCGTCAGGAAATTACGTGGATCCATATAGTATTCCACTGCCGGTCTGGTTGCATAGTACCAGCCGCTCTCACTGGGACAGGCATTCCCTACCCAGCCCTTGGAAGCATTGCTTGTCGTCTTCTGAATCAGACTCTTGTCCCCCATCTCCTTCGAGACAGACGCAGCAAAATCCAACCCTGTCTTCATTGGCACAAAAGTCCAGTTCGGATGTGCATTCTTCAAATCTCTGAGAGCGCTCTGATAAGAACCCGGAAAGGCGGTAATATCCGAAGTATTCATGGCATAAGGCATCATGGAACCAGCTGCCATTCCAAAAGCTGTGATTCCGTATGTATCACCGATTTCCAGAATCGGTAACAGGTACTCGTTCTCCCAGGCGATCCAGTCCTCGTCAGAATAGGCCAGATAGTAACTCTGCACATATCCCGTGCCCTCCGCACCGTCTATATAGAACTGCACCGCATACCACACATCACTGTCCGTGATCGTGACCCCTTTGATATACAAGGTCTGTCCGATTTCCAATGTCGCCGTAGTCTCACTGTTCTCGTACGGCCAAAGCCTTGCACTATAAGTATCCGTGTGATAGAGCAGCGCCATCAGATCCTTCTGTGCAAGCAGTTTCGTGAATGCCTCCCCGGCAGCTTTGATCATAGCCTGACGATCTTCCTCCAGACTGTTTTCAGAGACAGAGGAAAGGTCGTTCTCAGAAACGGATGACAGATCGTTCTCGGAGACGGAGGATAAGTCATTGTCGGAGATGCTGCCGGAGTCACTGTCCGGAGTGTCTGCCGGCGGGTTCACATCATCCGGGACATCCGGAACAATGCCAGAATCTGTATCTCCGGAGCCATTATTGTCCGAACCATCATTCTCCGAATCATTGTTGTCTGAACCATTGCTATCTGAATTGCTATTATCCGAGCCACTGCTATCCGAATCGCTATTATCCGATCCATTGCCATCCGAATCGCTGCTGTCTGCGTCACCGTTCTCTGAATCGGTGCTGCCTGTGTCAGTATGATCAGAGCCGTAATCACCTGTACCATCATCACTGCCACCCGGAGCATCCTGATTCGATCCGGCATTCCCTGCATTGTCACTACCCGGACCATTCTGACCGGCATGATCCTGATCGGTCGTCTGATCGGCCGTCTCCCCGGTATTCTCTTCGTTACGTGCACCGGAACTACCGGCGGAATCCCCTGCCGTAGCGATATCCACCTGCATTCCCACCGTATCTTCTACCGCCAGAACCTGCACCGGGCTACTCTCCAAACATAAAGCCAGGCATAGGGCTATGGCACAGTATCGGTATTTTCTGGAATATTTTCTCTGCATCGTTTTCAAATCCCTTCAACATTTCAATGTTATGTCTACCTGCTCTATTATCATATCATGTTTCTGGGATATTTCCAGTACAAAGTTATGTAAATCATTTCCAAATTTATAGTTAACGACATTAGAAATGTCACTTACTATAAATATAAAAAATCTCCCCATGGTCAAAACCAGACCATTGAGGAGATTCACTTACGTAATGCATTCAAACATCACCCCGCCGCTATACTTTACCGGATCTCTCAGATAATCCTTAATCAAGTTTGCATTTGCTGTTTTTGCTTTCGATGAATGCAGGCTGATTTTTCCTAATCTCTTTACCTCTTCAATCTGTAGCTCCTGCACTTCATATTTCTGAAGACACTCCAATAATGCTCCTGCGTCTTCTCGAGCGTATGCCTTTAAAAAGGCCGCCAGAACAGTAGCGCACTCTCTGAAACGATCCTGATCAGACTTATCTGTTAAAAGAAAAGACAAGAGATTCCCAACTGCCTTCTTCTCATATAACTTTTTCTTAATCTCGCCTGACAAATATCTCAGATCATGGGAGTAACTTCCAACCTCTTCCATACCAGCCATGATTCCATTCATATAGCTCTCAACCTGATTCAGAAGTTCTTCCCTCTCCGCGTATAGAAGTTCCCAATTCCGTAATAATTCCGTTATCCTGCCAACAACTTGAATCTCCCTGTCGCCAGAAGTAACTGTCTGCAAAAAGCACTGAAACAAACTCCGAAAATGGGTCAGCAGCGACCGCTCATCAAAAATATCATAAAAATCTATCAAAGGTATATGTTGACCGCCTTCACATTCTCTCAAAACCAACGTTTTCTCAATCGCAACATCTCTGATCGACTGTGCCAGAAGACTGTCCAAATCCTTTATCAGTTTGTCGCACTCCGGTTGCGTACAACCAGACTGTAAAACCATTTCCACCCGCTCTTCCGTCGTATATTTCTGGCAGATCGGTACTGTTTCCTCCAAAGAAAAAACTTCCTCTCCCGTCTGTCTTTTTATCTGTATCCTATTCTTACCAGCGGCATTGCCAAATCTACAGCCCTTTTCAAATACTTTCGTACAATATACAAAACATTCATAATTTTTCCTGCCCGGACATAAATGTATTCCTCTCGAACTATCACAAGACAGTCTCATCCCCAAATTATATAAAATCTTATGCTGTTCTGTCGTCATCCTTCGTGCCCTTCGTTCTATCCAAATTCGTAGCCTTTTTCAATCCTCATCCCACGCTGCACTTCCGGTCTCTCCCTGAACATGGAATATTTATCAAAATAATACGACGAATACTCTCGTTCAAAAGATTCCTTTTTCAACTCTTCTATTTCCTGCGCGCTGATCCGCTCACGCAAACCGGGATTCTGACCCATGATATCCTCAATAATCTGACATTTCATATCTGCCTTTTTTGATCCCGAAACCTCTTTTTCTTTACAGTACATTTCATACTGCAACAACGGATACACAAGCTCTGCCAGATTTTCTTCATTGCATGCGTGATTCTGTTCTCCTGCATACAGCAACGAATCTACATATGTCGTCCCATTTATGATGTTAAAAGCAATTGCAATCGTTCCCCGTCCTGTATCAATTACCTCCTGTATCTTTTCCCATGCTGCATTTCGATTTGGCGCATATTGATAAACCCGTTCCACCTCGATCCCACGCATCCGCTCTTTATTCTGCTCTGCAAGCTGCTCATCACGTTTACTGCTCAGTTTCAAATAGTGATCCAGAAAATAATCCACATCCTTTTCTTGCTGCATTACTGACTGGCTTCTTCCCTGTAGCAAGGAATCAATCACCTCGTTTATATCACTATTTTCCTCCAACGAATAAGTACCCTCTCCTATTGTACTGATTCTGTTAAGTCCCGCAACAATCCTGCCTTCAGCATCTTCACTCAAGACAATATCACATCCCAGACTGGTCGTTTCAACTATAGTGTTTCTTTCCCAGTCCTCCATTCCATGTTGGCGCAAAAAACTATTCCCCGCCAGCAAGCTAGTCACGTATGTCAGCAATGAATAGGCATATTGTGCCTTCAATTTATTTTCTTTCAATGCCTCAGCATCCTGAACAAAATCGCCATTCCCATGAAAGCAAATTACATCTTCCTTGACAAGAAACTGAAAACTGTCAGCAATCTGAGAGTAAGTCAAAGGCTTTAGGTAAGCATATGGCAGCACAAGCAGCCTATCCGCTCGCTCATATTCATAAATACGAATCAAAATTTCCCGGCACAATCCCAGATTGTTCGCATCATGATATAAGTAAGAGGAGATCCCATGCCTTTTCTGTGTCTTAATCGCATGATCCTGAAGATGCTGATCCTGCAAAAAACTTGATATTGTATCATCCTCTGCCGAATGTAGTTCCGTCTCATAATAAGGGAGATAAAACATATATGGCCAGCCTGACTCCATAAAAGCATCTACAATCTTACTCGAAGCAAACCTCCACATATCTGTATTTTCTTTTCTTTTGAAATCGGTTAATTCCATCAGTGACTGATCAATAATATTCGCATCCGTGTTTCGTAAATAAATTTTAACACGAATATTTTCCTTCCTGCATCCGCATTCCATCAGATCAGTTACAATCTTCTTGATTGCACGTCCATGAAGCAGCGTATCGTCCACAATTAAAATGCGCTTATCTTTGAAGTCATGCAAAGCAATCGACAGGTTCGTAACAAAACACCCCGATACTTTTAGTTCGTTCTTGTAACTTGAGAGAGCAATCGGCAAAAGCCCTGTATGCAGTACAAAAAAACGCCGTCCCATTAAAATCTTGTAATTGAACTGGCTCTCCGATATCTCCATATCGAAATCAACCAGATCTGCAAATAAGGCCGACCCCATTTCCCTTGCCAAATTTTCAATTTCCCTGTCCATCTGTTGTTTCATTTTTGTCTTCTTTCTCTATAATTGTTACGTTTGGGTGCTCTAAATATAACCGCTCTGCCTCTTTATTGCTCTGGAGAAAATAATTTAGCCGGTAATCCCTGGTCTTTCCAATCTGATTCATAAATTCCACTTCAATCGTCAACTGGCTCTGCGAAAAATTGCTTTTACCCATTGTATAATTTTCCTGATGTGTCATCATGGCATCAATAAATTCCGTCCCGCAGTTTCCTTCCCGGCCTGCTCTTTTAATCACGTCGCCGTCATCAATTAGTATTTGCAGTTCCTCGTTTAATTCCGCATACTTTTCTTTTTTCAAATTAATTCCATATAACCTTGCAGCAATCCGCCATTCAATCTTTTTAATATGGATCTGCTCTATCGGAACAAGTCCTTTTTCCCGAAAAGCAATCTTTATATAGACAAAATCTGACCGCTTATCGGAAGGAACTATTCCATGCATACTAAGATAAATCGAAGTATAGTTCATCTCATTGATATTCTGTTTCTGATCACCCGCATATACTTTCACTTCTCCGCTTTTAATACTGACGGCCGGTTTGATCTGGTATGCTGCTACCTGTGCCTGCAGATCTCTTATCTCACGGTTTTGAATCTCAATACTTTCTTTTTGCTTCTCAATCTCCTGATCCTGCTTTCGATTGACTCCTGTCTGCCAGTAAGCAAGCGCGCCCATTATGATTGTTCCAACAACCCCCAGATAGCTGCCCAGAAAATCCATCCATTCTTTAGCATCCCTTGATGATTCTATTGGAATCGCTATATACCATTTATGCAGGATAAGCTGATCCAGACAGAATGGAAAAGCTATGATCAGAATGATGCCAAGAAGCAATGCCCACCCGCCTTTTCCGTGTTGAAGAAGGCGAAAGATCTGCCACAATCCCACACCAAATAGAATTACTGCAGCTACTATCATAATGCATATAATCACTGTTCCTATTTCGCTCATTTGCAATTTTTCTCAAATACCGTCTTTGCTTCCACAAATATTACAGTGTACAACAGTTCTTTTGAAAAGTCAATTCTTGACTTTCCAATTTTAACTGTTATTATACACAATTTTTCTCTTTAAATGAAGTCTTGCATTCTATTAAAAAATTAATTATAATGAAAAGAACGTCTATATAGAATAATATATTCGGCTTTTCTATTTTATTGCCTGTCACATTTTAAGGTGCCCGTGTCGAATTTTAATTTGCACATTTTCATCGCTTCTCCAGATATTCATATATATCATCAATCGTAATAAAATCAATCAACTCATTGTTATGATCGATCACCGGAAGCAGGCTGATTCTTTTCTTCTTAAAAATTGGATATGCCTTTTCCATGTTCTTCTCATACAGATGCAGAAAAGAGCTCCTGATAATCTGATTCACCGGTGTATATAAATTTTGTCCTGCGGACAATGCGCGTAGAATATCCCCCTGACTTACAACGCCAATCACTTTATTGGAATCGTTTGTCACAATAGCTACCCTGTTATTATAGCTTTCAAACTGCTCCAAGACTTCTTTGATCGTATAAGATTCTTTCACACAGTAACGTTTCAGATCCATTGATTTCGCCAACACCTTTCCAATCATACTGTTTTCTGCTTTAAATATCTGTCTTCACTTCAGTCATGAGTTCCCAGAACGACAATACCAGTTTAATATGTCAACTGCTTCACCAATAATCGCTGATCTATAGGTGTATTTACCAGTAAATCCAGTATTCTCTCCGAAGAATGACCATCGCCGTAAGGATTTACACACTCCTGCTCAAGATAACCTCTAAATTCTCTGCTTATTGCCTTTCTGACTGCCGCCGTCACCTTCTCTAACTCAAAAGGGACATCAATCACATTTATTCCCCGGAAACGCAGATTCTGTCTTCTGCCAATATTGACTGCAGGAACCTTAAAGGTCGGCGCCTCAAGCAATCCGGAGCTGGAATTTCCCACAATGCATTCTGCATTCCGCAAAAGCCCAAGATAATCTTCCCTCTTCAGGTTTGCATACATATAGTACTCGCCTTCCCGATATTCCTGAATCGCCCGCTTTACTCCGTTGGATCCGGCATCGTTATTGGGAAGTATGATAACCTTAGGAACTGCAAACTGATTCAGTGCCTTGACAAAGATCTCCGCCTGCATCTCCGCCTTATCGGCTTCTTCCGTAACCGGATGCATCACGCCCAGAAGGTATCCATCCCTTAGATGCACACATAGCTTTTCTTCAATTTCAGGCAGCTCCGTATACTGGGCCGACACCATCTCATCAATCTGCGGCGCTCCCACATTGTGTACACGAAAAGATTCTTCGCCCAGTTTGATCAGTCTTTCGGCCGCATCCTTGTTCGATGCAAAATGCATATGAACCAGCTTACCGATCGCATGGCGGGTCATGTTATCAATATTGCCGGAAACCTCGCCAGCCTGAATATGCGCTACCGGCGTATAAGTATAAGCAGCCGCAATGGCTCCCATAAGCTGCTCTCCCCGGTCTCCTGCCAGAAGAACCCAGTCAGGTTTCTCATTCGCAATAATATCCGGCAGTGAAGTAAGAAAAATCCCCAATGATTTTGCCTGTGTCACATGACTATACCCATCCAAAGACATATGCACTTTATAGTCGATATGAAAACCGTCATTTTCGATCTCTTTGTAAGAATTTCCATAGGCCGGAAGTAAATGCATATTGGTCACTACCAAGACAGCTTTTACATCATCGCGCTTCTCTATCAAACGCAAAATCGGACGAATATACCCCCACTCTCCTCTGGAGCCGGTTATGATCATAATTTTTTTCATACTCTGTCTGCCATCGCGTACGCCATTCATCCTCTCAAACAACGTGCCGGTTAATCAACCGTATCTGCACAAATATTGGAATCCTCATTCTGGCTTCTACGCTTCCTCTCAAATATAGTCTATGCTTCTAAATCTTCCCATTTCAGAAGCACATTCTCCTTAATGTCCCTCACTGCCTTTTTACCAAGCACTTCTTCCATGCGATGAGAGGGAATTCCTGTGCCGGGTCTTTTCGACCAGATCATTTCCTGTGTGATCACTTCTCCGGCCTTAATTTCACGTAAAGATACAATACTCCTGAAGGCCCAGGAACGAATCGCATCCTCATCCCGATGCACACATTTCTCGCTTCCGGACGCCAGTTCAATCTTTCTAATGCCGTCTACCAGACGATACAGATCCTCAAAGTCAATGGAAACTGTCTGATCCGGTCCCGGCGTCTGTTTGCTTAAGATAACATGCTTCTCTATAATACTGGCTCCCAGCGCTGCCGCCGCATAACAAGTATATAAATCCGGCGTATGATCAGAGTGGCCGATAACGGCTTTGGGAAAAGCCTCTTTCATCTTAGCGATCACACCGAGATTCACGTCCTCGTACTTTGGCGGATACTCTGACAGACAATTGGTAAAAGCAAACTCTACTTTGGTCTCTGCCAGGGCATCATAAGTCCGTTTAATCTCGTCCATGGTACACATGCCGGTAGATACGATCATCGGTTTTCCCAGGCGCGCAATTGCCTGCAAAGTAGGAATATCCGTCATCTCTCCCGAGCCGATCTTAAATGCGGATACCCCGATTTCATTCAGTTCATATGCTGCCTTCAGGCTAAAAGGGGTACACAGGTACATAATGCCAATTTCTTTACAATAATTCATCAGTTCCACATGCTGATCCAATGTCAATGCGTGCAGTTTCAAAAAGTCATACAATGGAATGTCAAAATTAGAGGACATCGGAACATCCTTTAACATTTCTTCATCAGGAAGATGATGTTGGAATTTAATACAGTCTGCCCCTGCCAGTTTCGCCTGACGGCACATCTCTTTGGCCGCATCCATATTTCCCATATGATTATCACAGCCTTCTGCAATAATAAACACCGGCTGTCCCTCACCGATCACTCTGTTATCAATCTGAATTGTCCTCATTCTTTCCCTTCCTTTCTCACTCTGTCTTTAAAAGTTCTTCTGCCAGCAGAATATCAATTGGCTCGTTAATGTCTACTCCTTCTCTCTCCGGAATAACATAGCCATTCACCTGATGCCCCAGCACGGAATTCGTTTCCAGAAGAGACTGTCTGTCCGTAATATACACTGCACTGTTCTCGATATAGATCGGGTCTCTGTCCTGCCTTCTTCTCGGTGCATCCGGATAGAGTCTGTGGTAATGATCCGCCCCTTCTTTGATCCAATAATCGGTTCTGGTCTCCGTAAGTGTCAGCAGCGCATCATATTTCTCACGATCCTCCTCATATTTTTCCAGACATGCCTTAACCGTCTTTGCCTGTCTAAGCGGCGATGTGGCCTGCAAGGTTACTACCGCATCATAAGTACAGCCCTTTTTGCTCTCCATTGTCTTAAGAGCATGGATCAAGGCCGCCTCCGTGCTCGCCCGGTCTCCGGAAATGTCTTCCGGTCTGTCCACTACTTCTATACCCGGTATCTGCAGCGCAACCTCCTTTATCCTTTCAGAATCAGTACTGACCACTACATCCCCCTCAAAGGTTACCTGCTGCATCATCTCCAATGAATATGTCAGAAGCGGCTTTCCATTTAACGGATAGATGTTTTTCATCGGAATGCCCTTAGAGCCGCCTCTCGCAGGTATCACTACCAAAAACCTCATATGTTTCCTCCCCTTTCTCATATCATATATCATTTACCGTACCTTTTCATCAACATCTACACCCCAATCTACGGCAAAATATGATGAAGCCAGGTTCTCATTCCTGTCTGATAACAATTCCTGATAACACGAAATATTTCATTGTAGTCTATCCTGTTCTGTTCCCTCATCTGATCTGTCAAAGCAGCAAGCTGTGTTATTAAATAAGGATTTGCCATAAAATTATCCGGTTTACTGTGTTCAGCATAGGCTGTAATATGCGGCAGGTGCAATGTCTCATTCATTCCGAATCCCCTGATATCTTCCTCGATCAGCAGACTTGGAATCATTTTGCTGATACAGTAAATATGTGTATGCACACGAAAACCTACGTGAAGATCAACTACGTCAAGTGCCCTGAATTTAGCCGCATCGTTTGACAGATCCACACATTCCACGCCACACCCCTCTGCCCATTCCTGCAGCGACAGATTGTAATACTTAGAATATTTCGTTATATATCCGTCATTAAAAGTAAGCATAATCTTAACCTCAGGAAATTTCTCCTGTAAAAAAAGGATGACTTCTTTCATTTGAGAAAGCTTCTTCTCATGATCCTGCGCATTCTTCGTGAGACCATGGTTAGAGACTGCTACTGTCCTGATCTGCTTATCTGCAAAAGATTCCTGAAATATCTTATCCTTCTCCGGCCGCTCTAGCATCTCTCTGTCATACCAGGCTGGACAGCCCGCCATAACCGCTCCCCGGATACCACTATTTCGAAATATTGTATCCACAATCCAGTCCCTGGTCGCAAGCTGTCCGCCACGTTCGATCACCTGGTTAAAATAGGTAATCATTTTCTCCGAATAAGGATACTCATAAAGTGTGCTGTTCTCTCCGTTTGCCCCATACAATCCTGTACCCATATAATGAATCGGCACCTTAATCTCATCGAAATGCTGATAAAAAAAACTGGTCTTCACATACGGCTCTGCATACTGCGCACCGCCTCCTCCTGTTACAACCGCATCATACTCATTCATTTCATCAATGGCAAATTGCGCATCATTTTTCAGATTTAAATCTATTTCAGCTTTGGGATATACCGCTTTTAATAGTTCCATAATCCTTTTGTAAATCAGAAAATCTCCGCCATTGCTGAAGGGTCTTCCAACCACTAATATTTTTCTCATCTTCCATTTTCCTTTTCATTATCAGTTCTTTCGTCAAACGCCGATGCCCTGTCTTTCCCTATGAATTCAGTAATAACCCTTGTAAGTCCCTTCTCCATATCCTGCACCTCAAAGGAGACATTATGCAGTGCCTTCGTATAGATCTTCAGCTCCTTTATGACATCTTTTCGCGGCATTAACGCAATCTTTCTCAAAGCCTCTTTACATTCTTCCACTGTACGAACATGATAAGTCAGGGGTGCAAGATTCTTTACAGAATATCCAAATGCCAACGCCGACACTCCAAAAAACTGACATTCCCAGAGCGCCGTACCCGTCAGAGAGGCAACCGCAACCGCATTTTTCATCAGTTCATAGGTACTCGTCTCTATCTTCATCAGTCTTACTTTCGGAATCCTCGCTATCTCATCATAATAGTCCTGCGTCCGCATCAAAGACAACTGCTCCGGATGAGTCTTAACATAAATCTTCATATCTGCCGGCAACGATTTGCTGAGAATATTAAGCGGAATGGTCTGATCAGCATACATGCCTCCTCCCATCGGATTCGAAGTGGCCTCCGGCTGATACTGCAAAGGGAAATAAATATACTGCTCTCCATGCACTGGCTCCACCGCCAGTGACTGATAATATTCTCTGAACTTAACGCTCAGTTTCTTCACCGGCCTGACGAATCGCCAACGTCTCCAGGCTATCGGAATCATTCGCAACAGCTGCGGTGTCTTCTGAATTGATATTTTAAAGAATGCAGAACTAACTCCATGCTCAGCATAAGCCTCTCCCAATATTCCCTTCCAAATCCTGATAAGATTCGTCTCATAAAACCTTTGCCGCAGTCTTCTGATAAATGGGTCAACCCGCATATACCATGGTTTCATCTGGTCCGGTTGCAAAGACGACCACCGCTTAAACACTTCCGCCGTCTTCCCTTCTAGCGGAATCTCTTCAATATTAGTATGTTCATATTGCTTCAATAATCTACCATATTCTGCTTTCAATGTCGGTTCATCCACCTTAAAATCATTGAGCGGATAACGCCGGTATGGAATAAAACAGCTGTGTACAAGTTGTACCGAAATGTTCAAATATTTGCATAAATAATAGATAATACAATCATATCCTTCATGCGGTATCGCAGAAATGAACACGTGTGTAATATATTTCTGCTTCAAATAATTATACCAGAAAAAAAGATTATGCATATACACCGTATAATGATTGTTCCAATCCGACTCAATCTGAAAATCCGGATACAGTTCAAATCTTCTCTGCTGATGCATAATCTCCATACTGTACTGGTTCATATATTGTATAATATCATCTTCCAGTGGGATATTATCTTCCGGATTCAGCTGCCTTTCATCATAGATGCCCCGTGCTGCGTTTTCCCGCAAAATGCACTCTCCGTATGTCTCGAATATCGGCAGTTCCTCTGACTTACCTACCACCATATACAGCTCATCAACCCCTGCTGCTTTTCTGATATTCTCTATTACCCGGCTGCTCAATCCTCCTTCCACCGCCAGGCACAGCAACAAATTAACCATGCTCAGCCCCCCTGTTCTCCTGCAGAACTGCCTTGCCATTCGCAATCTCATATACCGCATCACAGCTCCTGATCGTTGTCAGTCTGTGTGCTACGATAATCAAGGTCTTATGCCCTTGAAGCGATTCTATTGCTTCCATCACTGCAGATTCCGTTTCATTGTCAAGAGCTGACGTAGCTTCATCCAACACGATAATATCCGGATCATAATAGAGCGCTCTGGCAATCGCCACTCTCTGCCTCTGGCCTCCTGAAAACTTCACGCCACGTTCTCCTACAATCGTATCCAATCCAACGGGCAATCCTTCTATGAATTTCTTAAGCTGCGCCTGCTCCAAAGCATTCCATACAGCCTTATCATCAATACCTTGAGCGTCAATGCCAAACGCTACGTTATTACGTATCGTATCATCTGTCAGATAAACACTCTGCGGCACATAACCAATCGTTCTGTTCCATGTTTCCGGTATCTTACGGATATCCATTCCGTCCATATAGATTGTCCCTGTCTGCGTAGGCAGAAGGCCAAGGATCATGTCTGCCAGTGTTGTTTTCCCGGCTCCGGAAGCCCCAATAAAACCGACTGCCTGTCCTTTCGGTATTCTCATATCCAGATCCCTGATAATATACTGCTCCGTATTCGGATATTTCCAGCTGACATGTTCTAACGTAAGCTCCTGCTGAAACTTCTGACCTGATTCCTCCCTGTTTTCTGGCATCAACCGCCCGCTTCTCTCCATTTCACTGGATGCCGCCTGTACTTCACAGATGTTCTTATATACATCGTTCATAGTAGCCCTGTAGTAAACAATAATATTATAATTATTTGTGATCTTACCAATTGACGGCAAGATCCGAAAAGCCGCCATCGCGAAAGCTGCCGCCTGGGAAACAAACTCTGTTCCGTTCTGTCCTGTCAGGGATTTTACACACAGCATGGCAATAAAAACGACTATGCAGATTCCCTCGATTACATAAGCCGGACTCTCTGAAGCAAAATTTTTGATCGCGTTCGCCCTGTTCTTCCCCGTCACCGCTTCTTCATAACTGCGTGCAAAATAAGACTGTCTTCCAGTTACCAACACATCCTTGATCCCATTGAACGCCTCGTTAACGGCCTTAATGCACTTCTGATGGTAGACCAAAGAATTCTGTCCCTGACGTCGCATAGTCTTATGAAAAACCACAATGATGATGACCAACGCAAATGCCGCAGAAATTCCCAACGTAACTGCCATCACATAATCTGTAACAAACAGCACGATGATAATCATCACCGTCGACATACACTCCATAATAATGGTAAATACGCTTGTAAGCGTGGAAGAAATCCCTGTAATATCATATATGATACTCCGAAGCAGTACCGTACTGTTTGTATTAATGTGGAATGTATACTCTCTGCTCAGATAAGAATTCATCAATCGCATGGAAGTTTCCTGATCCACTCTTCTAAAAAATCGATTCTTATAGTAAGACAGAAACGACATATAAACATTCTTAAAAAGATAAATGGCAATCGTGCCACCTGAAACCAGTAAGACAAGCCGTGCGGTACTGTCAATATGCAAACTTGTCCACACCCACTGCAGATCCTGATCATATAACAGTTCCGATGGAGACAGAATTACCTGCACCATCGGCACCAACACGGAAACACCTAACATTTCCAAAAAGGAACCAATAAACATCATAAGAAAAATGACTATACTTCCCCGTCTCTGCTCCCGTGTAAAAATCTCATAAAATTGTTTGTAAATACCTTTGACCTGTTTCAATATTTTCATATATTGTAGCAATCCACCTTATACTGATCCATATGTTCCCTGATCCATGTGATCGTCTCCGCGATGCCCTCTTCAAACGTATACCGCATCTGCCAATCTGTCAACTGCATTATCTTCGTGTTATCTCCCAAAAGCCTGTTTACCTCGCTCTTCTCCGGACGAAGTCTTTCTTCATCACAGACGATCTGTGCCGCCGGATTGATCTGCGAGATGATCTCCGCTGCCAGATCACCGATGGAAATCTCCCGTTTCGTTGCAATATTGATCTCCTGACCAATCGTCCGGTCAGATTCCGCAATCGCAATAAAACCGTCTGCAGTATCCTTCACATAATTGAAATCTCTCGTTGGCGTCAGGGAACCAAGCTTGATCTCCTGTTTTCCGGCAAGCAGCTGTGTAATGATCGTCGGGATCACGGCTCTGGCGGATTGTCTTGGCCCATACGTATTAAAAGGCCTCACAATGGAAACCGGGAGATTAAAGCTTCGGTAAAAACTTTCCGCCAAACGGTCCGCGCCTATCTTGGTAGCTGAGTATGGCGACTGCCCCTGATAAGGATGTTTCTCATCGATCGGCACATATTGTGCCGTTCCGTATACCTCCGAGGTGGACGTAATCAGAACCCGGGAAGTTTCCAGATCTCTGGCTGCCTGCAGGACATTCAAAGTTCCCTTAATATTCGTGTCCACATAGGAATCAGGAGAATGATAACTGAACGGGATCGCGATCAACGCTGCCAGATGAAACACCTCTTCCGTTCCTTTCAATGCTGTACGCACGCCATTCGGATCTCTGATATCGCCGCTAAAGATCTCCACATGCTTCATAATGTCTTCCAGCATTGTATCCAGCCATCCCCACGTATTAAAGGAATTGTAATAGACAAACGCCCTGACATCATATCCTCTCTTCACCAGTGTTTCTGTCAAGTGACTGCCGATAAATCCGTCTGCACCTGTAACAAGTACCTTCTTTCCCATCTTGCTCCCTCTGCCTCCTCCACCTGATCAACTTCATCGAAACATCCAGGTCCTAAAGACTGCCCAGCCGTTCCTTCATTTTCTCCAATTCATCAAACTGTCCCATATCCATCCAGGCTTCATCCGGGATCAGGTAACTGCCTACCCTTTCTCCTTGTGCAACGCATCTCTCAATTACATCGGTGATATGGATAAATGTATTGCAGGGGATTTTCGTCAAAAACGAAGGTTCGATCACGTAAAATCCCGTATTTACATGGTAATGAAAATGCGGTTTTTCCTTCAGTTGTATGACCTGACCATTTTGATCGGTTTGAATCGTTCCATAGGGCACTTCAAACCGCTTCTCTGCACATACCACTGTAATCATATTGCCACTCTGCTTATGATAATCCAGAATATCGGCATAATCCGCATCAACCAGAATATCACAGTTGGACATGAAAAAGGTTCCCTGCATTTTACCCATCAACAGTCCAAGCCCGCCTCCCGTTCCCAGATAGGTACTTTCTTCTACAAAAACAATCTCTCTTGATATCTCATTATCCGTATAGTATGCCTTGATAAAATCTTTCTTATAATTAACGATCATCATGACCTGTGTGCATCCATACTCGGCAAACCGGTCCATGATATGTTCGGTTATCGTCTTATCCCCCACCGGGATCAGCGGTTTCGGAAGTATATCCGTATAGGGTCTTAATCTTGTTCCCTTACCACCTGCCATGATCACAAGCGGCAGACCCAGATAACGTTTCGGCTTAACCTCTATGTTGTGCAGTTCTTCTTTGATAAAACGGATCCGTAAGATCTCTCCCGCTTCGCTAACGATCGGAACTGCCGTAATGGAATGCCTCCGCATCACTTCCCCTGCCTGTTCTTCCTGCTGCTTTGTAAGACAGATCGGCATCTTATGAGCAATCTCATACACAGGACGATCCAGACTGCCTCCGCCCAGAATATACCTCCTGATATCTCCGTCAGTCACCACCGCGCGCAGTTTTAGTCCGTTGCACACGAAAGCAATCCCGCGCGCTCCAATATCTATTTTTTTCATCGTGTCAAAAACACTTATATCCTCTTCCACAATGTAACTGCGAATATCCATATTGTTATCCATCCTGCACCAAATCCCGCACCTCTGCCGCCTCGAAAGCGTTAGCAGTTCGTGATCACATCATACGCAATGTGTCGATAATCCTCTCCTGGTCCTCTGAAGTCAGATACGCTGAAAACGGAACCGAGAATGTTCTGTCTGCATAGGATATCGTATTTTCAAACGACTCACCGCCTGTAAAACAGTGGGCAAACACTTTCATGTTATGCATGGGATTCGGATAATAAACAATGGTCGGAATTCCTTTTTCCTGCAATTTCGCACGTATCTCATCCCGCTGTCCGGCATTTTCCGCAAGCAGTGCATACTGTGCATAGGAAGATACGGATCCTTCCTGGATAAAAGGAATCTCAAACTTATCCTTCAGCGCCTCGTTGTACCTTGCGGCAATTTCCTGCCTTCGCATAATCTCGTTATCCAAACAGGCCAGTTTCGGCAACATGACTGCCGCCTGTATAGTATCCAGTCTGGCATTCATACCGACTCTGATATTATCATATTTGCTGCTGCCCTTGCCATGAACACGCAAAGATCTAAGCAGATCTCTCATTTCTGCACTTTCTGTCAGAACTGCTCCTCCGTCCCCATAACAGCCAAGCGGTTTGGACGGAAAGAAGGAAGTCGCGGCGATATCACCGAATGTACCGCATTTCTTCCCCTTATAAGATGCCCCGATCCCCTGCGCCGCATCCTCTATCAGTAACAGATCATATTGCTTTGCAATTCTGCCAAGTGCATCATAGTCCGCCGGGTTGCCGATAAAATCAACAGCCACGATCGCTTTCGGCTTCCGTTTCCCCTGTGCCATTACTGCTTTGATCTGCCGCTCCAGGCTATCCGTACTGATATTATAAGTGCGGCTGTCTATATCGCAGAAAACGGGCTCTGCTCCCAACATAAAGGCAGGCTCCACGGAGGCCACGAAAGTCATATCCGGACAGAAAACCGCATCTCCCTCCCCGATTCCATATGCCATATAGATCAACTGCAGAGCGTCCGTTCCGCTGGAACACCCTACAGCATATGGTATTCCCAGGTACTCGGCAAGCCTGTCCTCAAACTCCGCCACCTGTTTTCCCATGATAAAATCCGTCTCTTCCAATACCTGTCTGATGTTTCTGTCAATTTCTTCTTTTAATGCACAGTATTGTGCCCCCAGATCAATAAATTCCATCCTGTGTTTCCTCTTCCATCTCTTCACTGTCGTCTCGTCTGTATCGTCTGCCACACCCTCTGCACTGCCAGATCCCGCCCTCCTGCTGCAGCTTTTCACCGCACACGCAGACATAGCCTGCCACTCTCCCGGGATTACCGACAATCAGCTGATAGTCCCCGACATCATGCGTCACTACCGCTCCGGCTCCGATCATCGCATATCTGCCTATCGTGTTACCGCATATGATTGTGGCATTCGCCCCTATCGTGGCTCCCTTCTTAACGACAGTCTGCCTGAATTCTTTCTTTCGCTCAATAAAGCTGCGCGGATTGATCACATTGGTAAACACACAGTTAGGGCCGAGGAATACATCGTCTTCACAGACTACCCCCTGGTACAGCGCAACATTATTCTTGATCTTTACCCGGTCTCCTACATGCACACCGCTCTCAATGAATACGTTCTGTCCGATATTGCAATTCTCGCCGATCACTGCGTCCGCCATGATATTGCAAAACTGCCAGATCCTTGTTCCCCTGCCGATCCGGGCCTGCTCACTGATCAGACTGGTCGCATCCGCCTGATACTCTCTCTTCATTCCTTATCCTCAAATCTGCCCGCGAAATCCAGTGTACTGCAATCCTTAAGCGGAAACTTGACGCGTTCTCCCGTGCTCGCCGCCTGATAAATCGCCAATACCAGTTCAAGCGCCCGGCGTCCTGCTTCACCATCCACATAAGGCTTCCTGTTCTGCCGGATTGCCTCTACCACATCAGCATACAGCTTGGAATGTCCGAAACCATAGACATTCGGCGGATTCTCGTGACATTCCTTCTTCACTTCCTCCGGATCATCCAGATAATCCGAGAAACGCCATTCCTCAATGATATTGACGGCTTCTCCACCTGCCTTGACCGTTCCCTTCTCGCCGAAAATATACAAAGTCTCTTCCAGATTCCTGGGATAGATATTCGTCGTTCCCTCCACAATGCCGTAACTGCCGTTCTTGAACCTGATCAGCGCCAACCCCAGATCTTCCGCCTCGATATATTCATGCTTCAACCGATCTGTGAATCCTACTACCTCCTCGATCTCGTCTCCCATCATCCACCGCAGAAGATCGATATCGTGGATACACTGATTCATCAAGGCTCCCCCGTCCTGTTCCCAGGTACCACGCCACTTTGCACGGGCATAGTACTCATAATCCCTGGCCCATCTGATATGTGCCGTACCATAATACAATCTTCCGAAACGCTGCATTTCGATCGCTTCCCTGATCTTCCGAACTGATTTGTTAAACCGGTTCTGGTGACATGCACAGACTTTCACACCCTTCTCCTGTGCCCGTATGATAATCTCATCGGCATCCTTAAGCGACAGTGCAATCGGTTTCTCAATGATAATATTACACCCTGCATCAATACAATCCAGTGCAATCTGCGCATGTTTGCCACTCTCCGTAGCGATCGCAGCCAATTCCGGCTTCTCCTTTGACAGCATTTCCCGATAATCCGTATATTGCGCTACACTGTCCGGTAATTTATGCTTCAGCATTTTATCTTTCATGTGATCCGGTACAATATCACATATCGCTGCTATTTCCAACTGATTATTAAGCGCTGCCACAATATGGTTTGGCGATATCCTGCCGCAGCCGATCAATGCATATCTCATACTTGTACTCATGCCTCCTTTTGATCCGACACAACCCGGTCTATAAACCCGTTATATTGTTCCATATAGCCCTCTATATTACTTCTAAATTCTCTGTCTGACTGTTTCCGATAAGAACACTGATCGATCATCTCCGTAAGGGATTCTTCACTCTCCGGTTCATAGAAAAAGATCCTCTCCTGCAGTTCTTCTCCTGCCTGCATTTTCACGATATCGCTTTGGCGGCCCGGAATGATCACACCCGCCCCCGAGAAAAGACCCTCATAGATCGTTCTTCCGATGCAGAATTGGGGTTCTCCGCGGATGATATAATCACTGATACGGTACACGCTTCCTGTATTTTTTAATTCTCCACAGTAAATGATACGCCTGTCCTTCTTTGTCATCTTCTCGCATTCCCGGCCATATGCATGATCATGATTGCCGACGATCAGCAGCCTGCTGTTCGGATTCTTATGCTTCATAAAAGCCTGGAGTACAAATTTGGATCCTTTATTATCCCCCACCTGTCCAAGCATTGCAAAAATCGTATTCTCTAACGATACACCGCATTGCCTCAGGCTGTCTTCATAATCAACCTGTGCAATCTGTGTCATATCAAACGGATTGTTCAGTACCAGCGTCCTGTTTCCACGCATCAGCTTCTCGATCGGCAGTTTCGTAGCCTCATCAATATAGATAATGCCGGCTGCTGCCTGCAAAGCCCTGACAAACTGATCAATCCTTCTGTATTGGGGATTGATGATCTCCCTGGCGTGGATCACGTACCTGGCATGATCATCGATGACAGGATAGAGCACCAGTGAATTCAAATGCACATAGTCATATCCGCCTGCTTTGATCAGACGTCTTCTTCTGCCTGCCGCAAAGAAGGCCAAAATATTATTGACGATATGAGAACACTCCCGAAACACACTTACTTTATCATAGTATTGACAACGGTATCTGGGCATCCATACTTCATAGATATTTCCCAGGTGCCTGCCCATTAATTCTCTTAACGCAGCCTTGTCCACCCTCTTGGTAAAGCTTCGGCAGATCATCAGATCATAATCATAGGTCAGGTTCTGCAGCACCCCTGTAATGCTTCTGTTCGCTCCGTATATAAAAATACCTTCATGCAGTATAAATAATGCTTTCATCTCCACCTCTGGATGCGCGTGAACTCTATCCACGGAAGAGTCGCCCCTTCCTTAAAGAATTTTACCATATACTGGCTTCTTTGAATAGTATTGTTATCCATCATCTCATTGATGCTGTCCCTTCATGATGGCATCAATCTCCCGTTTCATATTCTCCAATGCATCCGGCCGCCAGAAATTAACCGAAAAAACTTCCCCCTCCGGCTCCTCTGACAGCAGCTGATACAAGTCTTGTGCACTGTCAAAAAACTTCGCCAGCCCTTTCTCACACAATGCTCTGACTGCCGGATATGCACCCTTCCGCATAATATAGGTCTTCAGGTCAAATTCCAGTCCCTCAAAGGTAGCCGTAGAACTGTAACCGCCTATCTGATACGTCGATGCTGCAAAAAGTTCATATAAATCTACCTTATTATTGTCGATCACTTCAATACCGGACGCTGCCAAACGCAAATACCGCTCGCGCCACCTCTCATACTCTCCCGGATGAAGCTTGAATACAATATGATATTGACTGGCATCAATCAATTCATGCAAATCCACTGCGATCTCTGACAGTACTTCCCCAATTTTGGGCTGCGATATGAAGATGATCTGCCGTGGAAATTTCTTTGTCACTTTCTTCCTGGCCTTCCTGGCTGCCTCATCTAAATGAGGAAAGCCAATCTCCTTCAGCCTGTCTTCTCTAACAGGATAACGCGCCGTATCGATCCAAAAACGTGAAAAAGCAAAAAAATACTGTGGAAACTGTGCAACATAGGTGCCCGGATAATAATTATAGGCAGCATGCGTTTCGCCGGTCACCCCATGCTGCAGTTCAATCGTCGGAATATGTCGTTCTGCCGCCAGTTCATTGATGATCATACAGTCAATATTATATCCCACTACTTCCAGTATGACCTTTGGATTTACACGATCCAGTATCTTGCCAAATGCTTTCCTTTTTACCTGATATACATAATAACCGCACAATATACTGTTCAGGATCCGTTCAAGATCGCATTCAACCTGATAAACCCTGCTAATTTCCTCCATCGGTTTACGGATCCTTTGGTATAAGAACTTTCTGATCTTTTCAACCTGGCGTTTATGCACCGTCTGTTGAAAATACCAGTTCACCATCGTCCTGATTTCCACACGGTCTGTATAGATAAGATTCTTAGTTTTTACCGGCCTGAAGTGTTTTTGAAAATAAGGCCGTTCTAAAACCAGACTATCCTGATATCTTGAGGCAATGTTATCCGTATAGATGCATTCATAACAGTTCCCTGACCAGACTCTGCGCTCTGCATTCAGGATTAACAGATCATGACTCTCCTTAGGCACTTTGCCAAAGCGCATGGCATATTGAATCGTTCCGATCCTTGCTTTCATCTGCTGCCATTTAGAACGCTTCGGATACACATAGGGTTCTCCCCCTGCATCCATTTTGATCATGACCTCTCCTGCTATATCATGTCTGAAATAAGTCCAATAGGCAAAACCGTCAATACGATCTTCAATCAATCCATATCTATGTTCTATCTCCAAAAAAGGGGTTAAATCCATCGTCAAACACTCCACATAGTTTGCTTTTTAAAGCAGCTTCGCTGCTTCCTCCTTAATCTCCCTGTATGCCGGATCGTTTTGATAAAAGTAACCGGCGACCACTTCCATCAGCTCAAGATCTTCTTCACTGTCGATGTCAAGTATCCCTGTATCTTTCATCTGCCAGATAACATCTCTTCTCGGCCTTCCCTGATCCGCTGTCATATATTCTCTTCGATAAGCATAAATCGAGGCATTCATATCAAAGCACTGTGGACACTGCTGTCTGGTTGTAAACTTTGTCCCAATTACAGTGCTGTAATATCCGTCCTTCTCCATTACCATGTTGAAGTATGGTGATCGGCGGGAAGAAGTCACGCTGTATGCAATATCTGCGTTTTCGTTCTCTTCCAATGCTTTCAACGTTCCCCGAATATCATCAACTGTGCGCAAAGGAGACGTCAGATCCAAATCCATTACCACATCATAGCGCACGCCCGTTCTTTGCTCACATTTGATCATTGTATCCTTTATCACTTCTTTCTTAGCCACAACATCCCCTGCCAGCGCATCCGTCCTGGGCACATAAAGATACTCTGTCCTCATACGGTCAATTTGCTGAATTAACATGTCACTGTCCGTATTAAGCGCCAGTGTTACCTGTCCAAACTCCTTCTCATACCTTGCCTTGAACAAGCTGAATGCTGCTACCGTATACGCTGCCAGCGGCATCTTACAGAATTCTCTCACATTCTTTCCCTGTACCCCCTTAGAACCCGCTCTTGCACATATGGTAAATAAAAGATTCAGGCGATTTTTCTCATTCCTGTTCAACACAATAACCTCCTCTCAGGCTGTCTTTCAAACCTACAGATTTCCCCCTTGCAATCTGTAATGTGCTCATCGCATTACTTATATCATTATCATTTGCGCATACGCCATGCAGTATATCAAAAAAATGAGCGATCTCTCTCTGCTGATACATATCCCTGTCTTCAAACAACAAAAGATCCTCCTGCTTCCTGCCAAAGTGGATAATCCCCTTACGCAGATCCACCGTGAGTGTTTCTGTAGGAAGATAAATTTCCAACATCCTTCTTTCTTCTCTCCCAAAATAATCCAGATGTAATTCATAAACCCGCTTCTCTGTATTTCCTATATACACTGCGATATCCTTACTGTCTATCTCCAATTCCGATATTTTGCGGTTAATGCAGCTTACCTGATCCGGCCTGCCAAACAACCATACCAGATAATCCCATTCATGGATCAGATCGATCTCCACCCCTCCGCCCATAGCCTCGTGAGCGCTGTACGATTTCCTGTAATCCTCACCCGGATGCCAGTCAGGAAGATAGGTTGAGCAGATCGCACGTACCGAATATGCCTCGTCGCAGTCAATATGCTGTTTGACATATTGTAAGATCTTCATGTATCGCATTGGACATGCGACATAACAGATCAGATTTTTCGGAAGATCAGAAAACTCATACTTCTCGTTATCAACTACCGGTTTTTCGATAAACATGCTTTTCGTACAGTCCTGATACCGCCTGATGGTTTCTCCATGCAGGGAAGTTGGATTGGTGATAAAAATAATATCATAGTCCTGCGGAATCTCATCACGATACGAATACTGTGCTGTAATATATTTCGCCAACTCTCTGTCCGGTTCCGCCCCGGCGCCGCTCCTGACCGCATCGATCTGAAAGCTGCATTGATGATCCCGGAGGTACTGCACCGTATCTTTCAAATGTCGTCTGCCAATAGATCCCAGACCGCAGAACGCTATTTTATAATGCTCTTTCATATGCTACCCTTCGATCCTGTCAATCAACGCCAATGTTGCCTTGTCCTTCTGAAAATTATAGACCGGCGTTACCCCATCCTTAACCTGCGCAAAAAATGCCTCTATCTCATGCAGATAACCATTTTCTACCACAAACTTATCATATCCTTCTCTTCGCTCAACTGTATCATACAAAACGACCGGAACCTCTTTCTTCTGTTCGTAGTCGTAATAGCACAGTCCCTCCGGCGAGCCATTCCAGGAAAGATACAAATCTTCCGAAAAAATCTCCAGATTTCTTACTGCTTTTCTTGACACCACATCGACCGCCAAAGAACCGCAAATACCTTTCTCATGTTCCAACATGACGTGATAACTGTCCGGATAGTCTATCGACAGCTTTGTATTCCGCCTCTTTAATACATGTACCTCCTTTACTGCTCCAAAGGTACTAAGAAGCCACGGCAGTTCAATTGCAAAAATCTCTCTGCAGCCATTTGTCCGTTTGTCGCCCACAAAGTAGTCCTGATAGTTTTCCCATGGATGCCAGTCGGGCAGATATTGTCCAATATGATAAAGATAACTGACCTTGCCTTTACTCCTTTGCACCATGTCCTTGATATAATCGATTTCTTTACGATACAAAAAGGTAGAAGAAAGGAAGAGAACTTTTCCCCTCCTGGCGGCAAGTTCCATATTCTCCTCATAACCGTCAGCGACCAGATTAATCTCCGTGAATACATGCAGATTCAAACATAAACATTTATGGATCAGCTTATTATGAGATAATGGCGAAGTAGAAATAAATGCACAGTCATATGCATTCTCCTGCACATTCTCCAGGCTTTCCAACGTTTGTATGGCGTACTCCTTCTCTGTCTGCTCTCTTCTTTCCTTCGAAATATCAACTCCATGTATTTCAATCGACGGATCATACTGCCTGATCAGGCGGATCCTGCGCTTTCCCATAGAACCCAGACCAATAACGATCACTCTCATAACTTGCTGTCCTTTCTTCTTAATAATACCTCTGTCGTTATTTCCCTTTCTCTTCCATTAATCTGATCATGCCATTGATCGTAAAAATAGCGTCATCAGCAAAATCATCATCCTGAAACGTAATTCCAAAGTTTTCTTCACACGCACCGATCAGGCCAAGAAAACCAAAGGAATCAATCATTCCCGCCTCAAGGTAATTCTCATCCATACTTTCCTTTATCTGTTCCCCTGACAATGTCCCATGTTCAACAAACCAATCAATTATGAAATCTCTTATCATGATACCGTAACCTCCCTGATCAAAACTCTCGCCGGACTCCCATCCGAACCTTTTACTTTCATAGGCAGTGCGACAATCTCATACTGTTTTTCTGCGTCGAGTACATCTGTATTATTCAGATACTCAACCATCACAATCTTCTCTTCCAGCAGGATTTTATGGTTAGGAGAATCCTCGCCGTCCTTTATACTGATCGCACTTCCGTCATCCGGTGACGGCGTATCCATTGCCATAAACCTCATTCCCCCGGCTATAAGATACTTGACAGCTTCCACGCTGAAATAAGGAAAACCCGCATAATATTTCTCAGTCTTCCAATGATGATACCATCCAAATGCAAACAGCATCCTTTCCGCCACGCCAACCCGCTTGATATCCTCTACCGTAACAACATCGCCCTGCCTTTTATCCCTGAAGTCTATCACTTTCACAGGTCCCCACATATAGTTGATAGCAAGAGATTCTATGGTTGTCCCTTCCGGAATAAAATGGTAAGGCGCGTCCATATGGGTTCCGGAATGAGATCCTAACACAATCCTCTGTGTATTCCTTCCAACTTCATCAATTGTACCCATAGAGGTAATCTGAACTGTTTGATGCCATGCTGTCCCACATGTTGGCATCCCTGTCTCAATCTCAAATGTCAGATCATATAGATTCATTTGCCGCTCTCCTGTTCTACCATAACGATTTCAAAGATCACATCCACCGAATCGGACCTTGTAAAGCAAATATCCAATAACTTATTGTTAACGCATAACGTATCATGCGCCGTACATTCCCCATCATAAGGCACTATATGAAACGGTACATTCGTTATGACAGCGATTGTCCCATACCCCTTCCCGTCTAAAAAGGGAGATAATTTACAATCACCCGGCCTTAATTCCAACCAATAATCTTTCCGGTCCAGAATCCCCTTCATGTTACATCTGATCACTTCATCCAGGCTTTCAACTTTCCTGCCAAAAATCCCTGTCAGGAAGTCAATCGCTCCTTCTTTATCAAAATAACTGCCGTGAACAATCCCATCCCTGATTGATACAGACGTTTCTTTTCCCACACGATCATAGAAAATATACTCTGTGGGAATCACATCATCATAAAAATACAGATCATGCCCTTCCTGAGGATATTGCATTAAAGCTGCTTTAATATCGAGGTTTGCCAGATCATTCTCCTGAAACATAAGCCCCTTTCTGGAAGCAGTCAATGTTTCCCTCTGTTCTCTTGATGCCACATATGTTATGTGGTCGAACTTAATTATCACGATTCTCTCTCCTGTTAATTTCTTTGCTCATTTCCGATATATTCGTTAAATCCAAAATCAGTCAATATACAATCTTCCTCTTTATTCATTGATGCGGCAATCTCTTCCAGCTTCTTCTCATCCAGATTAACCTTGTCGTAACGGCTGTACAAAAGAATCAGATCCAATGGATTTACCCTGTATTTCGCGGCATATTTGTGAATAAACTTCATGTAACTCGTATGAAATTCAGCGATCCCACAATATAGATCCAGTGCATTGGCGTTATGTTTCCAAAGCGGCCTGACAAACTTCTCAGAGCAATCCAGAATTTCCTTCAAATTATACCCTGTCTCATCAAAATTGCGCATAAGATTTCCTATGTATAACTCCAATGCTGCATTTCCGGCGCTTCTGCCCATTCCCAGAATAGACGCGTCTATAAAATCAAATCCCAGATCGGAAGCAAACAGGGAATTCGACACTGCCAGTCCCAGATTATTATGACCATGAAAGCCAATCTTAATGTTGCTTGCTTTCCGAATCGCATCATAATACCTTTCAATCTCATCTCTGCACATGCTTCCCGCCGAGTCAACAATATAAACCACATCTGCGCCATAGCTCTCCGACTTTTTTACATTTTCCGCAAATACTGCAGGCGACACCACATAGGACTTCATATAGTTTGCCATGACCTCCAGGCCTGCCTTTTTGGCCTCCTGAATATAGGATGCCGTACTCTCAACTTCGGTTACATTAGATCCGACCCGAACAAAAGAAGCCCCCATTTCCTTCATTTTCCTGATAGAATCCAGTTTTGCATAGGTCGGAATACAGAACATACCATATCTGGCTTCAGGCACACTCTTTCTCGCTGCCATAAGGTACTCTTCATCTGTACAAAGTGCTTCTCCATTCATCGGAGAACTGGCATCCAATCCCATGCCATGTCCGATTTCAATATACTTTATCCCTGCTCTGTATAACTTTTTACAAATCTCCTCTGTCTCATACTGAGAAAACTGAAAATTGATAGCATAGCTTCCGTCCCGAAGAGTAACATCCATAATATGCGTATTATCAGCCATTATTATTTACCTCCCATTGCCGTCTCAATTCATTTTTGTCAATCTTCCCGTTGATATTTCTGGGGATATTATCTACTCTCCATAAATAATCGATCGCATAATTTTTCCCCAGCTTCTCCAGTACGCTCTTCTTTATCTCTGATTCCAATGTCAGGATATCCTTACCCTCTGCATCTTCTTTATAAACGCAGCATACCTTCTCTTCTCCGCTATGGTCATGTACCCCTATGACAACATTCTCCTGTATCCTGCCATCCTGACCGACCACATTTTCGATCAATGCAGGGCTGATATTCATGCCGCCTTTGATGATCAGATCCTTGCTTCTCCCAGTAATGTATAAACAATCCCTGTCTATTCTGACCAAATCACCGGATTTATAAAATTCCCCTTCAAAATAATCATTCGTATTTTCGTTTGTATATCCTAAGTACATCCACGGAACCTTAATATACAGTTCACCTGACTGTGTAATCTTACACACGACGCCTTCCAACAGTTCACCCACACAATTCACATCTGACCGACTCAGCGATGCATCATTTTCCACAGAAACAAAAAGCGTCTCGGAAAGACCGTAACTGGCATATACACTCACCTGATATCTTTTATTAAATTTCTGCCGCAGTTCATTCGACAATGGCGCCGTACCTACCAGGAAAGTAAGATCATGTCTCTGGCAGTATTTCTCTCCGATGTCTCCACGATCCAACTGATCTATCATCATAAGCATAGATGGTGACAGCCAAAACAGATTTACTTCATAATCCTGAACGGTCTTCCAGAAATTTCTCGCTGACATGATCGAAAATCGGTGTGTGATGACCACGGACGCCCCGGCAATGAAGGGATAAAACAAAGAATTAAGAATGCCGGCCATATAAGTCATGGGCATGACATGAAGCAGTCTGCTGTCAGAAGCAGTCCCCACCTTATTGTGCAAAGCGATCGCAGTCAGGATAAGATTATTCAGGGAATGTTTTACCCCCTTAGTATTCCCACTCGTTCCCGAGGTGAACGTAATAAGAAACAATGAATCAAAATTCCTTCTTTCGATCCCCTGAATCACCCTTTCTCTTATTCCGTCTCTATCCGGTTGCTTTTCCACATCTAATTCATCGTCAGGCATCCACTCTTTATTTCCTGCTACATAGGGAGATTCTAACTGTGCAATGATCTTATCTGTCTCGTCCTTCCCCTTCTGCGGATCTATGACAGTGATATGTCTCTCTGTGAACATCATTGCAAAATAGAGTGATGCCAGTTGAAAGGAGTTCTCCATTACTGCGACTATTTGCTGCTCATTTCCGATATCATTTAACATATCAGCCATTCTCAGGCATCTTCTGAAAAAAGCTTCATAAGAATACGCCTGACCATTTAAGGCATCAATCATAAAAATCTGATCAAAATCCTTTTTCCTTAACATGTCAATCATATATCTTTTTGCAATATCCATTAAAATAGCCCGCCTTATAGATCATAAAATTTTTTCTTGATATTGGTATGTCCGTCTTCCATGAAGTTTTCGATAATGTCTGCGATCCGTCCTGATGCCTCTCCCTTACCATAGGGATTCTTTGCTGTATCAATCTCACTTCTGAACTTCGGATCTCTTGCCTTCGCAATCGCTGCCATAATGGACTTTTGATCCGGCGCACAACAGATTACTGACTGCGCCATGATTCTGCCTTTCTGCCTGTCACCAATATTAACCGTTGGAATCCCAAAGGCCGGAACTTCTCCCACACCGCTGGAGGAATTGCCGATTACAAATGATGCATGCCGAACCGCATTCATATATCTTCTCATTCCCAGGGAGCTGACCAGCCTGATATTCGGTATCTGCGTCAACGCTTCCTCTATCGTGGCATTAATGATCCTTCCATCTGCATCGGCATTCGCTTTTGTAAAAAGAAATGTGATGTCAGGATACTCTTTTACCGCACTCAGCAATTCGTCAATCTGATCCTTTGCTGTGTTATTCTCCAACGTCACCGGATGAAAGGTTGCCACTGCATACTCATTCCCCAAAGAAAATCCTATCTCTCTTTCCAACTCATCTTTTGACAGCTTTGTGACCTTCTGCGCATTTTCCACCCCGGTGGATCCCACCCAGAACACCCTGTCCGGATGTTCTCCGAGCTGAATGACGCGATTCCTGTACTTTTCCGTTGTCGTAAAATGCAGATAACTCATCTTCGTGATCGAGTGTCTGACAGCCTCATCCACCGCACCCTCTGTAGTCTCGCCGCCGCACATATGCAAAATCGGTATCCGCTCATTCATCGCTGCACAGCAAACGGCAAGAACCTCATACCTGTCTCCCAACACCAGAAGAGCATCCGGCCTCGCTTCAGCAAAATAATCTGCGAAGCTGATCAGGGCAAGTCCCATTGTCTTAGAAATCGCACTGGGTGTGTCCGCACTGAGTAAAATTTCTATTTTCTTATCGATGAAAATCCCGTCTGCTTCTATCTCATGAACGGTCATACCGAATTCCGGAGCCAAATGTGATCCCGTTACTGCCACCTTGACCTGAATGTCCTTACGTCTCTGCAGTTCCTTTATAACCGGTAATAACAAGCCGTACTCGGCTCTCGTCGCCGTCAACACACATATTGTTTTCATAGTTCTATCAATTCATCCTCTTTGAAATCTCTAACGGCTTTTGCCCCCAGCAGGGACTCCCATCTCATCGGAGAAATTCCATTACCCGGCCTCTTCGTTGTAAGATTATTCTCTGTGAAGATCTCGCCTGCTTTTATATCACACTTTGCTACAATGCTCTTTCGAGCGACTACAATATTAGGAATCTCAGAAGAGCATGGCTTCTTCTCCCCATTCCCCAATGCCTGCTCTATGTTTCTGATCGATCTGATCATGCGCTTTAATTCATCCGGCTCCAGACTTGCTTTATGATCCGGACCGGGCATATTCCTGTCCAGAGTAAAATGCTTCTCTATGATCTGTGCCCCCATTGCAACAGCCGCAATAGGAACTTCAACCCCCAATGTATGATCCGAATACCCTGTCTCCATTCCAAATTCTTCACGCAGCGATAACATCGCCTTCAGATTCACATCGGCATAATCCGTTGGATAATCTGTCGTACAATGAAGAAGAGAAATCTTCCCGGCGCCGTTGTCCTGCAGCACCCTGACCGCCTCTCTTACCTCCTGCATGGTACACATTCCTGTAGACATGATGACCGGCTGATGATAATGCGCTATATGTCTTAAATAAGGAAAATTCGTAATCTCTCCCGATGGAATCTTCCACAGACCGACGCCGATCCCATGCAGGTAATCTGCGCTTTCAATATCGAACGGCGTAGATAAGAACTTAATCCCCGTTTCTTCGGCATACCGTTTCAAGATACCAAATGACTCATATTCCATGGCAAAACTTTGAGCCATTTCCAACTGACTTTCATCCTCGTTTCCGGTATTCTCTATCTGGTATTCTGCCTTGGGCGCATATTTTGAAATCACATTCCCAGGCAGTCCTGTCTGAAATTTGATAATATCCGCGCCCGCGGCATGCGCAGCATCAATCAGCGCCCTTGCTGTTTCCATGCTTCCATTATGATTGACACCTGCTTCCGCTATGATCATAACACCGTTCATTATTATTTCCTCATATTTAATCTGAATGCACTCTTCAAATAATTCTTAGAAACGATCTCCATCGGATTTCCTCTGGCGATCACTCCGGAATCAATGTTGCGATTGACTACGGTTCCCATGGATACGATCGTATCATTACCGATCGTCACAAGTTCTTTTACCATACAGCCCAAAGCAATATAAGTATTATCTCCCACGATCACAGCGCCTGCCAAAACAGACTGTGCCGATACGATCGAGTTCTTCCCTACCCTGACATCATGTCCTATCACCGCACCCGGTTGAATCATGGAGTTACTTTCCAGCACTGCATCAACTGATAGATAACAATGATCTCTTATGATCACGCCATCCCCAACTGATGTCGAGCCAGGAACATGAACTCCCGGCGCGATCAAAGTTGTAAGCTTATATCCGGCAGTAACAATCTGCTCATATATTTTCTGCCGCAGATACACATCACCTACAGAAATAATAAACTCTACCACATCCGGTCCATAGATCTTCGTAATCTGCTCAAACGTATATACGGGATATCCTCTGAACTGCTTATCCGCTTCCTCAACCGTCTTATCACAGAAAACAATGTTTTCCCAACAACCCTCTCGGACTCTTTCCACTAAATCCAGTACTTCCTTGCCGGCTCCGCCCAATCCGCATATCGCTATCGTTCCCATGATCTTAATCTCCACATTAACGTTACGCCAATATAAAATCAGCATATACCAAGAAACACTTCGCATATGCTGATAAAAATTATAATTGATAATTCACTTGCCCATTATATCGTTCACTTATAAAATATAACATAGTACCATCTATTATCAAATCCATATAACTTTACCAATCATACATCCATACAATTCCCTTATATATAACTCTTATTTATTTTAGCGTATCATAATGTATTTGTAAAGAAATAATTCCTCCGAATCTATGCGGGCCTCTGCACTTCATAGCATATATCAAAACTCAACTTCGGCCCAATTTGTTGTTACTGACGAACTTTTCAGCTTTGCCTCTGCATACAGAGTGCCATTTTCCTGCCGCAAAAAGGCCACGTATGTGTCTATACCTTCTCTGTACAGAACAGCCTTAACTTCTGACTCTGCAGCATCATCTCTCGTAACTCGAATACTGACTTCCACCTTTTCTATTCCCACATTCGTCACCGGGCGAACCTTATAGATTACGTACTCGTCTTTCTCCTCTTCGGAAATCCCCGGTATACAGCGTTCATAATCCGAAAATTTTGTAATCTCCAGGCCATATATTGCTTCCTGAGAATCACGGATCTTCTCCTTATAGCTATCGTAAAAACATTCCCGGTAAGTATCCTCACCCGCCTCTTCAGCCAATAAAAAGTCTCCCAGAAATTGTGTAAAAACATCCGCACCTTCTGTATTCAAATGCCCCATATCCGCCCAATATTCTTTCCTCGACAGATCCAGATATTCACGTCTGCACAAATTGAAATCATAATAAGGAATATCATACTCTTTGGCAAGCTCTGAAACCTGTCTGACAAAATTGTCATACGCCCCGTTACGCACCAATTGATAATCAGAAATGGGACACCCGATCCACGTCAATGCAATCTCATGCTCCTTACAATATTCCACTATCTTCTGAAGATACTCCAACGATTCCGGTGTGATAGGATTCTCACTAAGCGGCGCCTCTTGATCAGTCCTGTAAAAACCGCCATATTCAGGTGTTCCGTGGTAAATACGAAATCCCTTTTCCCCGTTTTGCATCACATATTCTCTGTCATCCACCCGGGCCACATGCCTGTATTCATAGTTCTTCCATATTTCAGATTGCTTGGCATTCACCACAGTACTTACATAATCCAAATCAAAAAGCTTCTCCTTATACCGTGTAAAAGCCAAAAATGTCAAATAATAATACTCTGGGTTGCTCAAATTAAGCATGTAGGATAGTTTATTTATTGACGGTTTCATCTGATGCAGTACAATCCAACTATAGGGAATCGACTGATAATCATGCAAATTACCCAAACCGGCAGCCGTGCAATTATAATACAGATCCAGATATACTCTGTCAATTTCATGCTTTTTATCTGCCTCTTTCAAAAGATAATATGAAGTGATCAACTGTTGTGTGCCCGTTGATAAATTAAAATTATTCTCTCCATTAATATGATCCAGGATCAAAGGATCGATGCCGCAAAACACATGGGATGATCCCAGATAAAGCCTGTCTATATTATCATCCTCCTCATATAATTCATGCAGCATATATCTGGCAAATTCATCCGTATCATCCACATACAGATAATTCATCGTTTCTATCACAACAGCCACTACAGTCACAAACAGCGCCGCCCTCTTAAAAAGCGAAATAAATGAATGTACCCACATCATAGTTTACCCCATATACTCCAAAGATAATAACTGACATCAACATACACGCACACAGACAGGTTCTGACTGTCCAATGCCAGTTCTTCATCAGATCAAGCACATACCGTCTATGATAATGCAAATAGTCTACCACTGCAAGCAGCACAATTGCCAACAAGAGAAATATAAACTCTGTCTGTCCAATTCCAAATGTATACAGGGAACCATCCCACAACACAGAAATCCTGAATTCCGTGATCATCCCTCTAATCATCCGCAGAGCTCTTCCCGTACTCTCTGCACGAAAAAAAATCCAGGTAATATCTATCAGGACAAAAGTAGCCACTATCTGAAGCACTCTATGCACTTTTCCTATTCTATCCATTCCAAATCCTCTGGCAAGTTTCTTTCTCAAGGGCATAAGCACATCCCCTGCCATCTGATAAAACCCATTGAGGCCACCCCAAATCAGATATTTCCATCCGTCACCATGCCAGATACCGCTGATCAGAAATACGATCATAATATTCATATACTTTCTGATCTTTCCCTTGCGATTACCACCCAAGGGAATATAAATATAGTCCCGAAACCACCCGGTCAGGGATCTGTGCCATCTGCGCCAGAATTCGCTGACCGTAGGCGCCAGATACGGGGCATCAAAATTCTCCGTCAATGAATATCCCAATACCTTGCCGGCTCCCATGGCAAGTGTGGAATATCCCGCAAAATCACAATAAATCTGAACTGCATAGAGCATGGTCGCTACAATCGCATACAAACCACCTCTGTTCTGATCATACACTGCATTGACAAAAATCGCTATCCGCTCCGCAAGAACCAGTTTCAGGAAATAGCCCCACAGCATCATGCACAGCCCCTGTTTGACATTCTCCATCCGAAAAGCAGTCCGTTCCTTATATCTAAACTGCCTAAGCAGTGTAGTAGATCTCTCGATCGGCCCCGACACCACCGTCGGGAAGAATGACAGAAACAGCGCATACCGCAGGAAATTTCTCTCCGCCTGTGCTTTTCCATGATACACATCCATGATATATCCAAAGGATTGCAATGTATAGAAAGAGATTCCTGCCACAAACACAATATATTTACAACAAAACAGTGCTCCAAATACTGCCGCACCAAGCGCCGCAACGCAGAGCTTTTTCAGACTGTCTCTTCGCCTATCTTCCGTAACATGCCCGTCAAGCCATTCCATTAGAATTGCCCCGGACCAGGTCACTGTGGTAACTGCCAGTAGCACCAGTCCATATTTTACATCCCAACTCATATAGAAATAATAGCTCGCCACCAGAAGCCATATCTGTCTGTAACGCTTCGGAATGATATAATACGCCAAAACCACGATCGGGAAAAAAATCAAAAATTTAAAAGAAGTAGTTGTCATCCTTGTTGTCCTTCTACACACTCATCTGTAATACTCTGCCCTGCCGAATTTCTTCCTGCGATAATCCAAAATCCCCCTGTAAGTCGCCTGCACAAGCGTTTTCTTTCCCTGAATCATCCATATCACACAGCAGACCAGTCTGTTAATCCCATAATACCCCAGGAAGAGGGGAAATCTCCTGCCCAAATGTATCCGATTACAAAGCAGCCAGTTACGGGCTATATAGTAAGCGCACAGAGGACTGTCCGCCCCTTTGGAACTTGCCCCCACCTTATGATACAGTCTCGCTGCAGGACAATAATATATCTTAATCCCCAGTTTCTGCAGGCGGAAACTATATTCCGTATCTTCATAATAAAGAAAGAACCGTTCGTCAAGTGTCCCTGCTCTCTCAATCACCCGTCGCGGCAGAAGCAGACAGCATCCGGTCGCAAATCCGATCTGCCGTTCCTCATCATACTGTCCTCTGTCCTCCTGATCCAATCCGATATGGCGTATCTTCTTAATCCAATGGGAGACCTCACCGCCTGCCGACCAGATCACATTCCTGTGATCGCTGTAGCAGATCTTGGGAACGATCATACAGTCCGAATGCCTTGCTGCACAGTCCATAAGCCGTGTAAACAGATCCGACTCTGCCTCCGTATCATTATTGAGAAGCAGAATATGATCTGCCTCCCATTCCCCTGCCCGGCGGATTCCCACATTGTTTGCATAAGAAAATCCGTAGTTATCGTCTAACAGGATCGTCTCGATCTTCGGATCTGTCCCATAGCGCTCCCGTAAGATCTGCATGGAATCATCCCGGGAAGCGTTATCCACTACAATGATCTTCACTTCATAGCCACCCTGCTGTGCAAAAAGGGACTCAATGCAGGCTGTATTATACTGTCTGCCGTTATAATTCACCAGAATAACCGCAATCTTTGTGTTATCATTCATTCCTGCTCCCAATACCTGTTCGGTACTGCCTCCGGCATCTCCACTCTCTATCTTCCATAAGCGTGCTCACGCAATTCTCCAACCGCCTTATCGCACAGCATCGTCTGTTTTATCTTCCATAGCAGACCCAAATATCTCCGTCAGCAACTCATAATACCGTCTTGTCAGCTTCTGCTGATCATATGCCATAAAATCCATCTCAGCAATCCTGTTTTCCGGATTCCTCATGACCCTGATCCATTCCTGCATGTCATAGGGGTCCTTCACATAATTGGCCTTGCCCTGTGTCACTTCCGGAATACAGGTTCTGTCCGTAGTAATCACCACCGTGCCAAAGAGCATCGCTTCGATGGGCGGCATACCAAATCCCTCAAATACACTCGGAAACAGGAAGGCCCTGCAATATTGATACAACGCGTTCCTCTCCGCGCTGTCCACGAAGCCGGTTAAGGTCACCTCCTGCTCCAGGCCTTTCTCTGCGATCTGTCTCTCCAGTTTCTCCCTGCTCTCACCGTTAACACCGGAGATTAACAACCTGCAGGGCAAATCTATCTTCTGCTCTTTGATCTGCCTCATAACCTCGATAATCGTGTCCAGATTCTTATGCGGGATCAGTTGGGATACCGTATAGTAATACCCCTTCTCTTCTATCTGGTATTTGGCCGTCAGTCCCGACAAGGCGGCAGCCTCCCCCGGATCTATCGTGATCGGATTATAAATGGTAGTAATCTTCTCCGGCTTCACATGATACCTGGTAAGAATATCCTGCCGTACCCAGTCTGAGATCGCCACGATATGCCTGGAAAAGTGGACGTCCAGCCACCAGCAAAGTCTCGAATAGGCAATCTCATGGAAAGGATGGTATTCCGGATAATGCGCGGCCTGCAGATCATGGATCACATTCACATAGGTTATGCCTCCGTTTAGAAGCGGCCTGCAGTATACCGGAATAAAACATTTCCTGATATGATGCCTGCGAAGCAGCCTGTTCTGACAGAAGAACTGCCATAGAATCCGTCCCGCGATATTGGCAGACTCTACCTCTGCCACCAACAGGGAAATCCTTTCATCCTCGGCATAGTGCGCAAGCGAAGCCTGATTATCCCTTGACACCAATAGAATAAAGTGAAACTCTTCATCTAACTGCAGGAAGCCGTCCAGCAGATTTCTGATATAAAATTCCGTTCCGCCGACTTGTTTGGGCCTCAGCCATAACAGGTCGATCGCCAGTTCCAAAGCGGCCATTTTCACCTCCATGCCGGAGCAGTTTTTCAACCTTTTACTCTTCTTCCCTGCTTTGCTTCTCCAGTTCCCGAATCCGCTTGTCCAGAATACCGATCTCCTGAATGAGCGACCTGATCTTACTGTTCTGCCGGGAGGCGATAGAGGTCAGCGCCATCAGGATCATCAACATAAACCCGATGCAGATAATGAACAGACCGTTCATATTATCCGTAATGCCAAGGATCCGTATGATACGCACTAGCATCTCGGGAAACACGACGAGCAGTCCCATGACCACGCCTGCCAACAGCCACAGCAGGGTATATTTCAGGTTTAACGCCTTGTTTTTCAGAAAATACAGTATAATAACGAAATAACATACGACTGCAATGATCAATGTCACTCTCAGTGTAGACGGAATCATCTTTTCGCCCTCCTGAACCCATAGCTCAGCCGGCAGACAAGAATGGCCAGCGTCACCTTAATCATATAATAGACCGACTTACCCAACGTGATGGAACTCGTACCGCCCTCTCTGGCCTTCATCCTGACCGGCACTTCCACAACCCTGCCTCTGTGCATGACCGCCGTGACGATCGCCTCCGGCTCCGGATAGTCTGTGGGATAATCTTTGGCATAAATATCAATGAACATCCTGTTCACCGCACGAAAACCGCTAGTCACATCCATGACCCGTTTGCCGGTAGTCAGCCGGATCAGCATACTTAAGATCCCGATCCCGATGCGCCTTGACTGAGAAGACTGGTATCCTTCCTTCTTCAGGAAACGGGAACCGATCACGATGTCCGCCTCTCCCGCCAGGATCGGTTTCAACATTTCTTCCAGATAAGCGATATCATGCTGACCGTCCCCATCCATCTGCACGGCAATATCATAGTCATTCTTGTGCGCATAGACATATCCTGCCTGCACTGCACCGCCTATCCCCAGGTTGATCGGCAGATCCAGATAACTGAACCGCTCCCGTTCACAAATGGTTAACGTGTCATCCGTCGAACCATCGTTGACGATCAGATAATCATACTGCGGCGCCTGGCTAATCAGATGCTTCATCACCTTCTCAATGTTTTCCGACTCATTGTAAGCCGGAATGATGATCAGGACTTTCGGTTTCCCGCCATTTCTATTCTTTGTCTTTTCCATAAAACCCCTTTATTCTTGCTTAACCTGCGAATTTGGGCGCAAGTCCATTTCATTTTCTCAGTGCTCGTCTCTTCGATGTCCTCTGACAAAATCCCATACTTTAAGCATAAGATCATGCCCATATACCTTCCACAGCTGCAAAAACAGCAGGAAACCGGCAATGTAGAAAATACCAAAATTATACACCAGATACCTCTGCTGTCCAAAAAATACCAGGGAAATCACGAAGACCATAACCAAATTGGTGCCAAGAACCGTACCCATAAACTCACCATAAGCTCTTCCTGCCTTTTTGTCCTTGTATGCCCAGACTGTCAAAACTGCCGCCGAAAGATAGAGAAACAATGTGACTAGGTGGCACAACAGGTAGATCTGCTCTATCTGAAAGAAAACGGTACAGATGAATGCCTGTGGGAGCAGCATTGCCGTATGATACAGAAAACGTCCAAAATGTGCCCTGATCAGCGTCAGCCCGATCTTGATCTGATTATGATTCCTGACCGTCGAATACCTATCACTATAGACTAAATCCGGATAATTTTCCTGATAAAATTCGTTCTGAATATAGAGACATTTTACCCCGACCGAACCAATTCCGCCTACAATATCTTTCCACATCCACAATCCGGGAGTGGCATAAGCATATCTGCACTGTGCCTGATCTACCTGCGGATATATCGTAAGATATAAGTCCCGCACCTGCCCTTCCGCAAAAAGCCGGTAATCTTCGGCATCCGCCTCATACATTCCCCTGGAAAAAATCAGGGAAACATATTGACTGGTCTGCAGCTTAGGCTTCTTCTTTTCAATCTTATCTTCGTCCTGATCCGCTGTATCCAGACGCTCCTGTTCCTTTGGCTGTTCCTGCGCTTCCTGACGTTTTGCAAGCTCCTGCTGCTCCCTGCGTCCCTCTTCCTTGAACTGCTGATAGACACTGCTGATCTTTCCCACACTTGCCACACCTGCCAGGCTGATGATAATGCATCCTGCCAAACCGCACAGAATACGCCGAATATATTTTTTCTTCCCGATATTCAGCTTACGAAGCACAACAATATAGATCCAGATTACACCGCATACTCCGAACAGGATCTGAAGCTGCGAACGGATCAGCGACAGAATCAGTGCCACCAGGCAGGAAATACCAAACCACTTTATACTTTTGTCCCAAACTGCGCACATGAGCGCCGTCATAAAGAGATAGAACACGGCATAAGCAAGCCCCTCTGTCAGAATCTCATGGGTGGTCATCGCCTCCGGCATATTTGTTGTAAAAGGTATCAGCGTAAATGCATAGCAGACGTAAGCTTCCCAGTATTTCAGACAAAATCTCTTCTTAATGACACCGGTAAATACGATCACACAGATCGATGCAATCGCCGCCTGCTCCACAACGACCGCATATAAATATCTTTCCTCGCCAAACAGCAGTTTATTTCCATGCAGGAAAAAAGGATAGATTGGCATTACCCCTTCCATATTGGCATAGAAATTCATATAAGACGGGCTGTCGTCAAAAAGAACATATCCTGTATCCCCCAGAAATAGAAATACGATCACAGACAGCATTGCCAGAGACACATAAAGCAGCCATTCCGTCTGTCCTTTGTGTAATCTCAAAGATATCCTATCTTTTACCATATCCGGCTCCTCTTTTTCCCAACAACATGATTCGTACAAACGGGATCCGCCACAGCGCAGCCGCCAGAATGCCGCAGATCAGGCAGACTATAGCACTGGCCACACAGTACCAGACTGTCGTGCTTATTTTATCTGGAAGCTGTATCTCCAACAATCGTAAACTACTCATAACCTGTATATGCAAAATATAGATCAACAACGAATAACGCCCCCCAGAAAGATAAAGGCCTTATCACCAACCCGGGGATCGGCAATTTTACAAACATTTGAAAGAATACCACTATCGCACACATACCCAGAATCATTCGCAGTAATGAAGTTGTGACGGCTATCGTGTCAAAATCAAACCTGCCGATCAGCAATCCATAAACGACCAGCGCCGCCACAAGCGATCCCTTTCGATATACCAATCTATGAATCCATTCGTGTTCCATATACATAACGGCCCCGAAAAACGGAATTGCAAATCCAACGATATCTCTGAAAAGCTGATATCCGGTAAGCAGCATAAGCGCCGCTATACTTCCCACAACAAGCACACAACTAAGGCTGTCCGGCAAAAATCCGGCCCTTTCATCCTCTCTGAATCCCGGCAGCTTACTTCGAAGCCAGTTTCTGCACCTTTGCCAGCAAAGATAGACGACAATCAATCCATACAGCACAGGCAAGAACCAGAACATACGATTCGTCACAAAAGTTTTCTGCAAAACAGCATTCCAATTTACCTTGCTTAAGGATCCTGCCGACAAAAGCGGCAGCAAAAATGCCCATATCAAATAAGGCAACATGATATTGACAAATCTTTTTCCCAAATATGCCGCATCACTTCCCTCATTGCGGCGATAAGACAGCACAACGGTACAACCGGAAAGAAACATAAAAAGAGGCATATGAAACGAGTAGATCACGTTATAAAGCCTGTGGAATTCTGTATCATATGTCACAATATGCCCTAATACCACCAGGAAAGCCGCCAACCCTTTCAACGCATCAAGTGTAACATCTCTTCCGGATGCTGTGCTTTCATTTTCTGACCATTTACTATTCCCCAAACACCTCATCCTTACTCTTCGGACTCACTCTGCCGCCCTCCACTTCATAAATCAGATCCACATTACGGATCGTCGTCAGTCTGTGGGCGATGATGATCATCGTCTTCGTTCCCTGCAGATTCTCAACCGCCTCCATGACCGCTGCCTCGGTATCGTTATCCAGCGCGGATGTAGCTTCATCCAGCACCAGAATCTCGGGATCATGGTAAAGCGCTCTGGCGATACCGATCCGCTGCCGCTGCCCGCCGGACAGCCTGACCCCCCTGTCTCCGACGATCGTGTCGAGGCCATGCGGCAGACTGTTTACAAATTCCGTCAGCTGCGCCTTCTCCATCGCCCGCTGTACTGCCTGCTCATCGATGTCCGTCTTTCTAATGCCAAAGGCAATGTTATTTCGGATCGTGTCGTCCGACAGATAGATCACCTGCGGAATATAACCGATCTGTGCGTGGAATGTCTTGGGCTTCTCATGCACGTTGATGTGATCTGCCATGACGACGCCTTCCTGCGGTGTCAGAAGTCCCAGGATAATATCCACCATCGTAGTCTTCCCGGCGCCGGATGCCCCGATAAAGGCTACGGTCTTTCCTTTCTGTATCGTCAGACTGGCGTCTTCGATCACTGGTTCTTCCGTATCCGGATAATAATAGGTCACATGCTCCACTGCAATGCCTTCCTGCAGATTCCATGGTTCCCTGACTTCACTGTCCTGTTTCTCGATATAGTCTTCTATCTCCACCAGATCATGATAGACCAGATCCACCGACGGCAGAGCATACAGCGTATTGGTAGCATGTTCATTGATGCGTCCCACGCTAGGCATCAGGCGGAAGGCAGCCACCGCAAAGACGGTCAGCTGCGGAATATAGTAGATCATATCCGCTTCCCCCAGCAGCAGCTTGATAATGATCCCTACCAAAAGGCCGGAGATCGCCACAGCCTCCACCGCATACTTGGGCAGGATGGAGATTGTTCTCGCTATTCTAAGCCCCCTGGCAAATTTCTCATAATATTTGCGATACTCGTCTGTAAAGAAAGATTCCCGCTCCAGGATCTTGATCTCCTTGATGCCTCCCAACGCCTGATTCATCCACTGGTAGATCTTGCCCTGGTATCCCTGGTTATCCTGCCCAAGCTTCCGGCTGTATTTTCTCGTCAGAAGCAGGAACGACCCCACACATACCATTAGCAACCCCAGAACGATGATGGTAATGGATTTGCTGACAAACAACAGATAGACAACCAGCACGAAACAAACTGCCAGTTCCGCCACCAACTCCAGAGAGTATAAGACCACCTGCATAAATTTAGAGGTATCTTCCTGTAAGCTTCGCTGCAGCGTGGCAATATTCTTATTCAGATGAAACGTATAGGGCTCTTTCATATAAGTGCCAAGCAGCCGCGTAGACAGTCTCATCTGTGTATTATAGGAAAAGCGGTAGATATAGCTTTTCTCCACGATCAGATACACATTCTTCACAAGATAGACCACAATAATAGCCACCGACAGCGCCGCTAAGAAGCTCTTGGGCGACTGAAAATGAAACAGCTCATAGAAGAATCTCAGATACCATTTCCGTTGGATCTCTCTTGGTTCCTGAATGATATTAATAAAGGGCATGAAGATCGTCACGCCTAAGAGTTCCAGAAAACTCCCGATCACCACTGCGACTAACAGCATACCGATCTTCCACTTGTCTCTCTTATCGAAAATATATCCAAGCTTCTTCAGCATTCCTGCCCGCGTATTCTCTCCGGATCTGTTCATCTGTGATCACTCCATTTCCTCATCAAGGGTTACCCTAATCAAAAAGCGCACCGCATAAGTTACTGTGCGAATCTTTATCACTGATCTTCTTAGCCGGTACGCCGCCCCAGGTAGTACCCGGTTCCAGGATATCGCCTGTCACCACTGCTCCAGCCCCCACCGCTACGTCATCGGCTATCGTAACCGCACCGATCACCTTCGCGCCGCTCCCGAAATAACAGTTGTTACCTATGATTGCCGCCTCATGGCTCCCGTCCGTGGCTCCTATGGTAACGCCCTCTTGCAGCCTGCAGTTTTTGCCGATCCTGGCGTTTCCATGGACGACAATCGTTCCGTAATGCGGAATGGAAAGCCCTTCTGCAAATACATTGACCGGAATCGTAAACCCGAGCTTCACGCTCAAACGGTGAAAGCGGAAGCCATGGTATTTCCTGATCAGTTTCGCAGTCAATCCTTTTCTGCAGTTGGTATCATACTCCAGTTTGCGCAGCAGAATCTCAAATTTCCATATTTCGTCCTTCCATAATCCCGGACGTTTATCCTGTTGCCTGTTTAACGCCAGGCGGTCCTGCGCCAAATATTGTCGTAACGTTTCCTTACTGTCGATCATAGACTCCCTCTGCACATGTGCTCTCTGCATGCCAATCACTGCAAGATGCTGCTTACCATAATACTCTCTCTACCCAAATACCCGCTACAGCCAGCATTTCACCTGCTCCAAATATTTGCCGTATGCCGCATCCTGCCGCGCCGCTTCCCTGTTGGCCGCCTCTCCGGTGATCTCATGCTTCTCAAGCGGCATCTTGTCCGGCGCCTGTCTGACATACCACTCATATTCCAGATCCATGTTCCCGATATCCAGTACCCGATACCCTTCCCGGAACAGGTTCAATGCAAGGAACTTGGCTGCCACACCGATCGAAAGCAGAAACAACCTGTCCTTTCCATAGCGCAGACAGGCCTTTGTAATCTCAGGCAGCGCTCCGTAAGCATCCCTGGGCGGACAGATGATCCGCTCGACCGAGCGGGCACTGTCAAACAGATCATTCCCGACGCCGTTATGGGTTCTCGTCCCCTCCACAATAACAACGTCTCTATTTTCCCATATTTTCCTTATTTTTGCAAACCATCTGTCACAATTACTGTGATCGCTGCCGTAATAATAACAGCGTGACACGAAAGTCGAGTAATAAACCCTATTGGGATCACAGTACTTTTCATAGGTCTTTCGGCAAAAGAGCAAGTGATCTCTCCAGAACTGCCTGCTCGCCTTCCGGTGGTCTGACAAGGTGTCGAAGATCCCCGGGATCGTCACTATCAGGTTGTCATCCGGATAAGCCAGTATCCGGGTGAGACCTTCTGCAATCTCCGGCGCCGCCTTCTGCAGCATCAGATCGACCCCTTTGATCATCACGATCTCCCCATCCCCGAAGCGGACCATACTCTTATCGGTATGCAGGAGCGCATCGATCGTCTCATCTATCGTGTGAACCTTTATTCTGTTATGCAGGATGCCCTTTTCGTATAGAAAATAGACGATCGCTGCCAGGATATCTTTTATCTTGCGCTTCATCTTAGCCCCTTTTTCCTTATATACAACGTATTTTCTGAAGCATCACCTGTATTGTCTCAAAATAGGTCCTGAAATTATATTTCTCCGTCAACGCCAGATATCCTGCCGCTCCCATCCGCTTCATCCGCTCTCTGTCGGACAGCATCCCCCGCAGCTTGTCCGTCAGGTCTTCCGGATCACAGTCCCGGAATAAATATCCGGTCTCCTGGTCCTCCACATAGCAGGCCGTGCCATTGGTATCACTGCAGATCACGGGCAGAGAATAGCTCATCGCCTCCAGCTGGGATACCGACGCCATCTCACGGGTACTGGGAATCACATAGACATCCGCCGCCAGATATTCCTCTTCCATTCTGTCCCGCGGCACATTCGTCTTCACGGTAACGATGTTTTCCATATGATGCTCCGTCACATAGCATCTGACCTGTTCACAGTACTCCTTCTGGAAATGGCCGGTCGCCTCTCCCACCAGTGTTACCTGTATTCCATCGTTATCTTGGCTCTCCTTAAGCAGCGTCTCCACCGCTCCCAATAATAACAGGTGGTGTTTTCTGATCTCATACTTGCCGATACAGAGGATATGTACCTTGCCGTCCGCAAAGTAATCCCGCTCCTTAGGCGCTCTCCGGGGTTCTATCACAAAGGGCACGAAGTAGTCGTTCTCCTTAATGGACGTGCCCGGCCCTTTCCTTCCAATAACAGGTGTCATCCTTAACTGTGGCGTCATTCTGCTCACCAGGCGGTGCGCCAGATCCCGCTTCTCCGGCTCCGACCACAGAGGATTCTGATTATAAAGGATACACGGATATCCTTTTCTTCTACAGATCCGGTAAGCCGCCATCGAATAGACGGACCGCTCCCGCAGAATCACCACATCGGGCGCAAAACCGCAGATCAGCTTCTTCAACCGGCGCATCGGCGGAAACCCGTGCTGGATCTTGAAGACGATGGCCTCCGGATCCTCCCTGTGGATCACCTTTACATACAGGTAGTCAATCAGCCTGTACAGCGCGGAATAGCCAAGCACAATCGGCGTCACATAAGAATAGTCCTCGATAATAGCGGCATAATGGCTGATAAAACACACTTCATGCCCATGTTCTATCAGCCCCTTCATAATATCCGTCTGGTTGGTATGATAACGCGGAGCCACATACAGGAATCTCATATAAACTTATTCTCCTTCAAACTGTACTTGCCGCCTTTTAAGAACTTATGCCTGATCACCCACCAGCCGGGCACCCAGATATATTTATGCATTGCCGGTGACGCGGAACCGATCATCCAGCAGTTTCTGTCGCATTTCTTCGTACATTCCCTGACTTCCTTAGCCTGTGTGCTGTTCCACAGCTCGTCCCAGTCCTGCTTACGCAGGTTCCCCATGACCGCCTTCTTCTCCATGCCGTTGCAGGGGATCACATCACAGAAAGGATCGATAAAGAAAGCATTCCTGGACATATCGCAGGGCAGGAGTCTCTTGTTGCCGTAGATATAATTGATCAGGCCGTGATTGAAGTAGGCCCGGAACCATTTCTTCGGCGACTTGCTCTTTAACAGCTCGTTGATCAGCTTCTCGAAATTCTGTGCCACCTTATACTTATCGTCGATCTTATTATCGGTCTTCCGGAAATAGAAGGAGTTGTGCAGCGTAGCCGTGGCAAACTCCATCCCCATATCGTTGGCGATATTGTAGAGCGGCACCAGATCCTC